>JBILBW010000100.1:0-10004 GCA_044353465.1 Rariglobus sp. | reverse complement strand
CACCTACCCCGAGCCTCCTGAAAAGTTCAGCACCGAGGCCGTGCGCACCGCGCTGGCCTTGGCCCAGGTGCCGTCCCTGGCGGGCCGCATCGAGGAGTGCCAGCACTGGTCGCAACTGCTTTCCGGCGGCGAACAGCAACGCGTGGCCCTGGCCCGCATTTTCCTACTCAAACCCGACTGGCTCTTCCTTGACGAATCCACCTCGGCGATGGACGAAGCCGCAGAACACGCCTTCTACCTGAGCCTGAGAGCAACCCTGCCGGAGGTCACCTATCTGACCATCGCCCACCGCAGCACCCTGCGCGCCTTGCACTCCCGCCATTTCCGCGTGCAAACCGAAGCCGACAACACCCACCACCTCGCCGAGGTGACCACCGGCATGGCCAACTGGTAGGATTTGGCACCCGCTCCCCGGACTCACGCTTTAGCACTACTCCTTTTAAGTAGCGATTTGAGGCCATACAGATTCTCGATCGCAATTTTTTACCCTCATTTGAAAGGCCTCAAATCGCTATTTAAACCGAGTTCCGCAGGTGTAGGTCAGGACGAAAAAAGTTTGGGCGGAGAGGCGGTTTTTGCGGCGGGGCTTACGAGGGTTAAGCAAGTTTTAGGGCGCTGTGGTGCCGAACACACCGATAAGGAACTTCTGGCAGCGAGCCGTGAATCGGTAGGCTGGGACAACACCGCCGCATGGCTCACCACCGCTCGGTTCTGCGCCCAGCACTCCGAGCTGGGCATGACCGAATACGGGCATAAAACCACGGCGCGGGATGATTTGCTTGGCGTGGACACCGGGGCGGTCAACAACGACCGGCTTTACCGCGCGCTCGATCAAATCGGTGAACAAAAGAACACATCGTGCCCGCATCTGATGCAGCGTTACCGCCAGAGGTTCGGGGTGCGTTTCGAGTTTTTGCTCTACGGGGTGACCAGCACTTCCTTTGAGCGTGGGGCCAAGCGCAATCCCCGGGCCCAGCGCCGCTACGCCCGTAATCAAAGCTGCGGCAAAAAACAGGTTTTTCTCGGGCCGATGTGTACGCCGGAGCGCCTCCCGTTGTCCTTCGAGGTGTTTGCCGGTACCCGCGCGGAGTCACCACGGTTGAGGACTACGTACGGCTGATGGAGGACAATTACGGGCAGGCAGAGGGGGTCTCGGGTGATGGACCGGGGCATGGTCAGCGAGGCCACTCTCGCCTTCCTGTGTGAGCGAAAGACGCGGTATCCAGTCGGTGCACTCAAAAGCTACTGCAAGCGCATGAAAAAGTAACGCGACTGAAAGACCGCACAGGAGGGGCTCGAGGTGCGTCTGGTCAAACACCCCAAGGCCTAGCCCGCAGGGCGTTTCGTGTTATGCCGAAGCCAGGCTCGCGCCGAGAAGGAGCGGCCGATTCTGCGCCTTAAACGTGACCGGTTGCGCGAGGAGTTGATCCAGATCGACACGTGGTTGCGCCGCACTCCGCAGAGCGCTCACGAAGCGGTGGGGCGGCGGATCAACTTGCAACCCGGCGGCCACGGCAATCATCGACGGCGAGGGGCTGCGCGACGAGCGGGCCTGCACCTGCGCTCTGCGCATCAGCAGCCCGGCTAGATGCCGGCTAAAAGGCGGACCGGGAAAAGAGGCGCCTATTTGCTGCAACCCAACTGCGTGGAGACCGACCCGGTGTTGCGGTAATTGGTAGATGAAGCTCACCAGGCCTAGGGGCGTTCCCATAACGAAAAGCGACTTAGGGCTGCGACCGATTTACCATCAAAAGGAAGACCGGGGGCAGGCACAGATCCCATCGCACTGGCGCTATGGCGTACGCTTAAACAATGGATGCCGAAAAAGGACTGGGCAGTTGCGCTCCTCCGTTGGTCAACCAAATCGCCGGGAGCAAAAGTGTGGACGTGGTCTAGCCGGTGCGCCGGGACGGCGTGACCACCGAGCTGCGCTTGCGCGTGGTCACCACGACCGAAACCGCCACCGCTCAACTACTCGCCCAGCTGAGCCTACCCAGGGGCACCGGCGAAATCAGCAATGGAGTACCGGAAATAACCCTTTAAATTGCACCCTTCACTCATCACCAATAAACCCGTTTTCTGAACTGCGGAACTCGGGCTATCGTTAGTAGTGGTAGTTTAGAGTAGTGCGGCCTCTGGTTTTTAAGGGTGAGCACAACTGGGGCGACGAATCGCCTGAACGCGATGGCCGGGGGCTGAACAGCCGGGCAGAGCTGCACGGCCTTGTGCCAGTTGAGACCAAGGCAAAAATCCCCCTTGTCGGTCGTGCCGGTTTAACCCTTGGTTATCTGCTTTAGTCCCCGCCTCCGCGCCTTTATCCGCTTTAACTTCATGTCCACTCCCGTCGAAAACGTCGTCATTGTCGGCACCGGTTGCGCCGGTCTCACCGCCGCCATCTATACTGCCCGATCCAGCCTGAATCCGCTTGTTCTCGAGGGCTCGCTGCCCGGCGGTCAGCTCACCACCACCAGCGAGGTTGAAAACTTCCCCGGTTTCCCCCACGGCGTGGACGGCTTCCTGCTCACCCAAAACATGCGCGAGCAGGCCACCCGCTTCGGCACCCGCTTCGAGCAGGCCTTGGTCACCGCTGTTGATTTCACTGTGAGCCCGCGCCAGCTCATCCTTGACGGCGGCCGGGTGGTGTTGGCCAAAGCGGTGATCATTGCCACCGGTGCCTCGCCGCGTATGACCGGCATTCCCGGGGAAAAAGAGCTTTACGGCGGTAAGGGCGTGACCACCTGCGCGACCTGCGATGGGGCGTTTTATCGCAACATGGAGGTGGCGGTGCTCGGCGGCGGCGACAGCGCCGCAGAAGAGGCGCTCTTCCTAACCCGATTTGCCAGCAAAGTTTACCTGGTACACCGCCGAGACAGCCTACGCGCCTCCAAGATCATGGCCGAGCGCGCCGTCGCCCACCCCAAGATCCAAATGGTCTGGGACACCGTTCCCACCGCAGTGCTCGGGGTGGCCGAGGGCTCGGTCAGCGGCCTGAAGATCAAAAACCTTAAAACCGGGGCTGAGTCGATCTTACCAGTCAAGGGCATCTTTGTGGCCATTGGCCATGTGCCCAACACCGGCCCTTTCACCGCGGCGATCGCGGTTGACGAGGGGGGGTATTTCAAGCCCGCGACCGGTTCGCAAGTGCGCACCAACGTTGCCGGCGTTTACGTGGCGGGAGACTGCTCGGACCACGTTTACCGTCAGGCGATCACCGCCGCCGGCATGGGCTGCCAGGCCGCGATAGAGGCCGAACGCTGGCTAGCCGAGAACGGTAGCTAAACCCGGCTAATCCGCGCTGGACTGCTCCTAACCGCTCGCAAGAATCAAACCGCCAAAGTTGGTGTACGATTCCGAAAAGTGGGTTAGGAGGTAAAAGCTAGTGCAGTTCGCCGTTAATTCCGAAGCTTATCATAAGAAAAATGCTCACGGTGAACTTTGGCGAAAATATCGTTGGCTGAGGCGGTCCAGACAAAGGATTTGGTGGGCGTCGTTCTGCTTGATGAAGCGCAGCCATTCTTGAGGTCGATGCCGGGATAGGCAGCTGTTCAGCACGGTGCCATCGAGTGGGTTGAGCGCGGCGAACAAGGTGGTGGGGCCATGGCGCTTATCATCAGGGGTCTGGGTGGGGTGGTGACCTTGATGCCGGGTCAGGCTGGGCTGGGTGCGATCCAGAGCGTGGATCTGCCTTTTTTTCGTCCACGCACAAGACCAACGCTTTTTGCGGAGCACGGAGATGGATCCCGACCAACACCCGGCGGATGGACGTCGAGTTTCATGGAGTCAATCATGACAGCTTCGAGTTCAAGGATGATGTCACACCTCCAAAATCAGGGTTATCCTTTCACTGAAAGCCGATGCCTTGATGGTGTTTTCCCCGCCCGTGCGGGGGGCCGTGAAACGTCTTAAGGGGCATGGCCGGCAAATCAGGTGGTAAACGTAGGAGCGCATCCGGTAGAAGATCCGCAGGCAAGTGACGCAGCCTTGCCGTCTGCTGGAGGGCGACTCCATTGAATAACCAGAACCCGAACTCTGCGCCCTTTAATTCCGGCCTATTACCCGCCTGCGCTTGGTCGAGGTACGGCCACAACCGTTTGACAGCTGCCGGTCGCCTGGTTGGAACCGGGCACAAAAAAAACCGCTGTTGAAAGCGGTTTTTTCGTGAGTGGCGAGGGCTTTACTTGGCCTTAACCGCGCCGCGCTTGAATTTATTAGTGAACTTCTCGACCCGACCGGCGGTGTCGACAATGCGCTTTTCACCGGTGTAAGCGGGGTGCGAGTCAGAGGTCACGTCGCGAAGGACGATGAAGAATTCAACTCCATCGATGACCTCCTTACGGGCAGACTTCATCGTGGATTTGGTTTGAAACCGTTTGCCGCTCGAAACATCGAGATAACAAACGTTGTTGAGTACGGGATGGCCTTCGGCTTTCACGGTTTTAAGTAGGGTGTTGGATTAACCTTGGCGGGCCTTGTAGCGAGGCTCGACCTTATTGATGACGTAGATGCGCCCTTTGCGGCGGACGACTTGGCAAGCAGGGTGACGCTTCTTCGCGGATTTGATGGAGGAAACAACTTTCATAAAGGACCGAAAACACCGTCGGCCCGCATCGCTGTCAATGGAATTTTAGGGGAGTTTTCCGCCCCATCTTTAATTCACGCTTGGGTCATCGGGCTCGTCGGCGAGTAGCTTCCACTCGTCGTCGATTTGGGCGAGTAGATCGCGCCAGAGCTGTTCATCGGGCGAGTCCTCCAGAAGATCCGCCACCAGCGGGCTGACCACCCAGGTATCGCGTTCCAGCTCCTCTTCAACCTGGCCCGCCGTCCAGCCCACGTAGCCCAGAAAGGCCCGCATGTGCACGCCCTCATCGTTGACCAGTTCCTCCGCCCGCTGCGGATCGATGCCGAACATGAGCTGGAAGCCATCGCTTTCGGGGTTGGGTCGCCAGACGCAAAGAATCACCTGGGTGGGCTGCACGGGGCCACCGGCGAAAAGCGGTACCTGGGCGAGGCCGCTGAGGCCAAACTCGGTGTTGAGTTGGCCGAGGCAGCGGTCGAGCGGTCGGTTCAAGACAACGCCCATCGCCCCTTCGCTGTCGTGGGAGGCGATCAAGATGACCGTGTGTTTGAAGTTCTCATCGCGCAGTGAGGGATGCGCCAGCAGCAACGATCCCCCCAGCTCGGACGAAGAATCGGGATTACGGGCAGTCATCGGCGATGTTAAAACTCAGCGGCAGGTTCAAAGTTTAAATACGGTCACGTTGGCATCCTCAAGCAAGGGGCGAACCAATGGGTCGTTGTTGTAATCTTCGCGGTAGCGGATCTCCGCGATGCCGGAGGCCGCGAGGATTTTCGCGCAGTTAATGCAGGGAAAGTGGGTCACATAGGCGATGCCAGCCTCGACTGAGCTGCCTCGGCGCGCGGCGTCGGCGATGGCGTTTTGCTCGGCGTGAACGGTGGCCTGTTCGCGCCCCTCGCGCAGGCGTGAAAGGTGCGGGGTGCCGGGAAGGAAACCGTTGTAGCCGGCGGCGATCAGGCGGTTTTGCCGTTCGCCGCCGCTGACGATTACGCAGCCCACGTGGAGTCGTTCGCAGGGGGAGCGGGTGGAGATGAGCACGGCGGTGGCCATAAAGTAGTCATCCCAAGAGGGGCGCTCGGTGAATTGCTGGGTGGCTTGGGCGATCAGGTCGACCGCGGAGCTGGTTTCGCTCATAAGCCTAATCGGTAGTTCGCGTTTTGAAAATTGCCACTCTGAATCCTCAGCCCCATCAACCCGGTATGCCCACGCTGCACGACCTCGTTGACTACTGCGACAACCGCACCCGGCGCTCCGCCTACAAAGATGCCCCTGGGGCCTTCAACGGGCTCCAATTGTCCAATCCCGGGAACGTTACCAAGATCGGAGCGGCTGTGGATGCGGGCGTGATTCCCTTTCAGAATGCGGTCGCTGCAGGCGTGGATTTTCTCGTTGTCCACCACGGCATGTATTGGGACATGCCCCGGCCGCTCACCGGTGCGGTTTACGAGCGGGTCGCCACGCTGATCGGCGGGGGCTGCGCGCTCTACAGCAGCCACCTGCCGCTCGACGGCCACGCGGAGCTGGGTAACAACGCCCTGCTCGCTCGTCAGCTGGGGCTCGAGCCTGAGCGGCCCTTTTTGGTGCGCGACGGCGAATCCATCGGCCGCATTGCTGCCTACAGTGGTGCCCGCGCCGAGTTGCGCGCCCGGCTGGAGCGTCTCTACGACCGGGTGATTGCCATCGAATACGGTTCAGAGGCGCCCGCCGCCGTCGCGTTTTGCAGCGGGAGTGGCAACAGCGCCATGGCCGAGTTGGTGCCTTCTGGCGTTGACACACTCGTCACCGGCGAACTGCGGGAGGAGTGGTTCAACACCGCTCAAGAGCAGAAGCTCAACCTGTACCTGTGTGGCCACTACGCCACCGAGGTTCACGGGGTGAAGGCGCTCGCCGCCGAACTCGCCGCCCATTTCAACCTGCCCTGGGATTTCATCGCCACGGATAACCCGCTGTAGGAATGGCGTGAAGGCCGGGTGCAAGCCCGGCGCGGTCAGATTGGCTCGATTTAGTGGACATTGATCAAGAATTAGCCGGGAGCAGTTTGTGCGATGAACGGCTGAACAAGAGATTATTGGCCTTGGTAAAGCAGCTTGAAGGCGGAAACGCCCAAAGCATCCCGATGGCCTGTCAGGACTGGGCAAACACAAAGGCGGCGTATAGATTTCTCGCAAACGAACACGTTAATGAGCGAGATATTTTATCGGGACATTTCCAGTCAACAAGGTCGCGTTTTATCAAGACGGACAACAAGGTCTTGGTGCTTCATGATACGACGCAAGTGTCCTACCAGCGGGAGTTTATTGGCCTCCTACATAATCCCAAATACGGCGGGAATGAACCCTGACGCGATGAGCATCCACTATGCGGTATTTCAATGCCGATTCAGTTTAAACTGAAGTTCCCAGCCGTTAGGCAGACCATCATTATCGAGGTGGGTTAAGACTGCTGAGGTCGAAACTGAAGAGGTTTTTAACCTGGCCGATGTTGGCGAGAGCGAAGTCGTCGGCGGGCATAACAGCGAAACTCCAAGGGTAGGGCTTGGCTTGGGTGGGGGGCTGAGCGACAGTAAAGGGTTGGCCGGTGTAACCCTTTTCCAGCAAACGGAGGTAAAACGGAGAGGCAATCGCCTTAAGCTGGCCAAGATTAATAGCGCGGTAGTCATCGGTGCTGGCGGGTGGATTTGCCCAAATGGCGTCAAGTACGTTCCCTGCCCCACCAGGCAAAGTAACCTTCATCTGTTCATACGCTTGCTTAGCTATGTATTTAACTTGGCCTTGGTTGACTGCGGCGTAGTCGTCGACGGTGACCCCGGAGACGAGTACTCCGCGCTGGGACCACCAAGCTGGGGCACCAGCCCACATAAAGGCGGGCACGAGGATACCAACCAAGAGACCGACAAGGACGGATACGCGCACCGAACCGCGTAACCGCTGCAAACGCTGTGAGAACAATATCATGAGGAGGAGTAAGCCGCTAAACCTCAGTTGGCAGGATTGACCCCGGTAGTGAAGGTACCCATGCCGAGGTCACCGGAGGGCGCCAAGCGTAGGGTGGTTTTCACGGTGACGGGAGCGGTGACCGTGACGGCACCGGCGAGTGTCGTGGCACCCTTGAGGATGGTGGCTCCGGTCACGGTAGCGGCACCGGCAACAGTGACATCACCGCTGGCGTTCTTTAGGACCGCATCGGTGATACCATAGCCAAGAACAGTCGTCGGGGTGGCAGTCAACGTTGACCAAGCCTGCGTGCCGGTGTGGTTGGCGCGGGCGAGCGGATTAGTTGTCAACTTGTCATTGGTCACAGAGGCGGCGGCAATCCGAGCAATGGGCAGCGTGCCCGAGGCGAGCTGCGTGGCGTTGAGCGCTGTCAGACCTGCGCCGCTGCCGGTGGTACTCATCGCATCGGTGATGCCGTAGCCCGCAACAGTGGTGGGTTTTCCCGTGAGGGTAGTCCACGGCAGGGAGGCTGCGGCAATACGGGCGGAGGGCAGCGTGCCGGTGGTGAGCGCCGAGGCGTTGAGCGCGGTGAGGCCAGCTCCGCTGCCGGTGGCTGATTGATAGGAGGAGAGCTGGGTGGCGACATCAGCTAACTTTGCGTAAGGGGCCAATACAGTCGTTAGTGTGCTGGCGGTAACCACGGATTGGCCAGCAACCGTGAGGCTACCGGAGATCTTAGCATTACCGATCACGTCGAGCTTCTCATTGGGAGTGGTGTTTCCGATTCCGACATTGCCCTGTATGTAGGTTTCGCCGTTTTTCTTCACAACGAAGGCATTGGAGTTGCCTTCGACGTAGTTAAAGTCTTCGTCATAATATGAATGGTTGCCGTTGCCGATAATAAAAAGATCATCGGTGGCGACCCAAGTAGAAGGACTATTTTCTGAACGGCTAACATTGAATCGACCAACTACGAGGGACCCGTAGGCGTTGGCGGTTGTTCCGATACCCATCGCGGTTGAATAGCTCCCACTGGCGGTGGTTTCAGAACCCATCGCGGTTGAATATTTCCCACTGGCGGTGGTTTCAGAACCCATCGCGGTTGAATATTTCCCACTGGCGGTGGTTTCAACACCCATCGCGGTTGAAAAATCCCCACTGGCGGTGGTAAATCCCCCTATGGAAGTTGAATAAGCCCCGCTGGCTGTGGTGCCTCCGCCTATGGCAGTTGCCCCCGCCCCGCTGGCGGTGGTTTCAGAACCCATCGCGGTTGAATAAGTCCCGCTGGCTTTGGTGTATGCGCCTATGGCAGTTGCAGCCTCCCCGCTGGCTTTGGTGCCTCTGCCTATGGCAGTTGCAGCCTCCCCGCTGGCGGAAGCGTCAGAGCCCGCAGTAAGACCGGAGGCAAAGTTTACCTTGCCGTCAGTGTCTACACTGGAAATGGCGTTACCGGAATTATTATACAGCGCAGTGGGCTTGGCGTAAGAAGCCACTTGGGCCGTGGTGGCGTAGTTGGCAAGCTGGTTGGCGGTCACCACGGATTGGCCACCGACGGTGAGCGTGCCAGACACCTTGGCATCACCTGCGACGTCAAGCTTGGCGGTGGGGGTGGAGGTGCCGATACCCACATTGCCGTCATTGCGCACGAAGAGCAGCGACTGATTGGCCGAGTCGGTGAAATTCACCACCGAATTGGCCGCCGTGGTGTCCGTGCCGGCCACGGTCAACCGAGAAGTCGCGTTGGTGGTACCGATCGCCACTTTGCCGGTGGGCAGGCCGGAGCCGAGCAGGAGGTTGTTGGCCGCATCGGTGGTGAGGACGGTGGTGTTCTTAATCTGAAAGCCGCCACCGGAGGCGATGCTGAGGACCTGCAGGGCGTTGCTCGACGAAGCCGCCACATAGGCATAATTGCCCGCAACGGC
Source organism: Rariglobus sp. (assembly GCA_044353465.1). Classification (GTDB taxonomy): domain Bacteria; phylum Verrucomicrobiota; class Verrucomicrobiia; order Opitutales; family Opitutaceae; genus Rariglobus. The sequence goes on along the minus strand of JBILBW010000100.1, from coordinate 573 downwards.
GATGCCGGTCGGGCCGTTGAGGGCCGCACCACCGCTGCCGTCGAGCAGCTGGCCTTTGGGCGTGGGGGCGAGCGGGTTGCTCACGTCGACGATTTGGAGGGCCTTGGTCGTACCGCTGGCGGTGACAAAAGCGGTGGTGCCTACCACAGTGACGGCGCTCGGGGTGGTGAGTTGGGCGCCGGCGGTGCCAGTGACGAGCGCGCCTTTGGCAACGGGAACGAGCGGATTGCTGATATCAATAATCTGCAAGGCGTTGCTCGTGCCGCTAGTCACGTAGGCATAGTTGCCCGAAATCGCGATCGCGGTGGGGCCGGCGAGGAGCGGACCGGCGGCGTTGTGGGCCAAGGTGGCGGCCAAGGTCGGCGCGGCCGGGTTGCTCACGTTGATCACCGTCAAGGTGTTGCCGGTGTTGCTGACCACATAGGCGTAGCTGCCAGCGACGGCCACCGCGCGGGCACCCAGGAGCTTGGTCGCGTCGGTCAACTTGCCGGCATGAACCGGGGCGGCCGGGTTGGCGATGTTGACGATCTCCAGGGCGTTGCTGCTGGAGCTGGCGATGTAGGCGTAGCTGCC
>JBILBW010000222.1:0-3126 GCA_044353465.1 Rariglobus sp. | reverse complement strand
AGGGCGGCGCTGTAGATGAGCGGCAGCTCGTCGGGGGCGGCCCGGGCGAGCCGGGCGAATTCGCTCACGGTTTTCACACTGCCGGACAGGCGCAGGAGCTCGGTGAGCTGAATCCAGTCGAGGCGTTTGCCGAGTGACAGGAGGTCGGCGAACACCGGCTCGAGTTCGCCCAGCTGGTTGGCCCGCACGGCGGCTTCGGCCAGCTCGCGCAGTTCGCGCTGAAGCGCCTCGGGGGCGTGGCCGCCTTGATAGACCAGTGCGGAGAGCAGGATCACCGCGTCGAGGGCTTGGCCGCCGGGCTGGGTGGCGGGCACGAAGCGCTGGGTGCCGCCGACCGCGCGCACCCGCAGCAGCGCCTGCACGCCGGGCGAACGGGAATGGCCGAGGTAACCGAGCAGTTCGGCGCGGGCCTTTTGGGTGATGAAAAAACTCAACACCGGGGTGCTCTGGGTGCGGCCGGTGTTTTCCTTGAGGCCGAAAAGCGGGTCGAGAAACGGGTCCCAGCCGCCCCAGGCGATGAGTTCGGGCTGGCGGTGGGCGGCGTTATCGAGGGCGGTGGCCAGCGGGCCGGCCTGCGGGTCGCCGAGCGAGCGGGCGGCGGCCAGGGCCAGGCCGGCCGGGCCGGGTTTTTCCCGCTCGAGGCACTGGCGACCGAGCCGCGCCACCGAGGCGGTGTCCCTTCCGGCGCGTTGCAACAGGGCCGGACTGACCGACTTGAGGTTGACCGGCACGCTCCAGGCGGCCGCCAGCAAGCCCAGGCCGAGCAGCCACCAGAGCGGCAAGGAACGGGGAAAAGCGGGGCGGGGCGAGGTCATACGCGCCGAAGTATTCATTTGCCGCGCGCCCTTGGCAAATACAGGTTGCACAGCCACATCCCCCCCTCCGACCTATGGCCCTGCGAATTGTTCATTACAACGACCCCGTGCTCCGTAAAAAGGGCGATCCCGTAACGGTTTTCGACAACGCCCTCACCCTGCTCTCTGCCCAAATGGTGGCAACCATGAACACCGCCGCCGGCATCGGCCTGGCCGCCCAGCAAGTCGGCCGCACCCTCCAGTTTTGCGTGGTCGACCTGCTCGGCACCGACCGCGATTTCAGCTGGGAGCTCGACGGCGGGCGCCCCCCCCTCGAGTTGTTCATGCCCCTCTCGCTGGCCAACCCGGTGGTCACCGTGCTGCCCTCGGACAAGACCGTGTACGAGGAGGGCTGCCTGTCGTTTCCTGAAATCCGCGGCGACGTGATTCGCGCCGATGTGATCCGGGTCACCTTCCAGGATTTACAGGGCACCGCCCACACCCTGCTCTGCGACGGCTTGTTCTCGCGCTGCATCCAGCACGAAGTCGACCACCTCAACGGCACCCTTTTTATCGACCGCATGGAGAAAAAGGTCCGCGCCAAGCTGGAGAAGGACATCAAGGAGCTCGGGCAAAAAACCCGCGAAGCCAGCCTGCCCGCCGGCTGAGCGGGACCGGGCGCGCCGTTTTTTCGACGAACCGGTCGAGTGTTCCCGTGTCCGAGGCATGAACCCGAAACCCATAGCCTCAACCCCTGACCCACCCGCCCAACCGGGCACCGGATCCCACGCCACCGATGAAAACCCTGCAGACCCTGTCCGCCCTGTCCCTCACGGCCACCCTCGCCGTCTCCGCCCACGCGCAAACGGTCTCGCTCGCCGAGCCGGCCGTATTTCAGGCCTCGCTTTGGGCGCCCTCGCCCCAACTGGTGCCGGACACCGACGACGTCTCCGGCGTCCGCCTGCAAATTTACGGCGAAAACCGCAACGTGACGGGCGTCGACATCGGCTTCGCCCACTCGACCACCGGTGACTTTGTCGGCTTTGGCGGTCTCTTTTCCCTCTACAACCATGTCGGCGGCACCACGCGGGGCGTGCAATGGGGTTTGGTAAACTACACCGAGGGCACCATGACCGGCTGGCAGAGCGGCTGGATCAACATCGGCACCTCAAAGGTCAAGGGCTTACAAAGCGGCCTGATTAACTACAACGACACCCTCGCGGCCGACTTCTCCGGTTTGCAGCTGGGTTTCGTCAACACCGCCAAACATGTCCACGGCGTGCAGTTCGGCTTCGTCAACTACGCGGAAACCCTCAAGGGCGTGCAGATCGGCCTGTGGAACCAGGTCAACTCGCGCGACTGGGACCAATTCGACCCGCTTCCCAAGGCGTTTCCGTTCATCAACATCGGCTTCTAGGCAGCGGCGTTTAGCGCCGCCCCCACGCCCCTCCGCCCCGCGGCCCCCGCCGCGGGGCTTTTTTGCGGGCCCTGGGTTCGCCCGAGGGCCCGATCTCCCACCAAAAGCATGGCTTTACCCCCTGCGCAGAATGCGTTCAGCTGCAGCCCAATTTAACCCCCCAAGGACTCACGCATTATGAATCTTTATCAGGACTCGCGCATCGTCATGACCCTCGACGCGGGCGGCACCAACTTCCGCTTCTCGGCCACCCGCGCCGGTAAGCCGATCACCGAAACCGTCGCGCTGCCAGCCAACGGCGCCGACCTCAACCAGTGCCTCGACAACCTGCGCACCGGCTTCGCCCGGGTGAAGGCCCTCTGCCCTGAGCCCCCCGCAGCCATCAGCTTCGCGTTTCCCGGCCCGGCCGATTACCCCAACGGCATCATCGGCGACCTCCACAACCTGCCCGGCTTCCGCGGCGGAGTCGCCGTCGGCCCGATGCTGCAGGACCTCTTTGCCATCCCGGTTTTTATCAACAACGACGCCGATCTGTTCGTCTACGGGGAGGCGATCGGGGGGTTCTTGCCGTATGTGAACGGCCTGCTGGAAAAAGCCGGCAGCCCGAAGCGGTATAAAAACCTGTTTGGCATCACCCTCGGCACCGGCTTCGGCGCGGGCATCGTGCGCAACGGCGAGCTGTTCCTCGGCGACAACTCGATGGCCGGCGAAATCCATTCCCTGCGCAACAAGTTGCATCCGACTATGGACGCCGAGGAAGGGGCCTGCATCCGCGCGGTGCGCCGGGTTTACGCCGAGCAAACCGGCACCGCCTTCGAGCAAACACCCGAGCCGAAGGATATTTATGCGATTGGGTGCGGCCAGCAGCCCGGCAACCACGCCGCGGCCCAAGAGGCGTTTCGCCAGCTTGGCGAG
>JBILBW010000099.1:0-10032 GCA_044353465.1 Rariglobus sp. | reverse complement strand
CTCTCGCCCGGTCGTAGAGGCGGGCGTCCGTCGGAAACCGCACCGCTTTTGTCTGCACCGTGGTGTCCACATTCACCCGCTCAATCTGCGCGGGCGTGATCACCTTCATCTTTAGGCCCGTGTCGATTGTTGCCTTGAGCATCGCCTCCGCCCCGGCTTCACCGAGCCGCTTGCGCCACCGTGACATGCTCGAGGGATGAATCGGCAGCTCGTGCTCAAAAAACTGCCGTCCGCTAAAATGCTGCCAGTAGGGATTCTCCACCCACTGGGCCAGCACGACATCGTCACTCAGATCATACCGATACTTCAAATAGTGCAGCGCCACCATCAGCCTCGTGCTCACCCCAGGCGCCCCGGTGCTCGGGTCGTACGTCTGCCCCAATTGCTCGTCGAACACGGCCCAGTTCATCTGCCGCCCCAGCTTCACCAGCGCGTGGCCCGCATCCACCAAACCCTCCAACTCGGTTCGGAACAGTTCCCGCTGCGCTTGGTGGACGGTGGCTTCATCTGTTTTTCCCAGTTTTTGTTGGTTTGGTTAAACTTAGCCAGGAAAACAGGGTCCACTAAAAACCTCAAGTAATTAAAAGTAAGGTGCTTATGAATTATTCAGTGCCGACTAGGTTAAGTGTTGGGCGATGCGAAACCGGGTGTTGCTGCCGCGCGGATGAGCCACCGCTTGCCCGAGCCGTTCGACCACCTGCCGCGGGCAGTAGCCAACTGATCGCCCTAGCCCTAGATCATGACGCTCGCTTAGCTGGGGGTCGAACCCAGGGGGCCGAGGATCAAACCGACGGGTTCAAATCACCGGCGGGTGTTCGATCACGTGGTCGGCCAGCTCGTTGCGGTCGTCGGGCTGGCGGGGAAAGTGCCGGGCGAGGAGCTCACCGGCCTTGGCCAGCGACGCCTCGATGCCCTCGGTATAGGCTTCGCGCTGAAAATCCGACTCCAGCGAGTCGGCCAAGGCCTGCCAGAAGGCCGGTCCGCACTTTTCGTGAATGCCGGTGTCGCCATAAAAGGCAAACCGGCGCGAACGTGGTGCCACCAGTAGGAGGATGGCGTTGCGCTCGCGGGTGCGGTGCATCTCAAGCCGGGAGAATTCCCGGGCAGCCGCGGCCAACGGTTCATCAGTTTTGCCGGGGTGGATCACCACCCGTAGTTCTCCCGAAGTGAGTCGTTCGGCCTCGGCGATGGCCTGTTCAATCCGGGTGTGGTCGAGCGCCGAGAGAAAGGTCGTTGTGAGCATGGGAGTTGTGGGGACGGATTCGAGGGGTTTCACCATTTGCCACTGGCTCCGCCGCCGCCAAAGGATCCTCCGCCACCGGAGAAACCCCCGCCGCCACCGGAGGAACCTCCCCCTCCCCATGGGCCGCCGCCACCCCAAGGCAGGTCATCATAGCGGGAACGCCGTCGGGAGTTTTGATTCCCATAGGTGTAACCACGGCGGAAGCGAAAAAGGATGAACAGCAGCGGCAACCCCAGCCAAAAGAGGAACATCAGGTCGGAGTTGGTGCGTTTGCCGGTCCGGCCGTTGTTCTCGGCCCGGGTGCGGCCGGTGCCCTGGTATTCGCCGGTGGTGGCGGCAATCAGCGCGTTCACCGCGGCCTCGATGGCTGCGGCGGGACGGCCGGCGCGCAAACGGGGTTTTAACTCGTTTTCTATGATCGCGTGGCAAATGGCATCGGTCAGCCGACCTTCCAACCCGTAGCCCACTTCGATGCGCAGGGTGCGGTCGGCCACGAAGACAAACAGAACCGCGCCGTTGTCGCGTTGTTTCCCGCCCACACCCCAAGCCTGGGCGGTGCGCACGGTGAAGTCTTCGAGCGCAGCGTAGGCGGGCAGGCGCGGGTAAATCGCGACCACCAGTTGGTTGGAGGAATCGCGTTCAAACTGGGCGAGGCGGGTCTCAAGGGCGCGAGCGCGTTCAGCCGGAATCATGCCGGCGTAATCGTTCACATAGGCGTGGGGGGCCGGTGGCAATGGCGCGTCCGCGGCCGACAAACCGGTTGCAATTCCCACCACCAGGGCGAACACCGCCAGGCCAAAGAGGCCGAGGCGGGCGGCCGTCGCCAGCCAGCGCCGGAGGTCAACACGGGAAAACTGCCGGCCGGCGGGGTTCACTTGGTGGCCTTGGAAAAGTCGAACTTCACCTCAGGCGGGGTCTGAGCGGAGGCGGTGGCGGCGAAGTAGGGCTTTTCCTTAAACCCAAAGACGGCGGCGAAAAATACCGCCGGGACGCGTTTGATCGCCGCGTTGTAGGCGAGGGCGGCGTCGTTGAAGCGCCCGCGTTCCACCGCGATGCGGTTTTCGCTGCCTTCGAGTTGCGACTGGAGGGTGGCAAAATTGCCTGTGGCCTTAAGGTCGGGGTAACGCTCCGAGACCACCAACAGGCGCGAGAGCGCGGAGGAGAGCCGGCCCTGGGCCTGTTCAAATTCGGCGAACTGAGCCGCGTCGGTCGGGGCCTTGGAAGCATCGAGGGTGACCTTGCCCACGGAGGCGCGCGCCTCGGTGATTTCGGTCAGGGTGGATTTTTCGAAGTTGGCGGCTCCGGCGACGGTGTTGACCAGATTGGGAATCAGGTCGGCGCGGCGCTGGTAGACGTTCTGCACCTGAGCCCACTGGGCATCTACGCTCTGCTGGGCGTTGACCAGACCGTTGTAAATGCCGACGACGTAAAGGACTGCCAGCAAGGCGAGGAAGCCGACGGCGGCGAGCGCGATAAGGAACGTTTTCATGGGATGGGTTAAGTGAGCGAGGCGCCCTGATTATTCAAGAGGCGTGGCGGATCTTTTTGAGCCCGGGCCGTTCTCAGTGGCCGCAGGTGCACACGTACTCCGGGTTTTTGCAGCCCGAGCAAGTCGCGGTGTTGAGGTTAAACCGGGCGACGGCCGCCTTCGCCTCCGGGTTCGCTTTGATCTGCACTACCGTGGGGAAATCGTTGCCGGGGGGAAGGGCCGCATCGGAGAGCAGCACCGTGCCGGTTTTGCTAAAGCTCAGTTTGGTCGGCGCGGCGCGATTTCCGGTGGTCACCGTGACGACCTGCTCGGCGGGGGCAATCGGCTTGCCGTCAGCGCCAACGAAGGTGATCTGCACCTTGCGCTCAGCAGTAAGGAGGAACTCGGCGCGGGGTTGGATTTTCGTAAGCAACCGACCGCCGTTGGGGCCGGCCTGGATGGTTTCGTGGGCGGAGGCGAGGGGCGCGCTGCACACAAGCGCGGCAACAGCAAGGAGGCGGAGGAGTTGGGTTTTCATGGGCTGAGTCGGGTTGGTTTTGGGTTTGGGTTGGGTATAGGTAAGGCGGACGGAAAGGGTGAATGCGGAGGGGCGGCGCCTCGGATTGCGCGTTGGAGGGCTCGGTGCCGCGCTCTTACTGGGCGGCGGCAGCGCCCCGGGCGAGGGCCTGGGCGGCCGCGCGTCGGCCAAAGGTGTAGAAGAGCAGCGGGGTGACCAAAAAATCGAGCAAGGTCGAGGAGACCAGTCCGCCGACAATGACGACGGCGACCGGGTGGAGGATTTCTTTGCCCGGCTGGTCGCCGGCCAGCACCAGCGGAATCAGCGCGATGCCGGCTGCCAGCGCTGTCATCAGGACAGGCACCATGCGCTCGAGCGTGCCGCGCACCACCATCTCGCGGCTAAACCCCTGACCCTCGTGTTTCATCAGGTGCAGGTAGTGCGAGATCATCATGATACCGTTGCGCGCCGCCACCCCGCCGACGGCGATAAAGCCGACCAGCGTAGCGATGCTGATGTTGTCGAGTTTGAGCCAGGTGAACACCAGCCCGCCGACCAGCGCCAGCGGGATGTTGAGCATGACCTGCAGCGCCAGCGACCAGCTCTGGAAATACCCGTAGAGCAGGAAAAGGATCACTGCGAACACCACCGCGCTGAAGAGCGCTATGCGCCGGGTGGCGTCCTTCTGCGCCAAAAACTCGCCCTCGTAGGTGATAAAATAGCCCTCGGGCAGCGCGACTTTGGCTTTCACCTCGGCCTGCAACCGTTCGACCAACGTGCCCACGTCGCGCACCGTCGGCTTAATTGCCACCGTGAACCGGCGCTGGCTGTTCTCGCGGAAAATCACGTTGGGGCCGCGCGCCTCGCGCACGTCAGCCACCGCCGAGAGCGGAATGGTTTGCCCGCTGGCGGCGGTGATCGGCAGCTCGGCGATTTTCTCCGCCGAGTCGCGCCAGGCCAACGGCAGGCGGATAACCAGGTTAACCGCCCGCTGGCCCTCGCGCAGTTCGGCGACGGTTTTGCCGCCCATGAGCGTGCCGAGTTGGTCGTTGAGGCCGCCGGGAGTCACCCCGTAGGCAGTCGCCCGGGTGCGATCGGCCTCGATCCGCAGTTGCGGGATCGACGACTGCTGGTCGAGTTTGGCGTCCTCGAAACCGCGGATGGTTTTGGCCAGCGCCTGCACCTCCGTGCCCAGCCGCCGAAGGGTGTCGAGATCGGGGCCGAAAATCTTGATCGCCACCGGTGCCGATACCCCGCTGAGCATGTGGCCGATGCGGTCGGCCAACGGCCCGCCAACCACGCAAAAAGTGCCCGGCACCGTTTTCAGGCGGCGGTTAAGGTCGGCCAAAATCTCGCTGCGACTACGCGCGGGCGGGCCGGCTCCGGCCCCATCTTGGGCGTCTCGGAAATCCACATCGAACTCGGCGGTGGACACCGGAACAACGTGGTCGCCGCGTTCGGCGCGACCGAGGCGACGGCCAACTTTGCGCACTTCGGGCACGGCTAGTATCTGCATCTCGATGACGTCGGAGATGCGGTTCATTTCCTCGAGCGAAGTGCCAGGGGCGGAGGTCACAGCGATGAGTGCGGTTTCCTCCTTAAAGGCCGGCAGGAAATCCTTGCCCATTTTGGGGTAGAGCAGGAAGGCCCACACCATGCCGACGAGCACCAGCGCGAGCACGGGCAGCGGGTAACTCAGGCCAACGCGCAGACTGGTGGCGCAGAGAAGGCGCTTGAGTTGCATCACCAGCCAGCCGTCCGTGTGCTTGGCCTCGGCTTTTGGGTTGAGCAGCAGCGAGCAGAGGACTGGGATGAGCGTGAGCGAGACCACGAACGAGGCGACCATGCTGACGATCGTGGCGATGGCGATTGGGGCAAAGAGCCTGCCCTCGACCCCGCTCAGCCCAAGCAGCGGCAGGAACACCAGGATGATCAGCAGCGTGGCGTAAAAGATCGAACTGCGCACCTCGCTCGAGGCCGCGGAAATCACCTGCAGCTTAGGCTGGGGTGTGGCGCGGGAAGCGTTTTCGCCCAGTCGGCGGAAGACGTTTTCCACGTCCACGATGGCGTCATCGACGACCATGCCGATCGCCACGGCGAGACCGCCGAGGGTCATCGAATTCACCGTGATTCCAAAGTGTTTAAAGGTGAGCAGCGTGATGGCGAAACTCAGCGGGATGGCCATGAGCGTGATGACCGTGGTGCGCACGTTCAGCAGGAAAAGAAAGAGCACCACCGTTACCATGATGGCGCCGTCGCGGATCGCGTCCTTGAGGTTGCCGATGGCGTGGTCGATGAAGTCTTTTTGCTGAAACAGGGTAACGGTCTCCACCCCGCGCGGCAGTCCGGGCTGCAACTCGGCGAGCGCGTCCTTGATCTGAGCGGTCAGCGCGCGGGAGTCGAAACCGGGCGACTTGGTGATCGACATGATCACCCCGTAGGTGGGCGTTTTTTCCGGCGTTTGGCTCACCGTGGCGTCGCCGCGCATCGGCTCGATTCCCCAGGTAACGGTCGCCACTTCTCCCAAGGTGATCGGCCTGTCGTTAACGTTTTTGACGACCGTGCGTGCGAGCTCATTGAGGTCGGTGGTCATGGCGAGGTTGCGCACCATGATCTCGGTCGGTCCGGTGTTGATGAACCCGCCGGTGGTGGTGCTGGCGGCCTGGGCGACGGCGGTTTCCAGTTCGGCAAAACTCACGTCGTGGGCGAGCAGGCGATACGGGTCGGGTTGTACTTCGATCTGTTTCACCCCGCCGCCCATGTTCAGGATTTCGGCGATGCCTGGGATGCTTTGCAGGCGCCGGCGGATCGTCCAGTCGGCCAGGGTGCGCACCTCGCTGGGCGGCAGGTAACCGGGTTGGCCGAGCGGCACGGTCGAGCGCACCCCCACCAGCAGGATTTCGCCCATGAGCGAGGCGACCGGAGTGACGAACGGCTGCACGCCGGCGGGTAGTTGTTCTCGGGCGGCGAGTAGGCGTTCCTGCACCAGCATGCGCGCCTTATAGATGTCGGTATTCCAGCCGAATTCGGCGTAAACAAGCGAGAGAGAGACGTCGGAGTTGGAACGCAGGCGGGTGAGGCCGGACACTCCGAGCAGCGCGCTTTCGAGTGGTTGAGTCACGCGGATTTCCACTTCCTCCGGGGCCAGGCCGGGCGCTTCCGTGAGGATGATGACCGTCGGTTTGGTCAGGTCGGGCAGAACCTCGACCGGGAGCATCAGGCTGGATTGCAACCCCAGCACGAGCACGAGGAGCGCGAGGCCCAGCACGATGGCCCGGTGGGCGAGCGACCACTGGATGAGGCGATTGAGCATGGTCGGCGGGGTTAAACTCCCGGAGTGCGTGCGGCGGATTTTTTGGCGAAGAGGGCCACCACAAACGCCACGAAAAACAAGCCGGTGAGGATTTTCCAAAGCGTGCTGTCGTCGTGCCCCTGTAGATCGTGGGCGTGTCCGTTGGTTGCGGCGTTGGCGGCCTGGGCGGCCTTGGCGGCGCGATTGGCGGGGGTAATCTCGGAACCATCGGCGTTGTGTTCGTGGCCGTGAGCGGCATCGAGCGCGTCTTTGAGCGAGATGGTGCCGCCGCCAGCGAAGGCCAGCGAATAGGCGCCCTGGGTGACCACTTCGTCGGCGGGCAGCAGTCCGCTGATGATTTCAACGACGCGATCGGTGCTTTCGCCGGTGACCACCGGGGTTTTGACGAAGGCGTGGTCGATGTCGAAGTCCTTCACGTAAACGAACCGGTTCGAGGGTGTGCCCTGGAGCGCGCTGCGGGGCACGCTGGTGACGTCGGTGCGCAGCGCGGTGACGATGGAGAATTCCGCGCGCATGCCCGGGCGTAATTTAAGCGCCGGGTTGGCGACCATAAATGCCGCCTCAACCGTGCCGCTGGCGGCGTCGGCGGTGGCCCCGATATGGTGAAGTTCGGCCGTGTAGCTTTCCCCGGCGGCGGCGCTCACGGTGATTTGTGCCTTTTGCCCCACCTTCAGCCGGCTGGCGAGGTGGTCGGGCACGCGGGCAAGCGCATAGACTTCGGACAGGTCGACGATTTCCGCCAAGGCCTTGTCGGGATCGACAGGCTCGCCCAAGACAACATGGATGACGCTGACGAACCCGCTGATCGGGGCTTTAATGGTAACGGCGGGCGGCGGATCGCCCATTTGGCGGCTTTCCACCACGAGGGCGTTTTCGCCCTGTTGCACCGGGTGGTCGTGATGGAGGAGGAGTTCACTCACGCGACCGGGAATGCGGCTGCTGACCACCGCGCGTTTGCCCGGCAAGGTCTCGATGCGGCCCAAGGCGAAGATCGTTTGCGGGAAATCACCCGGTTGGACCTGCACGGTTTGGATACGGAGGTTTTTAACCCCGGTTTCATCGAGGACGATGGTGTTGGCGCGGCGATCCCCGGAGGCGGCGGTGAGCACGGGAATCGCGACGAGCGTTAAGAGCAGACGGAGCGAGGCGGTGAACGCGGGGAATTTCATCGGGAGGAAAGGAGCTGGGCGGTGAGCGGGAAGGATGGATCAGTGAGGGCTTCGAGGCGGACGAGGGCGTTGGCGTAGGCCCACTCGGCTTCGAGCAGTTCGCGGCGCAGGGCAGTGTGGGCGCGTTGGGCGTCGAAGACCTCGGTTAACGGCAGTTCGCCCTGCGCATAGCCGCGGCGGACGAGGGCGAGGGCTTCCTCAGTCGCGGGCTGGACATCGCGGCGCAGTGAGAGGACGGTGGCGTGGGCGGTGGTGAGTTCCAGCCAGGCGGCAGCGTGGTCGGCGCGCAGTTCGGTTTCCACGGCGACCAGTGTCTGTTGTGCGCCGGAGAGCGTGGAGCGGGCTGCCCGGAGGTTACCCTGGTTGTACTGGCGCATGGGCAGAGGCATCGAGAGCCCCAACAATAGGGCGCCGGCGCCGTCCTCCTGATAATGACGCAAACCCGCACTCACAGTCACGTCGCTGGCGGTTTGCGACTTGGCCAAGGCCACGGCGGCGCGCTGGCTGGCGATACGCGCCTGTTGCACCGCGATCCGCGGGCTTTGGGTGATTTGGGCAAGGCCAAGGGCGGCATCGGGTAGGCTGGCGGGAATACGAAGTTCGCCGACCAGCGCAGGGAAATCGATGCAGGTTCCACCCCAAAACGAGGCCAGCGAGGCGCGGGTGGTGGCGACGGCGGTTTGGGCCCGTGCGAAGTCAGTTTGGCAGGCGACCCCGGCGATGCGCGCCCGCGCGGTTTCGCGCGGCGAGGCCTGACCGGCCTGCACCCGGGCGGTTAAGTACGCGAGTAGTTCGGCGGCCTGGTCGCGAGTGGTGGCGGCGAGGGCCAGGCGTTGCTCGGCAGCGAGGGCTGCGGTGTAGGCAAGGGCGGTGGCGGCAAGAACCTCGTTGCGGTGAACCTGAAACTCGGCGGCGGCCAACTTGCTTTCGTGCCCGGCCAGGGTGAGGCGCTTGGCGCGTTTGCCGCCGCGTTCCAGCGGCAGGCTGAGCCCCACGGTGGTTTGGGCGCGTTGCGTCCCAGTGTAGTCACCGCTGCCGAGGAGGTCCTCGCTGCTCACGCCCAGGGTGGGGACGGGGCGTTGGCCGGCCTGTTCGAGCAGGCCCTCGCTGGCCGAGAAGGAGGAATCCAAGGCGGCCAGGCGCGGGTTGCCCTCGCGCGCGCGCGCCAGTGCGGCGGTCAAGGTGAGCGGGGGGGCGACCGGGACGTCCAAGGCAGAAGCGGTTTGGCCCAGGCTAAGGCTGGCGAAAAAAAGCGCTCCGCAGGTAAGGTGTTCGAGAAACGGTCGGCAGGGGCGAAACAAGGTCATGATGAAGGTCGTTAATTCGGTTCAGGAATCGCGGCAGATCGACGCACAGACGTGTCCAGCGAAGGCACGGCCAAGAACTAAACCCGTTCGCGCAGGAACGGGTTAAGCGACAGAAGCGGGAGCGCGGGCCGGCAAGGCGCTGCGCCGAACAAATGACCAAGTGCGGGCGATGGACTCGATCGCCGGGGTGTCCCCGTGCCGCCAGCAGGTGCCGGGGGGCTGTATAACGGTTAAGGCGAGCTGCGGTAGTAGCACCGTTATCGCTTTCACCCAATGGGACTCCGCATAGAGAGAGGGAGCGAGGATGGGGTGGGTGCTGGTTGAGGTGAAGTCCCGGCACGTGGGGTCGGCGCAAGGCTCGTGGCTGTCTTGGCAGCAAGTGTCGCTTGAGGCGCAGTTCTGAAGCAGGACGGCCGCCTCCAGATCGCAATGCATCGTAGCCGGTAGCCAAAGGGCCAGCAGCAGCAGCGCGGTGATTTTGGCGAGAAACGACAAGGGCACTTTTTCTGATTTCGTTTTCCCTGAGGTCAAGGCGGCAGTCTCACCTATTAAGGCGTGTCTCGGAAATTAATCGGCTCTTCGACCGTTTCATTGGGTAATTTTAACGGGAATCGGTAAGCCACAGCCGAAATGACACCCGAACGACTCTTTCACGAATTACTGGGACTGTGTAAGCAGTGGCGAGTGGTGCTCTGCGAGTATGAGACACAGGATGATGTAGGGCGAGCAGACTGCGGGCGGGGTGATTCGGCTAGTTTAGCTCGCCGATAATTCCGTAACTTAGTCGGCACTGAATAATTCATAAGCTAATCATAAATAAGTACTTGAAGTTATTATTGGTATCCTGTTTTCGGTTCTTCGACGATTTCAGTGGGTGAAAAGCCAAACAACGAACGATGAAACGGATGGGTGTCACAGAGCCTAGCCGGACGCAGCGCGGCAGCGCGAAGATGGCCTATCCAGCAGGATTGGCCCCAACGGGGGTGACTGAGGCGGGTGCCCCTGTGGGCGGCCG
>JBILBW010000098.1:0-10062 GCA_044353465.1 Rariglobus sp. | reverse complement strand
CGAAAGCCAAAACCGGCTTGCTTACCCACCCACCAATCCTATCACCAACCCACCCTCAGAGTGGCTGGTTTTGAAGTGACCACAACTGGCCGGTTTTGAAGTGACCGCTGACAGAATAGAAGGGTAGCAACTCACTAAGAAGCGGATGCGACGGAATTGGACGGCTTGCGACGAGAAGTGACATCATGCGTACTTTGGCATGATTTATGAACGCTCGTCAGGGGTATGGACATTTAGGCGTTATGGTTCGCCATGCATCGGCGGATTCCTTGCATCCAAGTCCATTATTAATAAATGGCTTACGTGGAAATGGGTGCCATTCAGGGTTTGCTTTTAGCCATGCTTTAGCGTCCACGGGGCGTAACCAGTTCCTGCTGATGCATGGCATCCCATCCGCTTTCATCGCTTTGGCTAGGGCGCGAACGGCGCGAACGTTATTGATCCGCTCTACCCCCATTTTAAGGAGAGCGTCTGGCAATTGTTTTGGTTCGGAAAATGCCTCTATATCAATCATTTTGCGGAGGGCTTAGAGGTCAAATCCACCATGGCGGCGGATCCGACGATGTAACTTGCCGAGGTGGTGCTTGTGTTGCGGTGGCCAAGGTGACGGCGGGCGGCTTCGATGCCAGCGGTCGCGTTCACCATGGAGCCGGAGAGCTTGCGCAGCTCGTGCACGGGGTTAGGCGTGGTGAATCCCTTTTTTCTCAGCCAAGCGCGGAGCGACACCCAGCATTTGCAGCGCGTCTGGCGCACGCTGCGGGCCTCGGACGGATCTAGACCGGCCAGCACCATGTCGGTGTCGGGGTTGGCGCGGCGGTGAGCACGGAGGAGCTTAACCACTGCGGGCTGGATCGGGGTTGAGCGTTGCGACTCCTCAGTCTTCGGCAAAAACCACTTTGTCGCGTGGACGTGCACGAGTCCGGCGTCTAGGTCGATGTGGTCCCATGGCAGCGAATCGACTTCGCCACGGCGTAGGCCAGCGGTCAGGCAGAGCAGGAACGCGGCGAGGGTGTCACCGGATAGCTCTTTAACGGCGGCGGCGTAAAGTTGGCGAGGGTCGGTGGTGCTCTTAAATCGCCGCGTTGAACCGCCGATAGATAGGCCAGAGAGCGGGGCGGGCGTCGGGATGCGCAGGGAGTCTCCGAACGCTTTTACCATGTCGGGGGCCAACAGGGCGCGGGCATTGCGGATGATGGCGGCGGCGGTGTTTTTGGAGCGCAAGCGGGCAACCTCGTCGGGGGCGGCGGCGAGGTAGGTCTTGCGCCATTGTTCGACGCGGGCGTCGGTGAGCACGTCGAGAGAGGTCTTTTCAATTTTGGCGCGCCATTGCAGCGCGGCGTCGGAGCCATGGGCAAAAACGGCCTTGGTGGGCACCATGCCGAGCACGCCAGCAACCAGCCGACGCATAGAAATCTCGTATTGATTAAAGGACGATGCGCGGGCCTTGGTGGCCAGCTTGGCGGCAGCGATGACTTCGCCAACGGTGGCGGACCGCTCAGGGCGAGGGGCGGCTTTGGGATGGAATTCCTCAAGCGCGGCGTCAATGCCCTTGCTCTTTACGGCAAGCCAGAGGTCGCGCGCCTTAGTTGCGGCCGCTCCACGATTGGCGGTGTCCAGACAAACCCAAGCGTCCCTACCCTCTTCACGGAGCCGAACGTAAAGCTCAGCCGTGGGGGTGCCGCGTACCGTACGCGGGCCAACTTTTGTTTTCCAGTAATCGACCGATGATTTGGCCGCACGCTCGGGCTTTTCCCGTTGCCGGATTAGGTCAGCAGGAAAGTGGGACACACTTGCTTTGTGTCCCACTTTTTTCGTTCTCTAGGCTGTTTTCGACTTCGCTAGTGTTCGTTTTCATTTTTCGTAAACACCTTGTAAGCAGTAGCAAACTAAGGCTATTACGGAATTTATGCGAAGTAATGAAAAGCGGGCAAGCCTAGATTGTGATTCTAGGGGTCGCGGGTTCGAATCCCGTAGGCCGCCCCATCGTTTTAAGCCCTAACTCAGCAGCGAGTTAGGGTTTTTTTGTGCCCTTAGCGAGGTGGCGCTATGGTGCTGTTTATTTATTGCGGCTTAATCCCAGGTTTCCCTTTTGCCTCGCCGCCTTGCCTCCTGTTTGGGCCGGTATGATGGCGTGAACGGTGCCCCTGACTCCTTAGCGGGCACGGTTAACCACCGTCCGGAGGGGGGAAGGTTTACAACCGCACAAATCCGTGTTCGCGCTGGGGTTTTTCCTCACCTAGGAATTTTAATTTTATCCATGTCACTTCGCTTCGATTGGCACCGTTTACTTTCCGATCAGCGTCCGCCGATCTGCCCTGCGGGCGACACCCTCCGCCCGGACTCGACTAAAGCGGCAGGGGACGGGGCGCGCAGTCGGTTTGAGCAGGACTATGACCGGATCATTTTCTCCGCCCCTTTTCGCCGCCTCGCGGGCAAGACCCAAGTCCACCCATTTGCCACAGTCGATCATGTCCATAACCGGCTGACTCATACGCTCGAGGTGGCCAGCGTGGGACGTTCCTTGGCGGCCAAAGTGGCTCATTTTTTGAGTGCCCGGGGGGAATTGCCGGCGCACCGAACGCCGGCTGATTTGGCTTATATTGTGCAGGCGGCTTGCCTCGCTCACGACATGGGTAACCCGCCCTTTGGGCATGCCGGGGAATACGCGATCCGCGGTTGGGCTGGCGAACATCTCCAGACCGTGTTCGCCGGGCCGCGCGAGCCGGCCTTGGAAGCGGCAATCAACGACTGGTGTTGGTTTGAGGGGAATGCCCAAAGCTTCCGGTTGGTGGTGCGCAGCGATCAGGCCGAGCGCGATTACTTCCGCTTCACCTATGCCTCGCTCGGCACGATGGTAAAGTATCCGTGGGCGGCCGACGATTCGCGCGTGCCGGGCAAGGGTAAACACAGCGCGTTTTCCTCGGAGAAAGCCGCGTTCCTGCAAATGGCCGACGGGCTTGGTCTACGCCGAGCTGATGGTTCGGTCGCCCGCCACCCGCTCTCTTTCCTGGCGGAGGTAGCCGACGACATTTGTTACCGCATTTCGGATTTTGAAGATGCCGTCGAGATGCGTATTTTGAGCGAGAAGGACGTGCGGGCCATTTTTGCGCAGATTGTCGGGAGGGATGCAGGCGGGCGCTTGTCGGCCCTGCGCGCCGCCGCCATTGGCACGTTGATCGACGCGGCCTCCGCGGCCTTCGTTGAGCATTACGATGCGATCATGGCGGGGGCGCGGGCAGAGGACTTGCGGGCCGCCTTTCCCGGCAATATCCGCGAGGCCATGGCGACAATTAAGCGCGGCTACGATGAGTCGATTTTTGGCCACCGCACCAAGGTGGCGACGGAACTCGGCGCCCATAACATCCTTGGGCAGATCCTAGCCGTGCATAGCCGGGCTGTGCGCGATCTGGCCGGCGGCTATGATAACCTGAGTTTTGTTCACAAGCGCTGTCTCGAATTAGCGTGGGAAAAGGACTACGTGTTGAGCCACCAAAGCCGGGGGACCGCCTGGTGGCTGGGGCGGGTCCTGGATCACGTGGCCGGAATGACCGACGCCTATGCCACCCAAGTGGCCCGGGAAATTTCGGGCGCCTGAGTACGGACCCTGACGTAGGCCGCCGCCTCCGCCGGGGGGGGCCTGCACCCTCGTATTATCCCAGGGGTTGGTCCTGGCGCGGTCGTGTAAACCCGGACGGGCCGCACCAATTTCCGACAACACGGTGGCGAGTAGCGGCGTGGGTTAGATGGAAAAGGAGCCCGCCGGTGCTCTCGCTAAATGATCCTAGTATTTGGGATAATACCTGCTTGGGCCCAACCTGTGGTGGTTGACCTGGTTTTTTGCACAATATGTTGTGGTGCCCTTCTCCCGGTGGGGCGTGTTCTCTCGGTAAAAGCGTGGCCTGCATCAGCAGGGCCGCCCTAGCGATCGTGCCTCAACTCCGGTGTACATTGTACCGCTCCCCACCCGCCTTCATCCCATGTCAACCGCAGCTGAATTGAACCGCGCCGCCGGGTCCGTGCAAACCGCCCATGGCGCCCAGGTGTTGCAACGCCACATTCCGTGCGTGGATCGCCTGGTCATCAAACGTGACGGTGCCCGCGTGCGCTACGACCAGAACAAGGTCATCCGCGCCATCGCGCTCGCTTTTCGCGAGGTCTACGCCCCCGACACGGCCAACCCGTATCGCGACGACTTGTTGGCCTGTTTCGGGCTGGACAGCGACCGCTTCATGGAGGCGGCGCGAATCGCCGAGGCGGTTTCGCAGATGCTCGAGCTCTATTATCGCCAAGGCACGCACCCCACCATTGAGCAGGTCCAGGACGCCGTGGAGAAATCAATCGCCGCGGCCGGTCATTGGGAAGTGGCCCGGGCCTACATGCTGTACCGCGAACGGCATGCGCTGGCCCGCCTGGCCCACTACAACCAGAGCGGTCTGGCCGACTACATTGCCATGGCTAAGTATGCGCGTTTCCGGGCCGATTTGGGTCGCCGGGAAACCTTTGCCGAGGGTGTCGAGCGGGTGATGGAAATGCACCAGACCTTCTTCCAGTCGAAGCTGTCCCTGCGCCTGCCCGGCCAGCTCTCCGCTGCGTTAACCGGCTTGGCCGGGAACAACGCCCCGTTGCTCACCCAGCAGCTGTGCGGTCGGGAGTTGGGCGCGGTCATCCAGCAGGTGTTTGCCGAGGTGACGGCCAAACGCGTGCTCCCGAGTATGCGCTCCATGCAGTTCGGGGGCAGGGCCATCCTCAAGAACCACAGCCGCATGTTTAATTGCAGCTTCTCCAACGTCGATCGGGTCGAATTTTTTCGTGAGTATTTCTTTCTCCTCTTGAGTGGCTGTGGGGTGGGGTTTTCGGTGCAAAAGCTCCACATCGCGCGGCTTCCCGCGTTGCCCTTGCGCCTGCCTGTCCATGACTTGCCGGTGCGTCACTTCGCGGTGGCTGACACCATTGAGGGCTGGGCTGATTCCCTGCACGCACTCTTCGACTCTTTCTACGCGGGCCATAAAATCGAGTTCAATTACTCGGCGATTCGCTCCCGCGGCACCCCGTTGCGTACCTCTGGCGGCAAGGCCCCCGGGCATCTGCCGCTCAAGCAGGCCTTGGTGCGCATTGAGGGCATCTTGGAGCAGGCCGCCGGCCGCTCCCTGCGCCCAATCGAGGTTTACGACATCAACATGTTCACCGCCAAGGCCGTGCTCGCCGGCGGGATCCGCCGTTCCGCCACGATCTGCCTGTTTTCTCCCGACGACGAGGAGATGATGGACGCCAAGACCGGCAACTGGTTCGAAACCAATCCGCAGCGCTCCGCCTCCAATAACTCGGTTTCGCTCGCCCGTGGGGCCGAAAACGCAGTGTATTTTCACCGGCTGTTTAAGGCGCAAAAAGAATTCGGTGAACCCGGTTTCTTCTTCTGTGACCACCCCGATGCCGGCTGCAACCCTTGCGCCGAGATCAACCTGCTGCCGGTCATAGACTGGGAACTTTCCGGTGAGGAGCTGAGCAAGCTCTTTGCCTGGGGCTACAAGGGCGACCTGCCCGGGACCACCCGCTTGTCGGGCTTTCAGCACTGCAACCTGACCACGATAAACGGCCGGGCGGCGACCACGCCGGAGGCGTTCTTCGCGGCGTGTATTGCCGCCACCACGATTGGCACGCTGCAGGCCGCCTACACCGACATGCCTTACCTCGGGCCGATCACCCGGCTGATCAATGAGCACGATGCCCTGCTCGGGGTCTCGATTTGCGGATTCATGGACAATCCCCGCATTCTTTTCGATCCCGAGATCTTGCGCGCCGGAGCCAGTTTGTGCCGGGCGACCAATCGGCTCGTCGCCGAGGTCATCGGCATCCGCCCCGCCGCTAAAATCACGACCTGCAAACCCGAGGGCACCGCCTCGCTTTTGCTGGATGCCGCATCCGGCATTCACCCGCACCATGCGCGCCATTACTTCCGCCGCGTGCAAGCCAACCGCAAGGAACCGGTCTACGCCTATTTTAAAAGCATCAACCCGCAGATGACCGAGCCCTCGGTTTACAGCCCGCAAACCGACGATGTGATCACTTTCCCCGTGTCCGCGCCCGAAGGAGCAATTCTGCGCAAGGATCTCAACGCCCTTCAGTTTCTTCAGTTGGTCATGCTGGTGCAGCAGTCCTGGGTGATTCCCGGGGGCGACCCGGAGTCGCGCAGTCCCCACTTGCATCACAACGTCTCCAACACCTGCACGGTGCGGGCCGACGAGTGGGAGGCGGTTGCGGAGTTTATCTGGTCAAATCGGGCGCTGTTTACTGGCGTATCGTTATTACCCGATGCCGGGGACAAGATCTATCCGCAGGCTCCGCGCGAAGAGGTTTTCACCGACCCCGATATCGCCAGGTGGAATGCCCTGCGGCCGCGACCGGTGGACTACACCCAACTCCATGAGCATGCCGACGAAACCAGCCACAAGGACATGGCGGCTTGCGCAGGCGGCGCCTGTGAACTGGCCTGAGAGAACTTCCGCCCGAAAGGGGGGCAGGGCGAGGGTGGGGGGCGTCGGCAAACCTACGTCCGGCTCGGTTTTTAGCCGCGGCCAGGGTCAGGCATACGAAGGCCGGCGTTTAACCGGGAAACTTCGGGCTAACGTTTGATCTCGGCCAGCACCTCGGGATGGGTCGCGAGGTAGCGGTTGAGCTTTTCCAGCACCTCGAAGGTTTCGGCGCTGACGTGATGCTCCATGCCCTCGACATCGTGGTCGATGACCTCCCGCTCCAAACCGAGCAGGCCGAGGAAATGGCTGAGCAGTTCGTGGCGATGGGCAATACGAGCGGCGACCTGTTCGCCCGCCCGTGTGAGAACCATGCCGCGGTACTTTTCGTATTTAACCAGGCCCTCGGCGTCGAGGCGCTGCACCATCGTGGTGACGCTGGCTTGGGAAATCTTGAGCTCGGCAGCGATATCAACCACCCGAGCGTAACCCTTCGTCTTGATCAGGTCGCTAATCCGTTCGAGGTAGTCCTCAACGGCTGAGGACGTGCGGGGTGTTGTGGGGTGGCCGGTCACGACGAAATGCAGACGCGCGACCTCAGCCTGCGCTCAGCGCTTCTGCTTTTTGGCCAGACACTGGGCGCTGAGGACCACGCGGAACATCTGAATGGCCAGCCAAAAGACGCCACTCATGCAGCCGGAGGTGAGGCCGGCCCAAATGAAGACCATCATGGGGTCGTTCGACGGCACATGGGACTTGAGCAGGCTAAATAAGAAAGCAAAGAAGCCCACTACAAGAATGGCATCAACCACGAGGCCCACCGGCGAGGTGAGTTTTTCCAGTTTAATATCAGGTGAATGGGGAGCGGTCGGCTGCGACATGATTTGTAAAACAGAGGCGGAGGCGGCCGGGTTGTCCATCCGTTTTTTGAGCTGGAGGTTTTCTGCCAAGTGGGCGGTGTGCTGTCGCGTTTGAACAACCCATGCGCTTGATTTCGGCCCGGGCAAGGGTCCGGGCTGGTGGGAAGAGCTCGCTGGGCGCGGTGATCTTTTGCTTCGGCCCGTCCCCGTGCAGACACTGGGGGGGGGGCGGCGAGGGCCTCGGCTCAGGCACTTTTGGGGTAGACCCAGCGCGTGAGTCCCGTTTTTCCCGATTAGCCGCGGCAGGGGGACCACTTCTGGGATTGCGCCGCTGTTTGGCCGCCCTAAGACATTGCCTCCTATGGGACGTCAATGGTTACACGCGAAACGTGCGATTGTTAATAACAAGAAGGGGCAACTCGTCGGCAAACTGGTGAAAGAGCTCACGGTTGCCGCTAAGATCGGCGGGCCCGATCAAGCGGCAAACGCCCGGCTTTTTGCCGCCGTCGAAAAAGCCAAAAAAGCCAGTGTCACCCGCGACGTGATCGAACGGGCCATCAACAAGGGGGCGGGCATCGGCGGCGAAAAAATGGTCATGGACCACATCGTCTTCGAGGGGTACGCCCCCCACAAGGTGCCGGTCATAGTCGAGGTCTATACCGACAACGTCCAGCGCACCACCCCGGAGATGCGCGTTTTGTTTAAAAAGGGCATTCTTGGCACCACCGGGAGCAACAAGTTTCTGTTTGAACACGTGGGCATCGTCGAGGCGTATACCAGCAGTGCGGATGCCGATTTGGAAGCTGCGGCCATCGAGGCCGGCGCGAACGATTTCGAAGCCATCAACCACGCGCAAAACGACGACATTCCCGAAGGTGCCACCGGGGCGCGTTTCCACACCGAACGTACGGGAGTTCACGCGGCCTCGAACTGGCTCAAGGCTCAGGGCTGGACGGTCGTCACCAGCGAAATCGGCTACGTTGCCAAAATGTTCCCCGAGTTGACCGATGAACATCGGGCCGATGTCGGTGAATTCCTCCAGGCGCTCGAAGAGCACGAGGACGTCCAGCGCGTGTGGGCGGCAGTCAAATAATGCTTCGGCTTATGGTTTAGAACGCAAAAAAGCCGCATCCTTCGGGGGATGCGGCTTTTTGCTGGGAGGCTGGCGAAAAGCTCAGGCGCCGCCGCCGGCGGCCTCACTCTTCATGCGGAACGCCTGGCGGAAGCTGGCCTTGAGGTAATCGCGGTTCATACGGGCGATGAAGTCGTGGCTGATCGTCTTGGGGCAAGCCGCACTGCATTCAAACTGATTGGTGCAGTTGCCGAAACCGAGCTCATCCATCTTGGCGACCATGTTAAGCACGCGAGAATCACGCTCCGGTTGACCCTGCGGCAGAATCCCCAGCTGCGACACCTTCGCCGAGACGAAGAGCATGGCAGAGGCGTTTTTGCAGGCCGCCACACAGGCGCCGCAACCGATGCATTGGGCGGCATCCATGGCCAAGTCGGCGTCCTCCTTAGGAATCGGCGTGGCGTTGGCGTCACAAGGCGCGCCCGTGCGCACACTGATGAAGCCACCGGCTTGCTGGATTTTGTCGAAGGCGGAACGGTCGGTAATCAGGTCCTTGACCACCGGGAATGGCGTGGCGCGATACGGCTCAACGATGATCGTCTCGCCGTCGGCGAACGAGCGCATGTAGGTCTGGCAGCTTGCGATGGCCTTGTTGGGGCCGTGCGGTTTGCCGTTGATGACCAGCGAGCAGGTTCCGCAGATGCCTTCGCGGCAATCATGGGCAAAGGCGATCGGATCCAGTCCCTGGCGCTCGAGGTCGTCGTTGATGACGTCGAGCATCTCCAGGAAGGACATGTTGGGGTTGAGGTTTTTCGCCGGGTAATCGACGAACTTGCCGGGCGCGCCGGGACCGGCTTGGCGCCAGACACGGATCGTGACGGAGATATTTTTGTCGGAAGCGTTGTGTGCAACCATGGGAATGGGCGTTAAGTGGTTTGGCGGTCGGAGGGGCGCTGCTTACTTGTAGGAGCGCACGCTCATCTTGGTGAACTCGTAGTTGAGCGGCTCGACGTTGCGCAGCGGGGTCTTGCCTTCGCCCTGGAATTCCCAGGCGGCGACATGGCCGAACTTCTCGTCGTCGCGTTTGCACTCGCCGTCCGGATACTGGTATTCCTCGCGGAAATGGCCGCCGCAGCTTTCCTCGCGGGTGAGGGCGTCACGGCACATGAGTTCGCCCAATTCGATGAAATCGGCGACTCGGCCGGCGCGTTCGAGGGCCTGATTGAGCGTTTCGCCAGAGCCAGGGACGTTGACGTTTGCCCAAAAGTCCGCCCGCAGCTTGGCGATTTCCTGGAGGGCCTTTTCCAGCCCCTCTTTGTTGCGCGACATGCCGCAGTAATCCCACATGATCTTGCCGAGCTTTTTGTGGAAGAAATTCACCGGCTCCTTGCCCTTGGCGCCTAGGAGGCGGTGGGTGAAGTCGCGGATGTGCTGTTCGGCGGCCTTGAACTCCGGGGCCTCGGAGGAGGGGCAGGAACCGGGCTTAAGTCCGGCAAGGTAATCGCCGATGGTGTAGGGGACCACAAAATAACCGTCGGCCAGCCCCTGCATGAGCGCCGAGGCGCCGAGGCGGTTGGCGCCGTGATCGGAGAAATTGGCTTCGCCTAGCACGAACAGGCCGGGGAGGTTGGACATGAGGTTGTAGTCCACCCAGAGGCCACCC
>JBILBW010000221.1:0-3151 GCA_044353465.1 Rariglobus sp. | reverse complement strand
TTGGTTAAGGGAGGTGCGCATTTGGGCGCCGATGCGCATCACGATGTCGCAAACCGCGGCAATCACGATGGGGTCTTCCTTGTCGACGGGTTGTCCGCGTCGTTCAGCTTCGAGCCAAGTCTCGTCGAGGATGATTTGTTTGATCACGTCGAGTTCTAGGTGGGTGATGAGGTCTACGGATTTTAGAGGCATGGCGGTAGGGGGATGCTGCAATAACGGCACGCATCGACCTCATCTAAAGCCGGATGTTGCCACTGACTTATCCGATTAAGATCGAGCGTGTGCGGGCTTTTCGGTGATGAAGTCGCCCTAGGTGATGCGCACCGGTAAGAGTTTTTTGGGACTAGCCTTGAAGCGTTCACAGTCATGGCTAAGCCGCTTAACTTGGAGGGTTCGCGGGTGAATCCACGCGGCTGCACCGTTTACGCTCCAAAGAAGCGGCTAAAGTTGGCGGCGATGCGGGGGGGGAGTTCTGCTGCCGGCACATGGCGCAAGGCGGCGAGGGCCGAGTAGGCGGCTTCAAGGTTGGCGGGGTGATTGAGCGGGGCGCCGTCGGCTCCGGCTGGCAGTCCATGGGTTCGCCAGCCCGTCGGTAGCGCCATTGCCGGCGCATCCGTTTCCACCAATAGACGGTCCAGCGGCACCCGTTTAAACGCCTCCAGCCGCGCGCCCCTAAAGACAGTGTCACCTAATGGGTGACACTTTGGGTCGGGCGCCGGCGTGTCTTTGAGGAAGTAGCCGTTGAATGAAAAATAGGCGCCGCGGGCGGCAAAGCGGGGGATCAGCTCGGCGGGGCCGCCGTAGGCGTGGAGCAAAAAACCGCGCGCCGGCACCGGGTGGGCTTGGAGTAGTTTGTCGAGCAGGCCAAAGGCTTGCAGGCAGTGAATCGTCACGGGGCGGTTTTCCGCTGCGGCCAAAGCGAGCTGGGCTAAAAACACCTCGGTTTGCTCCTCAATCGGGGCCCGGCGTACGCCCGCCAAGCGCGGGTCGTCGGGCCGGGCCGAATCTAGAATCCACCGGTCGAGGCCGATTTCGCCCACTGCCGCCCCGGCTTCGGCGGCAAGACGTGCCCGCAAGGTGTCGAGCCAGGCGGGCGACCGGTTGCCCGCATCCCACGGGTGAAGCCCGTAACTGGGACGAACAAAGGGGTAACGCTGGGCGAGGGCGTGGACCTGGGGCCAGTCGTCCTCGCAGGTCCCGTTGACCACCATGGCGGCAATGCCTGCGGTGCGCGCGGCGTCGGCGATGTTCGCCAGGTGCGGGACGAGCGTTGGGTCCTGCAGGTGATTGTGGGCGTCGTAGAGCATGAAAAGGATAAGGCGCGAGCGGACCGACACACTAGTCGTTTCGGTTGCGACTCTGGAGCACGAAAAGGTCAATTGAACTTGGCTGCCAAATTTTAACCCAAAGGCGCGAAGGTTGCTCCGAAGGCCGCCCTGCACGTCAGGGGATTGCGTCCCCTTTGCGACTTGGCGTTAAAACTCCGATTCCGGGTCGGCGACTTTCATGGGTGGGGAAGCGCGCGTTCGGCTAATTCAGCGCCGAACACGGATAAGCCGGATTTTGGAAACAAGCGTCAGGCGAGAGCCAAGCGGGCGAGCGCTTGGATGTGCGCGCGCACCGCCACCAGGCCGTTGCGACGGGTCGGCGTCAGATCGCGGGTGATGCCGAGATCGTCGAGCAGGGTGGGCTCGGTGGCGAGGATGTCAGCGGGCGTGCCGCCTTCATATAAATCCACCAGCAGCGCAACCAGGCCTTTGACCAGCGGGGAATCGGCTTCGAATTGGAAGTGCAGCCCGCCGTCGCGCAGCCCTCCCGCCACCCAGACCGCGGAAATGCAGCCGTTGACGCGGTGGGCGTCGGTCTTGGCCGCCTCGGGAAGGGACGGCCGGCGACGGGCGCGGTCAACCACCGCGGCAAGCCGCTCCTGCGGGTCCTCGATCACGCCGAGGTCTTCGAGGAGTTGGGATTGTTTGGCGGCGACGCTCAAGACTTGGAGGGGTTTGGGGGAGGGGAGGCCGACTGGACGTCTGCGCTTCTTGGCGCTTAGCCGCGGCCGGCGGGTTCGGCGGCGAGTTGTTTTTCGAAGAGGGTTTTGTCGGTCGATTTCATGTAGGCTTCACGGACAGTGATGTGACCGGCCGCGAGGTGCTCGCGCAGGGTGATGTCCATCGACACCATGCCCTCGGCGCGGGCGCCCTCGATGATGTTGCGAATCGCTGAGATGTTGCCGCTGCGAATGGTGCCGCCCAGCGCGTCGTGGGGGAGCAGGATTTCGTGGGCGGCGATGCGCCCGCCGGAAACCTTTTTGCAGAGCAACTGGGAGACGATTCCCCGCAAGCAGCCGGCCAGCAGGACGCGGATCTGGTTCTGCTCGTCGGCGGCAAAGGAGTCGATGATGCGGTCGATCGTCTTGGGTGCGTTGTTGGTGTGGAGGGTGGCGAAGACCAGCATGCCCATCGAGGCGCAGCCCAAAGCCAGGCGCATCACTTCGGCCTGGCGCAGCTCGCCCACCAAGATCACGTCAGGGTCGGCGCGCATTGCGCCTTTGAGCGCGTCGGCGAAACTCTCCGTATGGTCGCCGACCTCACGGTGAATGATGACAGATTGCTTGTTTTGGTGAACGAACTCGATGGGATCCTCGACCGTGATGATGTTGCGCCGGGAGGTGCTGTTGATGTGGTCGATGAGGGCGGCCAAGGTGGTGGATTTCCCGCTGCCGGTCGGGCCCGTGACCAGCACGAGGCCCTCGCGCAGGGAGCACATTTTTTTGAGCGAAACGGGCAGGCCCAGTTCGTCGAAACTGAGGATCTTGGTGGGGATCTGGCGAAACACGGCGGCCATGCCCCAGGCGTTTTGCAGGTAATTGACGCGGTAGCGGCACTGGCCGGGGACTTCGTAGGCGAAGTCGAGATCGTTGTTTTCGAGGAAGTATTTCCAGCGGGGCGGCGGGCAGATTTCGCGGAGAATCGACTCCATTTGCTCGGCCGTGATGACCGGGAACTGGCTGAGGGTGACGAGCGAACCGGAGGCACGGGTCCGGGGCGGCAGGCCGATCATCAGGTGGAGGTCGGAGCCTTTCAGCGCGTGCATGGCGCTGAGCATTTTGTTGATCGCGTACATGGCTAGGGGCTTGGGGGGGTTAGCGGGC
>JBILBW010000017.1:0-31587 GCA_044353465.1 Rariglobus sp. | reverse complement strand
GAGCTTTTGGATGACGGCGGGGTTGGGGAAGCCGAGTTCGGCCAGACTGCGGAGCCGTTCAGGGACGATGCGGTAGGTGCCCTTGGTGCCCTGTTTGTGCTGCATGACGTTAACCCGGATGCGGCGACTGCCTTCAATGGCGAAGGCATAGTCGAAGTCATTGCGGGCGGAGAAAAGCTGGTGGTGGGCGGTGGACAACAGGCAGGTGTTGAGCTTGTGGGCCTGTTCGGCGGAGAGGGGCGCGCTGTCGAGGAATTCGAGCGCTCGCATGCTGCGGATGTAGGGCGGGGTGCCTGCGGAAAGATGGAGGTCGCTGGCGCCGGCGGCCTGGGCGGAGCCCAGCAGATCGAGCATGAAAGCCTTCAGCTCCGGTCCCGAAAGCGAGTCGACGCGGGAGAAGTCGATTTTACCGACCTTTACCGGAATGGGTGCGGCGGCCGAAGTGGGCACCGGCAAGGGCGGGGCGTCGGCGCCGGACGCGGCCACAATCTTGGCCTTGGCAACGAGAGTGGTGAGCGCAGCCCGATCGGTGATGCGACCTTGGCTCAGCGCGGCGTGGGCAAAGGCCTGACCGTCGCCAGTGGGGGGCATGGCTGCGAGCAGTTGCGCCGCCAGGGTGGGCTCAAGCAGGTTTTCGTGGACGCAGAAAAGGGCGAGCCAAGGGGCTTCTTTGTTCATAGGGGTAGGAAATTCAAGGTTAGCGAAACCATGTGGGCCTCGTTGGGAAGATTAAACTTGCGGCCTTGGGCAATTGGGCAGGCGCGACGCCCAGCGCAGGCTTTGCCGGACCCCGAGGGGGTTCCGCTGCCTCGGTTAACACCGGCAACCCGGTCTTCTACTCCGGCTCAACCGTCTGATGCAGACAACCGCATGCCCGCTATTATGGCGGCCCCATGGGGGCGCAATCCCCGGGAGCCTATCCGATCTCGGACGCGTCCTGCCTTCCAAGCCGAGCTGGAGCGCGGCGCTCCCGGCCGCCTGCCTGCTAATGAACGTGGTCTTGCCTGCTGCAGGCAAACCCCTACCGTCTAACTCCCCCCCCAATGATTCGCACGCTCGGCCAACACACGCTCCATCTGGTCCATGAACTCGGTGACTTCACCGTGTTCACGACCCGGGGGTTCACGGCTGCGATTGGTTCCCGCAAGTTGGGTCGCCGGATCGTGCGGGCGGTGTACGAGCAGGGGGTGCGTTGCGTGCCGGTCATCGTGATCGTGGGCCTTTTTACCGGGCTGGTGCTCGGGTTGCAGGGGTATTACGTGCTCAACAAATTTGGCTCCGAAGGGCTGCTGGGGACGCTGGTGGCGCTCACCTTGGTGCGCGAACTCGCCCCGGTCCTGGCCGCGCTCATGTTGGTCGGCCAAGCCGGCTCGGCCCTTGCCGCCGAGCTCGGCATCCAGCGCAACAGCGAACAGATTGACGCCTTGGAGACGATGGGGGCCAGCACGCACGCCTACCTGATTTCGCCGCGCTTGTTCGCCGCGCTCTTGGTTTATCCGATCCAGACTGCCATTTTCTGCCTAGTCGGCTTGTTGGGCGGCTATCTGTCCGGCTCGGTGCTGTTAAACCTCCAGCCCGGTGTCTATTGGTCGGCCATTTATAAGGCCGTGGATCCCCAAGATGTGGCCGAGTGTTTCATTAAGGCAGGGGTGTTCGGGCTGCTGACCATCGCCATTTGCGCTTACAACGGCTTCAACGCCCACCGCCGCCGCGGCTCCACCGGGGCGCGCGCGGTGAGCGCCTCGACCACCCGCGCGGTGGTCTTCTCCAGCATCGTCGTGCTGGCCGCCGACTATTTGATCACCTCCCTGCTGGTAAAGCACCCGTGAGCACCCCGTCCTCCGTTTCCGACCTTTTTCTCGACGTCCGGGGCGTGACTAAGCGCTTTGGCGAAAACACCGTGCTGGGCGGTGTCGATCTGGCCGTGCCGCGCGGCACCGTGGTCACCGTGCTGGGAAAAAGCGGCACCGGCAAATCAGTCTTTCTCAAGTGCCTGGCCGGTATCGTCCGTCCCGACGAAGGTGAGATCCGCTTCGACGGCCAGGTGCTCAATGCCGCCAACGCCCAGGCCCGCGGCGAGTTTCGCCGCCGTTGCAGTTATCTGTTCCAAGGCAACGCCCTGCTTGATTCGCTCACCGCGCTGGAAAACGTCGCCCTGCCGCTGGAGCAGACCACCCAGATCCCGAACCGGGAGATCCGCCGGCGGTCGCTCGAGGCGCTGCACCAACTCGATCTGAGCAAGCACCGGGCCCACTACCCCAGCCAGTTGTCCGGCGGCATGCAAAAGCGCCTAGCCCTGGCCCGGGCCATCGTCACGCGCCCGGAATTGGTGCTCTTTGATGAGCCGACCGCCGGGCTCGACCCGATCCGGCGCAACCATGTGTTTGAGATGATCGTCAAATACCAGCGCCAGTTCGGGTTCACCGCGGTGTTGGTGACCCACGACCTGCCCGAGGCGCTGGTGGCCAGCGATCAGGTGGCGCTGCTCGATGGCGGGCGGATGCAGTTTCAGGGCACCCCGGAGGCCTTTAACCGTTCGAAGAACCCCATGGTGCGCGCCTTTCGGGACAGCGCGGACACCCTGCGGAACACGCTCGCGGCCCTGCGCCGGGGCGAAACCATTACCTCGGAAGACGATTTATGAAACAGTCCAGACTGGAACTGATTGTGGGTGCGTTCGTGCTGCTCGGTCTCGCGGCCGTGGCCTACTTGGCCGTGCGGATCGGCGCGGGCTCGCTGGTCGGCGGCGAGACCTACGAGTTGAAGGCCCGCTTCACCAATTCCGGCGGGCTCAACCCCGGCAGCAACGTCATCGTTGCGGGCGTGACCATCGGGCGGGTCCAGGCGATCGAGCTCAACCCCAAGGACTTCAGCTCGATCGTCACCTTTAGCGTGCGCAAAGCCGTCCAGCTGCCCGCCGACTCCATTGCCTCGATCAAAACCACCGGGCTGATCGGCGACAAATTTCTGGCGCTTGCTCCGGGTGGCGACGGCGAGTTTCTCGTCCCCGGCACCCTGATCACCGACACCGAATCCACGGTCGATTTGGAGTCACTCATCAGCCGCTTTGCCTTTGGCAGCACCAACGCGAAACCCAAGCCCACCGAAACCAAATGAACCTGCGCCCGCTCAAGTTCGCCGCCCTCACTGTCTTGATTTCCGCCTTCGCCCTCGCCTCGGCCGAACCAGCCCCCGAACTTTCCGGGGAGGTCAACGGGGTGTTAAAGGGCGCGGTCGACTCCGTGCTCGCCATCGCCTACGACAGCGCCGGGGCGGCCACGCCGCTTTCCCTGCGGGTCCGCCCGGTCCTGGAAAAGTACTTCAACTTTGAGACCATCACCCGCAAGGCGATCGGCCCGGGCTGGCAGCAGTTCACCCCTGAGCAGCAGGCCTGCACAGTCACGCTGTTTACCGAGGTGGTCATCCGCAATTACGCCGATCGGTTCGAGGCGGGTGAGCGCCCCGGTATTTCCTATGCCGCCGAGGTGGTGCCTGATCCCAAACGGCCCCATGTGCGCGACTTGCCCACCTCGATTGATTACGCCGGCAAGAAATACAGCGTGGTTTACCGAATGGAAAAAAGTGCGGAGAACTGGCGGATCGTCGACGTGAAGATCGAAGGGGTGAGCATGATCGCCAACTGGCGCGCCCAGCTCAATCCGCTGTTCCTGCACGGCGGCGCCCCCGAGGTGATCGCCACCCTTAAACAAAACCTGTCCAACTCCGCCGCCAAATGAAACTCCGTCGCTCCCCTTTCTTGATCAGTTTGTTGCTCGTTGCCGCTGCCCCCCTCGTGCATGCGCAGAAAACCCCCGCCTCGCCGGATCCGGCGGTGGTCGAGGAGATGGACGAGTATGCGAGTGTGCAAATCTCCGATCCGCTCGAGTCGATGAACCGGGCGATTTTTAAGTTTAACGATGGGCTCTACACTTACGCGCTGCGCCCCATTTCCAAGGGCTACGTGGCGGTGGTGCCCGCCGCCGGCCGCGAGGGCATTGAGAACTTTTTCCACAACTTGCTGTTCCCCGTGCGCGTGGTGAATTGCACGCTGCAGGGGAAATTCCGCCGTGCCGGCCAGGAGACCGGTAAATTCGCGGTCAACACCGTGGCCGGTCTGGGTGGGTTTATCCGCATCTCCGACGACGTCCCGGCGCTCGCCTCGCTTCCGCGTGAAGACACCGGGCAAACCCTGGGCGTTTGGCACATCGGCCAAGGCCCTTATCTGGTGTTGCCGTTGTTCGGACCCGGCACCTTGCGCGATACGGTGGGTATGTTCGGGGACCGTTACCTTTCCCCGCTCAATTGGGACATCCAGCAGAACGTCGAGTGGTACAACTGGAAGGTGCGAACCGGCGTGGACGTGGTCAACGGGGTCCATCGCCTACCCGGCACGTTCAAGACCCTAGACGCCGTGCGTAAGGACGCGCTCGATCCCTATATCGCGGTACGCAGTTCCTACGTCCAGTACCGCGAAGCCGCGGTTAACCAGTAACCCTGCCGGGTGCGGTTAACGTTAACCACCGCTTTATCGTTGTGCGTATCAGTGGCGGAGCGGCGCGTGGCGTCACCTTGCTGGTCCCCAAAGGTGACCTGACCCGTCCGGCCACCGACGGCATGCGTCAGGCGGTCTTTTCCAGTCTGGCGGCGCGGCTCCCGGAGGCGCGTTTCGTGGACCTTTTTGCCGGCAGCGGGGCCTACGGCCTGGAAGCGTTCAGTCGTGGGGCCGCGGGCGGGGTGTTTGTGGAGAAAGCCGCCAAGGCGGCCGAGTGCCTCCGCCGCAACATCGCCGCAGTCGCCAAGAGCGCCGGCCGGCCGGACACCGCATTGAGTCTGCGGGTGGCCGACGTGCTCACCTGGGCCCCGGCGCCGGGCGAGGGGCCCGATCTGGTGTTTATCGATCCACCCTACGAGATCATTGCCGAGGTTGGGCCCCGGTTGTTCACCCGCATGGCTGATTGGTGGCCGGCGGCGGCCGATCCGGTGGTGGTCTTCGAAATGCCCGGCGAGCTGACCTTGTCGCCAGAGGGTTGGAGCTGCGTGAAACGCCTCGGCAAAGGCCCCCGCCAGCCGACCACCGCGTTTTTCCGTCGGGGTTAAGGTGTTAACCGGTGGTGCCGCCCGTGCGGTTAAGCGCTGCCGGGTAGCCGGGTGGGGCGGAGATGTTAATGCAGCCGGGCGATCGCTAGGGCGGCGACGACTGCGGTCTCGACCCGCAGTACGCGCGCCCCGAGGTGGGCCAACTCAAATCCCGCGGTCCGCAGGCCTGCGCGGTCGGTCGGCCCGAACCCGCGCTCGGGCCCGAAGGCCAGCACTTGAGGCCCACCTGGGCCGGCAGTGTCACCTATTAGGTGACACTGGGCGAGCGGGCGGCTGGCTTCGTAGTTGTCCAGCGCGATGCGCTGGGCCGGGGCGAGGGCAGCCAAGGCCGAGGCCAAGGTATGCGTCCAGGTCACCGTGGGAATGCGGGTCTCGAAGGCTTGGGCTGCTCCCGCCAGGCAGTGCCGGCGCCACTCGCCACTCGTCCAGAGCGTGCTGCTCGCGTAATTGGGGTCGGCGCGTTCCGTGGCGATGAAATGCAGTTCGCTCGCCCCCAGTGTGGTCGCATCGCGAAGAATATCCCGGGCGGTTTGCGGGCGAGGTAGTCCGATCAGCAGGACCGTCGAAGGAAGCGGGGCGGGCGGGGGGGACCAGCCAAAGACGAGGGTGAGGTTGTCGGCCCCAAGTGCAGCGAGGGTGGCCTTGCCGCGCGGCCCGTTGACCAACCCGACATCCACCGAGTCACCCTCGCGGCGGCGGAGGACCTCGAGGATGTGTCGTGCGCGCGGATCCACGCGGGGCAGGGGAACGGCCAGTTCGGAGGCTTCAAAGAGAACGAGGTTCACGGGTGTAAAAAGTCCGCGGTGACTGTTCGGTCAGCGCGGACATAGGGCTAGCAAGGCGACAAGCGAGGGCGACGCGTTTTTTTTAGGGCCTCCTTACCGGGGGCGCGCCGGAGGAGCTTAGAAGTCGAGCTCGTCCTCGTAGGCGGCGCGTTGGGCGGGGGTGGTCAGCTCGGTCCACTTGCTGATACCGAAGGGGCTGCTGCCGCCGAAGTCGGCGAGGGATTCGTCGTAATGAAAGGCGGCGTTGCCGACCATCGTCACATCCTTGGCCACCACCGAGCCGAGCACATCGCCATTGCCGTTGATAAAGACCGTGGCGGTGGGGGCGTAGACGACGGCGCTGAGTACGCCGTTGCCTTTGATGTCGATGTTTTGGGCGGTGGGGTTGGTGCCCCAGATCTGGAAGTTGATCGGTTGTTGCGCCGTGGCGGTTGTGTCCGAGGAGGTGCCGTTGGCCACGCCGTTGCCGCTGAGGGTGACGTCGGCGGCAGCGTAGAGTTCCAAGCGGCTGCCGGTGTTGATTTGGATCAAACCCGAGCCGCCGCCAGTGGAGACATTTCCGGTGGCCACCAGGACGACGTTTTGACTGCCGGTGACGGTGAGGGTCTTGTTGGTCAGGCTGACGCCCGTCGTGGAGTAGTAATACTTTCCATCAGCCGAGGGGGTGTCGCCGATGCGGGGCAGACTGAGGTTGTTGCTGATTGCCCCGAGAGCGTAGGTGGTGGCCGGGGCGGTGACGGGATCGAGTGACGAGGTGAAGTCGGTAGAAACGCGGTCGGGGTCGACCGTGGCCACAGCCCAGTCGGACTTGTCCTTGGCGGCGGAGTCGGCGCCAAGGATCGAGCCGCCGGCGCCCACCGTGTTGGTGATGTCGTCAAGCCCGGTGGCGACGTAGCCCCAGATGTCGGCGTTTTTCACCAGCACGGCATCGACGGAGACGGAAATACTGCCGACGGTGCCGCCATCGCGGCGCACGCCCGCGCTGTAAGGAATGATGGAGGCGCCCGAGACCGAGTTCCAGCTGTCGACCGAGGCGTTGGTGCCACGAAAAACGATGGAGTCTTTGGCGACAAGGCCGTTGGCGAACTTGGAGCGCTTGCGCAGGATCACGGTCACCCATTTGTCGATCGGGGCTTGGTTGTTGGGCGTGACCGAGGCCTTGACGGCGACTACCGGGGCGGTGCCGGAGGAGGTGGTGTTGGACACGTAGACGCGGGTGTAGCCGACGGTGTTTTGGCCGAGATTAATCGGCCCGAAGGTGCGGGTGGCCTTGGAGCCAGCGAGGGTCCAGCCGGTCCAGGCGGCGGCATTACCCTCCATATTGCGGTTAATCGACCAGAGCGCCTCCTCCAAGCCGGTCTCGGCCAGGTTCATGGCGCTGTTATTGTGGAAGGCCCGGCCGGAGATTTTTAGATTGGTGCTGGAGATGGCCAGGTAGGAGCCGATCGAGATGGCCAGGGCGGTGGCCAGGAGCAGGGCGACAATAAGAACGGCGCCGCGCTGGGAAGATTTTGAGCAACGCCGGGTGTTCATGAGGTGGTGACCTTGTTGCGCAGGATGTAGCGGGCGGAGAGAACCGTGTTGGACACGGCGGCGGCGGTGCGGTTGACGCGTTGGGCCTTCAAGGAGATCTGGATCTGTTTGGTGTTGGCGCCAGCCAGCGTGAGGTTGGACAGATTTACTTGGGTGCCATCGAGTTTGTAACCGATGAAGGAAAAGGCCAGAACGCCACTCAGCAGGTTTGTGCGGGGGCCGCTGCCGATGCGATAGAACTGGGTTGTGTCCGAGTCGTAGCCGTAGGTGACGGTGGTGGCGTTAACCGTCAGGTTGATCACCGTGGCGCTGGTGTAGGTGATCCGGCTGGCCTGACGGGCATCCTGGGCGAAGCGCTCCAGGCTTCCGCGGGCCTGGGCCTCTAGATCGACATAGCTGGCCACGTTGGCGCTGGTGCGGCCGATGAACAGGAAAACGGTGAGGACGCCGGCCATGATGAGCGCCCCGAGCGAGGTGGCGACCATCAGCTCGACCAGGGTCATGCCTCGAATGGAGGGGTTACGAGCCGGCGAGGGTGTAGTAGTAGTCATAGAGGCCATCCTTGCAGTAGCGGGTGACGAAGGTGCGGGTGTGGCGGCTGCCAAAGGCGCCGGCCCAGGTAACCACCAGGGTGATCTCGCGCATGGTGGTTTCCCGGCCGGACACCGGCAGGCTTTTCTGGGTCAGGCTGAAGTCCTTGGCGTAGGTCGTGTCGGCCGCGAACACGCTGTCGATGTTCACCGCAGTGGCGGTGGAGGGAAGCGCCTGGACCAGGGTCCAGCTCATCAGCCGAATGCTTTCCGTCTGACTTTGCATGACCTGGGCGGCGAGGGTCAAACGGCGGCCATAGTCGATGTTGCGCAGCCCGGACTGCAGCGCGATCAGGCAACTGCCGAGGGCCAAAATCATCACAAAAGAGGCGGCAAGGACCTCAACTAAGGTAAACGCGCGGTTGGAGCGCGGGCACGGGCGGAGGGGGTTCACGCTGCCAGTCTACGCGGTCGGGAGTTGGGGCGTTAGGGGTGATTACGGTATTTTTAGCCTCTAAAGGCAGTAGGGGCCAATGGCCCTAGTTTAGTCGTCCCTGCATAACTCATAAGCTGCTAACTAATTTATTAAGTTTTACGTGGCGTCTTATTTTCCTGGTTAAGTTTAACCCCGCCAACAAAAACTGGGGAAAGCGATGGGCAAAAAGTGCGCAGCTTGCATGAACCCGAGTTGGCGTGCATCGCCAAAGGTGAACTCAAGCTTGCCGGATAGGTGAATGAGAACGGGTTGACTTGATTAG
The DNA here is from genome assembly GCA_044353465.1 of Rariglobus sp. Lineage (GTDB taxonomy): Bacteria > Verrucomicrobiota > Verrucomicrobiia > Opitutales > Opitutaceae > Rariglobus. The sequence continues at coordinate 22,884 of JBILBW010000017.1, read as the reverse complement.
GTGGACTGATTTTTCGGAAACATGCCCTTTCGCTTGGCGTTTCTTTTGCTGCTGCTCGCCAGTCAGGTCGTGCATGGACAGCAGAATGTCACGGTGGTTGCCATCGATCCGTCGGACCGGCTCTCGGGTGCCGCAGTCCTCGGAGAATGGGCAACAAATGGCAATTTCGATGGCTGGACCGGCACGAATGTCACCGTTTCTACTGCCGCAGGCGGCGTGCTGGCTGTAGATGGTAATTCGACGACCGCCGATGCTTCCGTGAGCCGCACGGCGATCGCCGGCGGGCCGGATTTGGATCTGGGATTCAATGATTACCTCCAGATCCGCTTGAAGGTTCCGGCGAGCTACACGGGCGACGTTAAGTTCGAATATGGCACCACGACGAACACCGGCTTTGCAGCGACGCGTCAGTTTGTGCTGCCGGCGGCCACCATCATCAAAGACGGAACGTTTCACACTTACCGTCTCGATTTGGGGCTGGAGGTTTTCTGGCGCGATACGTTGTGCGATTTTCGTATCACGCCGCTGCTGGCGACCACGGGGCATTTTGAGATCGACTACGTCGAGGTCGGCGATGTCGCAGGCACGGCACCGGCGCTGAATTTGGGCACGAACTTTCTCGCGCCTCTGACGGCTGCGAACACCATGCGCATGGAGAGCAAGCACGTCTGCGTGTGGTGGGACAAGGCGAGCACTACCTTCACGGCCACGCATGCTCGGCGGGCGCTGCGGATGTGCGAGGAGAGCTATCAGGTCTATTGCAAAAAGCTGGGTTACAATGAACCGTTCCGTGAGTTCGGCTCGACGACGACATCGCGTTACAAGGTGAACTTCATCACCTGGTATGGCGGTTTCTGGGCGGGTGGTTACGCGAATCGCTCCCATATGAATGTCGATGCGAGTGGTCTGCGGGATGAAGGCTGGAGAAACCCGGTGCCCCATGAGTTTGGTCATGTGATTCAAATGGTGCAGCCGGGTTTCATGGCTGGAGGGCACTGGGAGAGCCACGCGAATTACCTCCGCGCGCAGCGTAATCTTCATTTTTACGCAGCCATCCCGGGTGCGATTCCGGCGATCGACAATCTCACGGGCAACTCCAACTACCGCCCCGATCACAACCGTCATATCTACGCCGACCAGCGCTATTACTTAGCCCTGGATGATTACGGCACACAGTTTGGGCTGCCCGCAAACTATGCCGCGACGATGTGGCGCGATGGCCTGCGCGAAAAAACGCTCATCGAGAAGCTGGCGGCCTCGCTGCCCGGCGGCACCTCGGTGAAAGACGTGGCGTGCGAGTGCTGCAAGCGCTGGGCGATGCTCGACTTCTTGGAGAAATCGCGTCTGCGCGCGCAGCACTGGGGCACCGAGGCTAATCGTGCGGCGCACTTCTGGAAACAAGGCGCACAGCTCATACCGCAGCAAGACAAGCCGGGCTGGTGGCGCGTGCCGCTGGAGCGCGCGCCGGATCGCTGGGCCTACCAAATGCACGACCTCAGTACGAGCGCTGAAGCGACGATCACGGCGGAAGTGCGCGGCTTTGATATGCCGGGCGCGGGCGAGGACTGGCGCTGGTGTTTCGCGGCGATTTCGGCGGGTGATATGGTGCGCTATTCGCCCGTGTGGGCTCCGGGTAAGCAAAGCTTTAAGTTGAATGCGAACGAGACACAGGTCTTCCTCATCGTCACCGCCACGCCCGACAGCACGACGCTGGATCTGGTCAGTTTCAGCAACACGAAACCCGTGGACAAGACTGAGGATCGCCTGCGCTACGCCTACGAGGTGCGGCTCGTGAACGCGGCACCGGCGCCGCATCGCTACGTGGTCGCGAATCCCTCGGGCTACCACACACACACAAACGGCGGCGGCATCGTGGGGCCCTTGGCGACCGTCGCGTCCACCGCGTATGTGGGGCCAAATGCAAAGGTCATCGGTTCTGCCAAAGTGCTCGGCAATGCGCGCGTGGAAGATTTCGCGGTGGTCCAGGGCAGCGCGACGGTTCAGGGCAGCGCGATGGTCAGCGGATCCGCTTTAATCGAAGGCACGGCACTCGTGGAAGGCGAGGCGCGGGTGCGGGATCGGGCATGGGTCATCAGCGGGGCGCAGGTGCGGGGCCGCGCGTTGATTAGCGGTTACACGCAGATCGAAAACACCACGGTGCAGGATGACGCGGTGGTGCGCGGCTGCGCGTATCCATTTGGCGGCACGATCAGCGGGACAGCCGTCATGGATCACGACTACTCGAGCGTATGGACGGTGAGCGACGGCGCGCATTTCAGCCACATCCCCTGGGGCGGCTGGTGGGATGCTTTTTATGCCCAGACGTTGCGCAAGCCGCGCGGCCTTGTCGCGAGCTATCGCACGGAGGAGGCGGACGGCGAGGAATGGAGGGATGAATTCGGCGCGCTTCACGCCCTGCTGCGCGGTTCTCCGGTGCGCAGCACGGACGCGACGCTGGGCTCTCCCGTGATGACATTCGACGGCGTGGACGACTATGCAGCCCTCGATCGCAGCGTGGCCGACACCTCGCGCTTTTCCTTTGGCTGCTGGGTGAAACCCGCGAATGCCCCGGGCACCGTGGAGCCTCTGCTTTTCCTTGGCAGCGCCGCCACGCGCGCCGTGAAGCTGGTGCGCAACGCGGCGGGCAATGCGGTCTTCACGATCAGGAATGGGGCCACGACTGGAACGCTCACCAGCACCAGTGCGCTGCCGGCGAATCAATGGACGCACCTCGCGGTGACGCTCACGGGCACCGCGGGAACGCTGTTTGTCGGCGGCAACTTGGAAGCCACCGCAAGCATTTCGCTGACACCGCTCTCCGTGCTGGCGGCAAACGACGGCGTGGCGATGCAGGCGAACTATCTCGGACGCGACTGGGCGGGCGCGCTGTTCAAGGGCAGCTTCGATGATGTGCGTTTCTACAACGTGGCGCTCACCGCTGCCGAAGTCCGCGAGGAGCGCGCACGGCGGGGCGATCTGGTCGGACAGTTCTCGCCCACGTTTGCGACGAATTTCAATGGTACCAGCGCCACCGCCGAGAGCGGCGTGCGCAATGGCCGGGTGCGCACGCTCAGCGCGTGGGTGAAGCCGCGCACCTCCGTCGATGTTACGAACTACCAAGCCGTTTTCGACAGCAACGACGAGCGCGGCGGCTCCCAGGGAGGTGGCATCGGTCTGGATGCCGGCAAGTGGGTGGCGCGGCTCGATGGCATGGGAAATTGGGAGACCGATGTGACCGCCACGCTCGGCAAATGGCAGCACGTCGCGCTGGCTTTCAATGGAAGTACCGCGACGCTTTTCATCAATGGCGTGCAGGCCGCCACCCGCAGCTACACCGGCCCGGCGAACGATGCCGCCGTCGCGGGCAAATGCTACCGCATCGGCTATTCGCAGACAGCAACGGACACGGCGACGCGGCAGTTCTTCGACGGCTGGATTCTCAATGCACGCATCCATGATCGCGCGCTGACCGCCGGGCAGATCGTGCTCGACAGCGATGGCGATGGATTTAACGACAGCATCGAGGCCGACTTCGCATCCGACCCACTCAACCCGCAAAGCAAGCCGCCGCAGCGCGTGATTTCCGAACGCGTCACTGACACCACTGGCGCGGCGCTATCCGGCGCGACCGTTTACTTTGCGGACAGTCCGAATGCCGCCGTGAACGCCACGCTCACCGCCACCACAGATGGCAGCGGCAACTACAGCCGCATCGTCACGCCGGGAACGTGGGACGCCGTCGCTGCGGGAACGGGCTTCTATGCGGGCACCGAGCAGACCTTGGTCGTCGCATCCGCAGACGTCACGGGCATCGACTTCTCGCTCGCTGCTTACGCGCGCTAAGGGTCGCATCACGCTTCGCAGCAATGGGAGCGCGGCCTTCGGGGCGCTTGTCTATTTTTCTCGCAACAGCAGCGCCGCCGCGATTCCTGGTTTCATCGCGACCGCCGATGCCAGCGGCAACTACACGCAGCCTCTGCCCGATGGGGCGAGGTATGTCGCCGCAGGTGGCGCGAGCTATTACACCTCGACCGACAAGCCCATCACCCTTGCCGGCGGCGATGTGGGTTTCATCAATTTCGCGCTCAACGTGCGCAACATCCCGCGCACTGCGGATCTGCTTTTCTCCGCAAGCACCGAGAGCCTGCCTCGCAGCCGCAGCACGGGAAACTGGCCCACGTTCCAGCCCGCAGGCAAGACCCTGACGAGCATTGGATCTCCCGACGTCGAGGTCGTGAATGGCGTGCAATGGGTGAGCCGATCATATCCCGGTGGCGATGGCTTCTGGCAGGGCACCTACAACAGCAACATCGCGATCAATGGCGCGACCATTGTCGTCGCCGCGATGCCGAAGCGCAACACGACGAGCACCGATTGGACCTCGATCGTCGATCTGTTTTACAACCGCCTCGTGCTTGGCATCCGCAATAGCACCGGTCAGATCAACGTCTGGTGCAACGGCACCAGAGCCGTTGGCAGCGCCGCCAACGCGATCCCCGACGGCCAGCGCACCATCCTCAGCCTCGTGGTGCAGCCTACGGGCCAGTTTAAGGTTTTCGCAAATGGAACGCAGGTCATGGACGTAACGACCACAAGCACGATGACCTCGCTCGTGCCAAACGTCGCCGGCACGTTTGCCAATGCGCTCAACGTCGGGCGCAACAACCCCGATGGCTGGACCACTTTTAACGGCAACATTGGCGACGTGTACGTTTACAAAGTCGCGCTCTCGCCATCCGAACGTCAGCAGATTGAGGCCGACCTCATGTCGCGCTTCGTCACCACGGAACACTCGATCACCGCCAGCGCCGGGGCCGGAGGCAGTATCAATCCCACCGGCAGCGTGCCCGTGCCACCCGGCGGCACTCAGACCTTCACTCTCACCCCGCAGCCCGGCTACGTCGTCAGCACACTGCTCGTGAATGGCAGTTCCGTTACCCCCGCCGCGAGCTACAGCTTCAACAACGTGACCGGCGCCCAGACCATCAGCGCCAGCTTCGCCTTGGCACCCTCCACGCTTTGGAAACAAACCCACTTCGGCAGCAACGCGAACAATCCGCTCATCGCTGGCGATCTCGCCGATCCCGACAACGACGGCATCGCTAATCTCCTCGAACGCGCGCTCGGCCAAAATCCCAACTCGGCCTCCTCCGCAAGCCTGCCCACTGCCTCCTGGACCAAAATTGGCCCCGACGACTTCATCACCCTTACCGTGAGCAAGAGTTCCGCAGCCAGCGATCTCATCTACACTGTCGAAGTCAGCAGCGACCTGTCCCTTTGGAATTCAGGCTCCACCCACACCACCATCCTCGACAACACCCCCATCCTGCTCCGCGTCCGCGACAACACTCCGCTCAGCGTCGGCACGCGGCGCTTTATTCGCCTTAAAGTGACCACGCCATGACCGTGAAAGACCTCCTCGCAGTCTGCCTTCTCTCAATCTCCACGGGCGCTGCGGCGCCGCTGCCGGTGAAGGTCTTCATCCTCGCCGTGTAGTCGAATATGGAGGGGCAGGCGGTGGTGGATTTCGATGGAAACAATGGCAACGAATGAAATTGCACGCGCGTCACGCTGATGCGCGATCCTGCGAAAGCCGCGATGTTCGCGCATCTCCGCGAAGCAGATGGAAGGTCGACGTTGCTGGAAGTCGTGTGCGTGCGCTAATAGCGGGAAAACAGGCCACTGGTCTCGGGGCCGCTGGCGTTAGGATTCTCGGTCTATGGCGACGTGAATCACTTAGGGCCGGAGCTGCATTCGGCCGCCTCGTAGGCGGCCTTTTCGGGAATCCGGTGGTGCTCATCAAGACTGCGTTGGGCGGGAAGAGCCTCTTCAGGGATTTTCGTCCACCGTCATCGGGCGGCGATGTGGGGCCGTATTACACGCTGATGTTTACATAGGTTCGCGATACACTTTTGGCCTTCGCAAGGGACGTCACAGATTGCAAGGGGCCTACGATCTCGCTGGCTTCGTGTGGTGTCAGGGCGGGAACGATGGCGTTAACCCCAAGGCTGCCGTGCCCGAGTTCGAGCAGAATCTCGTGAACCTGATTCACGCCGTGCGGCGCCAGTTCCAGTCGCCGAGGGTTCCGGTCGTGGTCGGTGAACTCACCGCCTTCTCACGCACGACTTCGTCGGCAAGCCCGGGGACACCTCAAATCCCGGCTATGAAAATCATGAGTTCGGAAACGCCAAGAGGTAGTTCCTCTTCGGCGATGAGCAGGGCAAAAGATGGGGAAGCTTTGCGGCGAGGCGCGGTAGCGGGGTGCGGAAGCGTCTGCCGATAAAAAAAGGACGCGGCTTAACCCTAATACGGGTGGTAGAAAGTGCGGCGGGCGTTGCTATTCGGTATGAACCGCACTGATGGGGTTGCGGGTGGGGGCTGAGCGGAGGCGAGATCAGCTTGGGGTGGTAGCCGGAGGCGGTTTAGGCCCGAGCACGGGTAGTTTTCCTGTAAATTCTTCGCTCCGCACTCTGCGGGATTCTATGTGACCCCGTGGCCAACTTTATGATGAGTTCACTCAGACCACGGCCATTGGTCTGGCTCAAGCCCATGTCCAGGTGGCGTTGACCGGAGTGTTCGCTATGACGGCAAGTTTGGGATTGGAATGAAGCCGCCCGGCTTTTCCTCGGTTCGGGGTGTAAATCGCCCTTGACTCGCCCCGGTAGGTTTGGGTTTCTGTTCTGCTTACCCATTTCTAATCCGCCATGGCCAACACGAAATCCGCTATCAAAGCCGCCCGTAAATCCGAGCGTCTCACCCTCCGCAACAAGGCCGTCAAAACCCGCCTGAAGACCCTCCACAAGAAGTTGGAGAAGGCCGCCGCTGGTACCGACCAGGCTGTCGCCAAGGTCGCCGCCGCCGAATACGTCTCCGCGATGGACAAAGCCACCAAGTCCGGCGTCGTCCACAAAAACGCCGCCGCCCGCGCCAAGTCCCACACCGCGAAGATCGTTTTCGCCAAGTAAGTCGCCTAGCGCCAAGCGCCCTCGGCTTTACGCCTGCCTCCGCCAGCCCCGTGCTGCGGAGGTTTTTTTATTAAGCGACACGGGCGCCGTCTTCGGGCGTATCCCGATTGGCCGTCGGCTCCGCAGCGAACGGGCCCGCTTGGTCCCCAGCCGCATCGGCTTCAACTCCGCCTGTTTCCCCCTCGCATGAATCTCTACCTCGCTTCGGGCAACGCCCACAAGGCCGCCGAGATGAACGCCCTGGCGTTGGCCAGTGGACTGCCCGTGACGATCATTTCGGCCAAGGCGGTGGGCGGGATGCCGCCCGTCGTCGAGGACGCTGGTACGTTTGTGGGCAACGCCCGCAAAAAGGCCCGCGCCCTCCAGGCGTGCGTGCCGGCCGGCGCGTGGGTGCTCGCCGACGACAGTGGCCTGTGCGTTGACGCGCTGGGCGGTGCGCCCGGGGTGGAATCCGCTTATTACGCCGGGCCGGAAGGCGATGCGGCAGCCAACCTGCGTAAACTCGTGGCGGTCATGGCGAGCGTGCCGCCGGCGCAACGTGGCGCCTGCTTTGTCTGTGTTCTGCTGGTGGTTGGCCCCGACGGAACGGAGGCGGTTTTTGAGGGGCGTTGCGCCGGGGTGTTGAGTGCCACCCCTCAAGGGGGCGCCGGGTTTGGCTACGACCCGCTCTTCGTGCCAACCGGCCATGATCAGAGTTTCGCGGTGCTGGGCGACGCGGTTAAAAACACCTTGAGTCACCGCGGCCGGGCCTGGTCGCAGCTGGTGGTCTGGCTGGCGCGCCACGCCGCTGGCTGACGCGGTCCGCGCCCCAGGAGTGGGCGCAGGTTTAGCCGCAGCTTGCTTTCTCGGAAGCGACCAGTCGGGCCGTTAAAACCACAAGGTGCGGGGGGGGCGATTCTCCACATCGGGAGTTGTCGGCCCGGGGTAAACCGCATGTAACTGGCGTGACTTTTCCGGATGCCGTCTCCCCGCCTTCACGTTCTTGCCTGGAATCAACCGCTGGTGACGGCCGCGGTGGCGTGGCTGGCGGCGGATTGGGTGGGTGACGCTCCGCTTGACCTGGCTGATCAACTCGTGGTCGTCCCCACCCGCCAAGCTGGACGCCGTTTGCGGGAGGCGCTGGCCAGCCACGCCGCTTTGCACCACCAGGCGGTTTTTCCGCCCCGGGTGGTTATGCCCGAACAACTGCTCGCCGCCGCCGCCCCGGCCGGCACCGCCGTGGCCTCGCGATCGGAGTTTTTATTGGCCTGGACCGAAGTGCTGCGCGCGGCCGATCTGCCGGCCTTGCGCTCGGTGTTCCCGGTCGACCCGCCCGCGCGTTCGTTTGCCTGGGCTTCGCGCCTGGCACGGGAGCTGGTGCGCCTGCAGGTCACCCTCGCCGAAAGCGGTCTGCGGCTGGGCGAGGTGGTGACGCGGCTCGGCGAGAGTTTTCCCGAGGCGGACCGGTGGCGCCAGCTGGGCGAACTCGAGGCCGCCTGCGATGCCGTGCTGGCGGCCCGCGGGTTGTGCGACCCGCAGGCGGCCAAAATCGCCTTCGCCGCCGCCCCGACCCCGCCCGCCGGACTGCGCCGGATCGTGCTGGCGGGTTGCCCCGACCCGCTGCCCCTTTCCCTGCGGGTGCTCGCCTCCTACGCCGAAGCCGGCTTGCCGGTGGCGGTGCTGGTGTCCGGCGCCCGGGCGGACGACTTTGACGACTGGGGGCGTCCACGCGCCGAACTCTGGGCGAAGCGCCCGCTGGTCTGGGCCGATTTTACGCAGCGCGTCCGGCTCTGTGCCGATCCTTCGGCGCAAGCCGAGCTGATCGTGGCCTGCGCCACCGGCTATGGGGGAACCCCCGGCGGTCGCCTCGGGGTGGGGGTGGCCGACGCCGAGGTGTTGCCCGCGTTGGAAAACGGCCTGGCCCGGGCCGGCGTTCCCGCCTTCAATCCCGAGGGACGGCCTCTGCGGGCTTCGGCCCTGCACACCTTGCTCACCGCCCTCGCTGAGCTGGTGGGCGAAGAACCGTCGTTTCAGGCGGCGGCGGCCCTGCTGCGCTGCCCCGACGTGCTGACCTGGCTGGGCGGCTCGCCGGCGCGCTTGCTGGCTGCGCTCGACGAGCTGCACACGGCCCACCTGCCGGCGACCCTGGCCAGCGCCCGCGCCTTGGCGTCGACCGCGCCGGTCGACCCGCAACGGGAGGCACAACGCGCTGGCCTCCTGGCTGCGCTCACCGCGGTGGCCCGCTTGCGCACGACCCTGCGCGCCGGGGAGTTCCCCGCCACGGCGCGCCGCGCGCTCACGGAAATTTTCAAAGCCCGACGCTTCGATCTGGCGCGCCCCGAGGAGGCCCGCGCCATCGAGGCGGCGCAGACCTGGGGCGAGGTCCTGACCGAGTTGGAAACGGCGTTGCAGCGCTTTCCCGGGCTGGCGGCGGCCGAGCTGTGGGAACTGGCCTTGCGCGCATTTGGCGACACCCCGCGGTTCGACGAAAAACCCGAAGGCGCAGTCGAGCTGCAAGGCTGGCTGGAACTGCTTTGGGACGACGTCCCGCACCTGATCGTGGCCGGCTTTAACGACGGCCGGGTGCCCGATGCGGTGGTGGGCGACGCCTTTTTGCCGGAGTCGTTGCGCGAACGCCTCGGGCTCAAGACCAACGGCGCCCGTTTCGCCCGCGACGCGTACCTGTTGCATGCCCTGGCGGCCGCGCGCACCGGTGGCCGCGGCCAGCTCGATGTGTTGGTGGGAAAAACCTCGGCGGGGGGCGACCCGTTGCGCCCGTCGCGGCTGCTGTTACAATGTGACGACGCCGAACTCCCTCAGCGGGTCCGGTTTTTGTTTAGCCCCGCAGCGGCCGCCCGGCCCTCCCCGGCGTGGCGGCGCGCCTGGAAACTGGCCCCGCGCACCGACGCCAAAATCGAGAAGCTCTCGGTCACCGCGTTCCGCGACCACCTGAAGTGCCCGTTTCGCTTTTACCTCAAACACGGCCTAAAAATGGCCTCCGTGGATCCCCACAAGGCGGAGCTCGACGCGATGGATTTTGGCAATCTCTGCCACGGGGCGCTGGAGGCGATGGGCCAGCCCGATTCGCCGGTGCGCGATTGCACCGACGCAGGCGTGCTGCGGGCGTTTCTGCTCGGCGAACTGGAGCGCAGTGCCCGCGAGCGCTACGGCGACGCACCGATTTTGCCCCTGGTGGTGCAGCTGGAATCGGCCCGCCAGCGGTTGGCCAAACTCGCCGAGATTCAGGCCCAGCAGCGCGCCGACGGCTGGGTGATCGAGCGCACCGAGATGAAGTTCGAGCTCCTCTTCGGCGGTCTGCCGGTGCGCGGCAAGATCGACCGCATTGACCGCAATGAGCTCACCGGCGCGGTGCGGGTGCTCGACTATAAAACCTCGGACAAGCCGGTGAATCCGGCCGACGCCCACCTGCGGGCGGTGAAACGCAACGAGGATCTGGCCGCGCTGCCGGACTATGCCCGTTTGGCGATGGCGGACGGGGCGGAGGCGATTTGGACCGATCTGCAACTCCCGCTTTATCGCGAGGCGGTGGCGGCGGAGTTTGGCCACGCGGTGGAGTGCGGTTATTTCAACCTGCCCAAGGCGTCGGGCGAAACCGGGATCGCGGTTTGGTACGGGTACGATGAGGGACTGCAGGTGGCGGCGCGGCGGTGCGTCGAGGGCGTGGTGGCCGCGGTGCAAGCGCGGCGGTTCTGGCCGCCCGCGGAGCTACCGGCGGATTGGGATGAGTTTGCCGGACTGTTTTTTCAAGGCGCGGAAGCCAGTGTCGACTGGGTGCCAGACCCGTCGGAGTGGGAGGCCGGGGCGGCGTCAGCCCCCACGGAGGCGAGCGGATGAAACCCATCGGCCACCAGATGATTCTTGCCTCGGCGGGTTCGGGAAAAACCTACGCGTTGACCAACCGCTTTGTGCGCTTGCTGGCTTGCGGGGCCCCGCCTGAGCGGATCGTGGCGCTGACCTTTACCCGCAAAGCCGCCGGTGAGTTTTTCGACGAGATTTTGAACAAGCTGGCCCTCGCCGCCAGTGAGCCCGCCGAGGCCAAGCGCATCGCCGCGGAAATCGGCGAACCCCGGCTCGGCACCGCGGACTTTTTGCAGCTCCTGCGCGCCATGACCGGGGCCATGCATCGGCTGGCGTTGGGCACCCTGGACGGATTTTTCGCACGGGTGGTGCGGGCGTTTCCCTTGGAGCTGGGGCTGGGCGGGGAGTTTGAGATTTTGCAGGAACACGGTGCGCGGCAGGAGCGTCAGCGGGTGTTGCGGGAGCTGTTCTCGCGCCCGAATGGCGAACTCGACGAGGCGCAGCGTGAGTTCGTCGAGGCGTTCAAACGCGCGACCTTTGGCGCGGAGGAAAAGCAGCTCGCCGCCCGGCTCGATCACTTCCTCGATCAGCACCAGAACCTCTACCTCGATGCGCCGGAAGGCGCGGCCTGGGGACGGGCGGCGCGAATCTGGCCGGAGGGCTCGCCTTGGCTGGAGGCCGGGGGGGACGCGCAAGCCGCAGCCCAGGTGCTCCGGCGCTGGGCCGAAAGCGCCTCTGCCAACGAAAAACAGCGCGCCCGTTGGGACGATTTTTTGGCGGCCCTGGAGGCGTGGGCGCCGGGCGCTGCCCTGCCAGTCCCGCTGGTTTACGTTTTGGAAAAAGCGGTCGAGGCCTGGCCTGAGTTGGAGGCCGGCGCGGCCGAGCTGATCATCGAGCGAAAAAAACAGGCGCTGCCGGCCGAGGCCTGCGCGGCGCTGGTGGCGCTGACCCGCACCGTGTTCGCCGGGGAGCTGAAGCGGCGCATGGAAATGACCCAGGGCATTCACGCCGTGTTGCGCGGTTACGAAACGGTTTACCACCAGTTGGTGCGCCGGGCGGGAAAACTGACCTTTGCCGATGTGCAGCGGCTGCTCATGCCCGAACTGGGCGCACCCCAGTTGGCCAGCGGAGTCCCGGCGCGCGACGACAGCGCGGATGCCGATGATTTGATGGAAGCGCGGCTGACCGTGGACTGGCGTTTGGACGCGAAGTTCGACCACTGGTTGCTCGATGAGTTTCAGGACACCAGCCACGATCAATGGAGTGTGTTGCGCAACTTGATCGACGAAGTGGTGCAGGATCCGGAGGGGCGCCGCAGCTTGTTTTATGTGGGCGATGTCAAGCAGGCGATCTACGCGTGGCGCGGAGGCGACCCCCGGTTGTTCCGGGACATTTTTGACCACTACAACGCGGCGGCGCCGGGCACGCTCGCCGAGGGGCGGCTCGACCAATCGTGGCGCTCCGGCCCGGCGATCGTGGCGACGGTGAATCGGGTTTTTGGCGACGCGCCGGCGCTGGCGCGCCGGGTGCCCGCAGCCACGGCCCAACGCTGGACCAGCGAATGGCGCGACCACGTCAGTGCCCGCCCGCAGTTAACCGGCCAGGTTGCCTGGTTGCAGGGCGAAGACGACGAGGCCCGCGCGGCCCTCGTGCTGCGGCTGCTCGACGAAATCAAGCCCTTGGAGCGCGGGCTCTCCGTGGCGGTGCTGGTGCAGTCCAACGATGCGGCGACCGAGCTGGCCGATTACCTGCGGCGCGAAGGCGGACTGCCGGCTTCGGCCGCGTCCGATCTGCATGTCGGCACCGACAACCCGCTGACCACCGTGGTCCTGGCGTTGCTGCAAGCCGCGGCACACCCCGGCGACCGCTTGGCCCGCGAGCAGGTGCGGATGAGCCCGCTGGAGCCCGCCCTCGCGGCGATAGGCTGGGGCAGCGCGGAGATGGTGTCCCAGGGCGTACTCCGCCAGGTGCATGCCGAGGGCTTGGCGCGTACCGTGGAAACCTGGCTGCGCCGGCTTGAGCCGGCCTTGGTCGCGGATGACGGGTTTAGCCGTGAGCGCGCGCGGCAATTGGTCGCCGCGGCCCAGCTCTATGATGAGAGTGGCAGCCGTGACTTGGCGGAGTTTGTCCAGTTCGCCGGGCGGCATGTGGTGCGCGACGTCGAGACTGCCGCGTTGGTGCAAGTTATGACCATTCACAAGTCTAAGGGGCTTGGTTTCGACGTGGTGGTGCTACCCGATTTGGAGGGCAACTCCCTCGCGACCCGCCGGCGGGACGGCCTCGCGGTTCAGCGCGACGCTGACCGCAAGGTGGAGTGGGTCTTTGATCTGCCGCCGAAACTCTTTCACGCACACGATCCGGTGTTGGCCGCGCATGTGGCGGCCGCGGAAGCCGAGGCCGCTTACGAAAAACTCTGCCTTTTTTATGTGGCGATGACCCGGGCCAAGCGGGCGCTTTATGTGATCACCAAGCCGGTGAGCGAAAAGTCCAAGTCGGATAACTTCCCTCGTCTGTTGGCCGAAACCCTGGGCGGCGCCGAGGCTGATGTTGCGGTGGGCCGCTGGCGGGGGCGGGGGGTATTCGCGGAGGGTGACCCCGACTGGTTTCAGGCCGCCCCGATGGGGAGGCATCCCCAAAGCGCCGCACCCGCGCCGGCGGTTATTCCGGCGTTGACGAGCGTGCCGGCCGTGGTCCGGCACCTCGCGCGGACCCCTTCCGGAACCAAGGGCGGGGTGGTCACCGGCGCGGTGCTCTTTGGCGAAAACACCTCGGTGGCGGCCAGTTTCGGCACGGCGGTGCATGCGGCGCTGGCGGCGGTGGAATGGGGCGGGGTCACCCCGGAGTTGCTCGGGGAGTGGCAAGCGAACGAGTTTGGCGAACCGGTCGTCGCCGAGGCGCGCGCCTGCCTTGAGGCTGCGGAGTTGGCGGAGGTGTTTGCGCACCGGCCCCGGGCCGAGGTTTGGCGGGAGCGCGCCTTCGAGGTGGTGATCGACGGCGCGTGGGTAACGGGAATCTTTGACCGCGTGGTGCTGGAACGAAACCCGGCCGGCCGGGTGGTGGCGGCGACGGTCTATGATTTTAAGACCGACCGTTTGGCGGGTGACGAACTGGCCCGCGGGCAGGCGCGTTACGCCGGACAGATGGCGGTTTACCGTACCGCGGCGGCTCGGCTCACCGCACTGCCGGAGACCAAAGTGGGGACGGTGTTGGTGTTCACCGCGGCGCGTTTAGGGGTGGCGTTGTGAGTGACCGGGTAGATTGAGCTTTACATGCAGCGGCGCAGGCTGTTTCTCGTTCGGTTTCTACACCTAACTTTCAATCCAAACCTGACACCACATGGGTAACCTCAAAAAGAAACGCCGTCTGCAGATGAACAAGCACAAGCGCAAAAAGCGCTTGAAGTCCAATCGCCACAAGAAGCGCACTTGGCAGAAGTAAAACCAGTTCTTTTTTGAGTCCTCTTAAACCCACTACTTTTAACAAGTAGTGGGTTTTTTGTTTTAATTTGCCAAGCCGCCAGGCACCACCGCCGGCCTCGCTTGTCGGAGGGGTGTTAAAGATGAATCACCTGGAACGGCCGCATTGGGGCACTACGCTTACGTGTTACTCCCGATTGACTCGAGGCTTCGGAATTTGTGCTAGTCAACCGCGAAGGCCTGGCCTTAACTTTTCCTACCGCTCCCCCGGTTCTATCCCCGACCGCATGTTTTTTTCAGCGAAAGCCAAAGGTTTCTTTTTCGACGCGAATGTAAACGCCGTCCTCTTGGCACGCACCTCCAGTTCCGAAACCCCTTTCGTGGTGGAGGAAATCCTCGAATGTGCCGCAGGCGACCCGGCGGCCTTGGCTGAGGCAGTCACCACGCTTAAGGCGGCCAAAAAATCCTCGGGTTACATTCATGCGGCCTGCGCGGTGACGAGTCCTCGGCGGGTGCTGCGCCGGCTTGCTATTGAGCCCAAGCGGCTCAGGGAGCCTGCTTACTTGAACGAACTGGCGGTTCAGCAATTAAGAATCGAGCCTGCCCAGTATGCGCTTGTGGCCTTAAGCCCTTCCCGGGGTTCGGATTATGACATGGCCAAGGCTTCGGAAAAGGACATGGTCATCTGTGGACTGCCGAACGCCGAGCGAAGTGTGCTTCAGGAGGGGGTTCTTGCCGTCGGCATTTATCCAGAAACGATGGAATTGGCCAGCGTCGCCAGCGTGGGGGCCATGATTGATTATCTGAAATTTGCTGGGATTAAGGCACCCGTCCTGATGCTGGAAATTGAGGCGCAAACCTGCCACGCCTACATTGTCTCGGCCGGTGGTTTGGAGGCGACCCGCCCGATCTCCCAGGGGTTGGATTCGATGATTCCATTTGTCCAAAAGGAGCTCGGCCTTAAGGATGAGGCTTCGGCGCGTAAGCTATTTATGGCAAACGCTTTTGATTTTACCGGGATGGGCTCACTGTTGCTCAAAAAGGTGATCAAGGAGCTGCAGTCCTCCATCGGCTTTTACGAGGTGCAGACCGGCCAGTCGATTGGTCATGTGGCCTGCACGCTGCTGCCGCCGAAGCTGGCCTGGCTAGAAGCGGCGATTGCCGCAGATTTAGGGGTCGCCGTCTTGAAGCCGGATGTGACCGCCTGGTTGTCGGCGCGTTCAATCACGCTTTCCGACAATCTGGTTTCCGCTTCCCTGGACAGTCGCAGGATGTCACTTTGGGGGTTGATGATACGTCATAACGCTGTCCCCGCTACCGCTTCTGAAAAAACCAAATAACAGTTCAGTGGTGGAGGACGCCCCCAGCTGGCATCCGGATTTCCGGGTCGCGGAGCGGCTCCCGGACATCAAGGCGGTCCGGACCATTTTTTTTATTAATGCGGCCGCCGTATTTGTTGTCCTCAGTTTGGCTGTGTTCGTGGGCACCCGGGAGGTGTCATTGCGGTCCCTCAGTCAGGAAACCGCTGCGGCCGAAGCCGAGGTGCGCAACACGGTTGAGGCCAGCCGCCGTGCGGTTGAGTTATACGGAAAATTTAAAGAGCACGAGAAGGCCATTGCTGGGCTGCAGCAGTTTTTGTCCTCCGGTAAATTAGTGGTGTCTGACTTTGTACTGCACCTCGGATCGACCATTCCCCCTTCTATTCGGCTCTATTTCATCGATTATAAATCGACCGGGGTGGTGCTGCGGGGGGAGATAACCGGTGCGGCGGGGGAAGCCAGCGGCATGGCGTATACTTATCTCGATGTATTGCGTAAAGACCCGGTTCTCTTGGCTGTATTTGAAGGTGTGACGCTCAATAGTGTGGTGCGGGACGCGGGCGCTGGCCGGATTAAGTTTGAATTTGGTCTGAAGTTTAAAGGCGGCACCGCCAAGAAAACCGGGGGGGCAAAATGAAACCGGACGCAACCGTGGTGCGCGGTGGGGTGAAGAAATATCCGGTGCTGGCCGCCGCCGCATTGGTTTTTATCCCCTTGGCTTTGTTTGCTTTTTATCGCAGTGATGCGATCGATTTACAACAGACTGAATTGGACAGGTTTCAGGCTGAAAGTAAACGCTATCGGGCTAATATAGTGAACTCAGCCCAGTTGCAGCAGCAGGTCGATTTTCTCGCCGAGGCCCGAGCTGCGATTGGCAAGCGGACCTTTCGATCGGAGAGTTTACCGCTCAATCTCCAGTACTTTTATAAATTGGAGAGTGAGATTGGGGTGGAGTACCTTGATCTCCGGCCAGGCAGCCGGCCTGCCACCAGCCCGAAACCCGGGGATCCCGCCGCCTATTATCCCCTGAATTATAGCGTGAGTGTTAAGGGCACTTTTGCCCAAATCATTGCTTACCTCCGTTGCTTGGAGCGGGGCGCGTATTTTTGCCGAATTAACTCCGCATCGCTCCTGGGTACGGGCCCTAGGGTGACGTTAAATCTTGATCTCGATCTGCTTGCAATTCAATGAAGCTGCGCGCACGTCTATTTATATTAGCGCTAGGCCCTCTGGGCCTCTGGGCTCAACCGGCCTCCGATCTTCAGCCACCGCAAAAGCGGGCCCAAACCTTGGATCTCGCCCGAGGCTTACTGGCCGGCAAGCCGGTTGATTCCGCAGATCAAGCGCTGGCGGCTATGAACCCCTTTGACCCGCCCGCCCCCGTCGTAACGGGGGCGGAGGTTGACCAAACCCCCCAGGTGATTGCGCCGATTGCGCCGAGCAATCACGACCTGTTTAAAAAAATGGCCGAGGGTGTTAACGCTTCAGGCATGATGCAGCTGGGCGATCGCACTTTTTTGTTGGTCGGTAAGAAAAAATACAAAGTCGGCGATTGTATATTAGTTAACTTCGAGGGGACGAATTATGAGTTGGAAGTCACGGCGATCGACCGGACTAGTTTTACCCTCCGCCTTAAGAACGAAGAAATCACCCGGCCAATCAAGGCCCCAGTCCCAAAGCCATGAGAACACGTTTACTATTGTTGTCCTCCTTGACGGTTATCCTTCCTGCCTGGGCGCAAGAGGCCGCCGTTGCCAATGATACCAGCGCGACCGCAGTCGCCTCTGTTCCTGCTGTAGTCGCTCCGCCGGCGGCGGTCCAAGCGGCCTCCCGCAATAAAGACACCTCTGATGTTGATTTTCCCGATGAGGAAATTCGGGTTATCCTGCGTAACATCGCCGATCTTTATGAATTGAACTTGGTGGTGCCGGATACCCTACAGGGCCGCACCTCCTTGAAACTACATGAGGTCACCTGGCGACAGATCTTCCAGGTCGTTCTCTCTCCGGTTGGTTATAGTTTTGTCGAGGACGGCAATATTATTAAAATTGTCAGTCTGGACATGTTGGCGCAGGAGCCGTTTGTGACCCAAGGCATAATATTGGATAATGTAGCTGCGGGCAGCATTGAGCCCCTGGTGAAATCCAATCTTACCCCCGGGCAGCTGGCCACGGCGACCGCTCCGGCGGTCGCCGGTGGATCGATTGTTCTTAACTCGCTGGCGAATGAACTGATAATTACCGATAAATCGGCCGTGGTGAAGCGCATTATCGAGACGGTTAAGCGACTCGACTGCGAGCCACGCCAAGTGGTCATCGAGACCAAGTTTGTAGAGCTTAATAAAGACCAGAGTAGAGATCTGGGAGTGAGATTAGCCGGTAAAAAGGGGATCGGGCAGGGTTATATGGCCGGGAAGGGGCAGTTTAACACGTTGGAACAGCCGCTCCCTGGCGCTTTAGGAAATGGCTCGTTTAATGCGGTTTTGAATGGAGCTGATTATACGGCCTTTTTGTCTGCAGTGGACACCCTTAAGGGGGCGCGGCTGATTTCAAGTCCCACCATCGTGGCGATTAACGGTAGTAAATCCGAGATCATGATAGGGACCAACTTTCAGTTGGTTACGGCGACGCAAACCCCCCCTACAGGCGGCGGTAATCCAATTGTTACATTCACGGCCGGGGAAAAGATATTTCAAGGGGTAAAGGTCGATGTTACCCCCCAGATCACCAGCAGTAAATTGGTTTCCCTTAAACTGGAGACCGAGAAAAGCAGTGCGACCCCATTTAAGGTGGGTAAAGACGCTACCGAGCAAACCTTTTACAATGTAGATACGCGCAAGGGATCTTTGAATATGATTTTGCGGGATGGGCAGACGGCCGCCATTGGCGGTTTGATGGATTCCAATGATAAAAAATCCGCAAACAAGGTGCCGATTTTGGGGGATATTCCGGTGCTTGGTTGGTTGTTTAAATCCACGACCAATCAGAAGGTGGATACTAATTTGATTATTTTTATCACGGCGAGTATACTGGAGCCGAGCAAGACCACCTATGCCAACGTTGCCACTCAGGGTCAGCTTGAGGAGCTCAAGATTACGGAGCGCGATATCAAGGGGGTTCGCTATCAGACCAGTGACGAGGAAAAGCGTCTGTATGCGGAGGCGGATGCGTTGCGTAAGGCCAATCAAGATGGCAAAATACAGAGCGCCTTGAAGGAGCAAACCAAGCAGTCCAAGACCAAGTAGCCCGTCAGCTTTTCCTAGCCTTTAGCTTCCAGCCCTCCCCTAGCCGGGAGGGCTTTTTGTCAGTACCAGCCCACCAGAAAGCCGCTGCCGGCTTTGATGATGATTACCCCCAGGTTTTTAGTGGCGTGGGCAACAATACAAGGGATCAGCGAGTGATGGGGGTTAAACCCGGCGAAACGCACCGTATAAAACCACAAGGAGCTCACAAAAACCACCGCGGTGCTGAATCCGCCTTTGGCCGTTAGGGTCCAGGTTAAGGCGCCGTCTTCCCATTGCCATAAAAACGGGTGGAGGGCGGCGAAGACCACCGACGCCCCCACCACCCCGACCCAACGTAGCACAGGGCCGCGGCCTTCAATCACCAGAAAACCGCGAAACATCAGCTCCTCGAGGAAGGCCGCCATCAGCGTGTAAACGGCGAACAAGCCGGTGATTTTCGATTGTTGATCACTGAGACCGAGGCGGATTTCGCCCCAGGTTTCGGCGCCTAAGAGCAGGAGAGCCCCGGCGGCGGCGATCAGGCTCGCCCTCAATGGGGCCGGGGTTGCCCCGGGCAGGGGCCGGGCGTGGGGCTGGCCGGCGCAGCCCGCCCGGTAATCCTCCCCCCATAACTTTAACGTATAAAATCCGGCGGCGATCAGGAGAAGGAGCAGAGCGGGTTGGTCGTTCATTGAATTGGGCTGTTTTATTGGTTAGCCATCCGGCCGTCCAGTCGTAGGTTTTCGTGGAAAATGTCCGCCTCGAACCTTCACGCTTCCGACCTATCTGCCCCGCAGGATTTCGCCACGGTGTTTGCCCGGCTCAAGCCGCAGATGGCCTGCCTGGATGTTTTTTTGCACGAGCAGATCTCCGCCTTTGAGCCGGAGATCCGCGACATGGCCGATTACTGCATCGACACCTCGGGGAAGCGGATTCGGCCGGCGCTGGTGTTTTTGAGCGGCTGGAACGGCTCGGCCCAGCCCGCCGGCGAACTGATCCGGGTCGCCGCCGTGGTCGAGTTGGTGCACCTGGCCACCTTGGTGCACGATGACATTATGGACGGGGCGGATCTGCGCCGCAGCCGGCGGACGGCTGCTCGCCAGTATGGGCCGGAGGCGGCCGTCTTGCTGGGCGACGCGCTGTTTGCCCATGCGTTGCACCTCGCCTCGCAGTTTCCCACCACCGAGGTTTGCCATGCGGTCTCGGATTCGACGCGCAAAGTCTGCGCGGGCGAAATCGTGCAGACGTTGCGCCGTGGCACCACCAACATCAGCCGGCAGGACTATTTCCGGGTGATTGACCTAAAGACCGCCGAGCTGTTCCGGATCTCGTGCTTCCTCGGGGGTAAATTGGGCGGTTTCCCCGAAGGGTTTGTCGCGGGGGCCAGCCATTTCGGCCGCCACCTCGGCATTGCTTATCAAATTTACGACGACCTCGCCGATTACTTCGGGCAGGAAAAGAGCATTGGTAAAACGCTCGGCACCGACCTGCTCAGCGGCAAGCTGACTTTACCGCTGCTGGTGTTGTTGGACCGGCTCGCCGCCGACGAGCGGGCGGTCCTGGTGGACGAGATTTTGCGCCTGCGCGAACCCGATTTGCCCGCCCGGCTGCGCCAGATGGAGGAATTTGGCGTGTTTGCCCAGGTGGCGGCCGAGATCGAGGCGGAATTGGTCAACGCCGAGGCGGCCCTCGCTCCCCACGCTGCCTTGCCGCCGGTGCCCCTCTTGCGCCAACTCTGCGACACGTTGCGCGCGCAGGTGCGGAGTTTACAGCTTCCCCCGGCGGCCTGAAGGGCCCCGCTTTGCTCACACCGACTCACATCTGAGCTGTGATCCCCGCCGCCGCCAAATTCCTGCCGAAGCCGCTGGTGGCGTCGCCGGAGCGGCAGATCGAGGCCGCGGGGGATTGGGCGGTTGTTTTGCAGGTGCAGGCCGGGGACGTGGCGGCCTTTGACCAACTCATCCGCAAATACCGGGAGCGGGTCTACGCGATGGTCTATCACCTGACCGCCAACCGCGAGGACGCCGCTGACCTCACCCAGGACGCCTTCATCAAGGCCTTTCAGTCCATCCACCGCTTCCAGGGCCAATCAGCCTTTTTTACCTGGTTGTACCGGATCGCGCTCAACGGGGCCCTGACCCACCTCCGCCGCACCAAACTCCGGTCGTTTTTCAGCCTGGATAAAGTGCAGGAGGACCCGGCGGTGGCTGAGGTGCTCAACCACTTGACGGACAAAGGCGACGTCCCGCGCGAGGTGTTCGTGGGGGAGCTCCAGCAAAAATTGAACGAAGCGATGATGAAATTGTCTATCTCCCACAGAACCGTGGTCACTTTATTTGAAATCGACGGCCTGAGTCATGAGGAAATCGGGGCAATTATGCACTGCTCGGTTGGCACCGTGCGTTCGCGGCTCCACTACGCCAAGCAGGTTCTGCAGGCAGAACTGAGCGCCTACATCCGCTGAACATGAGCACCCCTGACACCAACGGAACGGGCAACGTGAGTCTGGAGGCGTTGTTGCGCCTCAAGCGGGCCGAGCGCCCGGCGGCGGAGTTTTGGCCCCGCTTCGAGCAGGAGCTGCGCGCCAAACAGTTGGCCGCGATCGTGGTCAAGCGGCCGTGGTGGGTCGCCTTGCGCCTGCCGCAGGTCAATCGCGCGTTGGCCCGCTGGCAGGTGCAACTTCCCCTGGGGGCCGCGGCCGCCCTGGCGGTGAGCGTAGTGATGCTGGTCGACCGACCTGCCGCCGATGCCCCCTTGGCGTTTGTGCCGGCCCCGCGCGCCACGGTCGGCAGCGCGGGCTTGGCGATGACGCGCGCCGAGGCGGCCGTGGTCGTCCGGGCTGACGCTGGCCTGAGTGCGGTGGCGGCGCCGGGGGCGACGACGACGGGGAGCCGCGGCAGGGAGTCCGCCCTTCAGACCGCCCCCGCGGCCCCGCCAGCTGCCGATGAGCCGGCGCCCCAACCGGTGGTGCCGACGGCGGTGGCTGCCCTTACCGGTGGCCCGCAGTCGGCGGAGGCTTGGGGCGGGTTGCCCCCGGTGGATTTTGTCGATCTCGCCAGTGGCGAGGCGGCGGTGGATTTTGAGGGTGGGGGCGCGCTCGATTGGGTGGGTTTAACTGCGCGGGTGGCGGAGGTGGCGGCGGCGAGCGGGTGGGGCGGGGGCGTTCCGGCCTCGGGTCGCGACGGACGGCGTGAACGGATTCGCGCTCGTTTGGTCCTGGCCGCGAACACGGGTGAGGGAGAGCGCGTTCCGCCGGGTCAGCTCCGCGACGGGCTGGCCAATAGGCTGGCCGATGACCGCGGCTACGACGGCTCGGGGCGCATTGGCGTGGGCGGCGATCGACTGACCCTGAAGTTTTAGAGCCCGGAGAAACGCTTAAGCTTAGTCACGCACGCCTCACCGCTCGGGCCGCCCGTTTGCCGCGGGGGCGCCCGAAGCCAGCCTAAGTCGCGAGCGGTGCCCGCGGGCAGGAAACGGGGTTCAACGTCCGCGCGGCGGCGATCACCGCCCACTTACTTTGCGTTTCTCACGCGCGGGCTTTTGCGTTCGGGCCGGGTGCAGGTTAGTTTGGCCGATGAGAACAGAAATGGACTCGATGGGGGTGATGGGTTTGCCCGAGGATGCCCTCTATGGCGCCTCGACCCAGCGTGCGGTACTGAATTTCCCGATCAGCGGCCGGCCTTTGCCCCCCGCGTTTGTTCGCGGGCTGGGCTTGGTGAAAGGGGCCTGCGCCCGGGCCAACGAGGAGCTCGGGCGGCTTTCCACCGCCAAAAGCGCCCTGATCCAGCAGGCCTCCCGCGAGGTGGCCGAAGGGAAATGGACCGGGCACTTCCCGGTGGACGTTTTTCAAACCGGATCCGGCACCTCGACCAACATGAACGCCAACGAGGTCATTGCCAACCGGGTGAGCCAACTGGCCGGCGCGCCGATCGGTTCGAAAAAACCGGTGCATCCCAACGACGACGTCAACCTCGGCCAGTCGTCCAACGACATCATCCCGACCGCCTTGCACCTGAGCGTGGCGTTGGCGCTCGGACAGACGCTGCGCCCGGCGCTGCTGCATCTGCAAGCGGCGCTCGCCAACCGGGCGGGGGCGTTTGCCGCCGTCATCAAGATCGGCCGCACCCACCTGATGGACGCCACGCCGGTCACCCTCGGGCAGG
>JBILBW010000097.1:0-10117 GCA_044353465.1 Rariglobus sp. | reverse complement strand
ATGAACTTCCAGAAGCTCCTCGGCTTCTTTTTGTGCCGTTTACTCCACCTCCTTCGTTCGTTGTTCGTCCCGGCATCCCGGGATCAGTTTTTGGCGGTGATGCCGTAAGGTGCCTTTTTCAGGGCCGACTTTTTTAGTGTCCAGGGGTCCTGCCCACCGGCCGGCACGCGGCCAGCCGGGCTTAGAAGCCCTTGATCCGGAACAGGCTGGTGACGCTCTCGTTGTTGTTAATACGCACGATCGCGTCAGCCATCAGGCTGGCGATGCTGAGCACGCGGATGGGCAAACCGCGTGTGTCGACCGGCACGGAGTTGGTGGTGATCAACTCGTCGATGTGCCCCAGGGCGAGGCGTTCGTAGGCGACCGGACTGAGCAGGGCGTGGCTGACGGCGGCGCGCACGCTGATGGCGCCGCTGGCGCGCATGATCTTGGCGGCATTGGCGAGGGTGCCGGCCGACTCGGTGATGTCGTCCACCAGCAGCACGTCCTTGCCGGCGACATCGCCGACCACGTTGACCGTCTCCACGGTGGTCGCGTTGGTGCGCTTTTTCCAAACCATGCCGAGTTGGGCCCCAAGGATGCCGGCGTAGGCGGCGGCCATCTTCATGCCGCCGACGTCGGGGGAAACCACCACCATGTTATCGGCCTTAAACTGCTCCAGGTATTTGAAGAAAACGGGCGAGGCGAACAGGTGGTCGACCGGGATGTCGAAGAAGCCCTGGATTTGCTGGGAGTGCAGATCCATGGTGAGGATGCGGTTGGCCCCGGCGGCGACCAGCAGGTTGGCCACCAACTTGGCGGTGATGGGCACGCGCGGCTGGTCTTTGCGGTCCTGGCGGGCGTAGCCGTAGAAGGGCATGACCGCGGTGATCCGGTGGGCCGAGGCGCGCTTGGCAGCGTCGATCATGATGAGCAGCTCCATCAACGATTGGTTGGTGGGCGTGCAGGTCGGCTGGATGATGTAAACATCGTGGCCACGCACGTTTTCGTTGATCTTCACGAACGACTCGCCGTCGGGGAAACTGGTCACGGTGGCCTCGCCGAGGGGCATACCGATGTGCTTACAAATCTCCTCGGCTAGAGGGCGATTCGAGTTACCGGAGAAGACCTTAAGGCGCGGCGCGTTCATGAGTGAAAAAAACGGACTGTGGCAGGATTGTTACAAGGCGGAAGCCTATTTTAGGCCGGCGGCCGACTCCAAAGCGTCGACCCGTTTGAACAGGTCGGGGATTTTTTTGCGCAGAACGTTGAGGCGCTGCTCGGTGTTGTAAGGCAGGCAGGGCGAGCCCTTGACGAAACTGCCGGGTGCCAAATCGGAGTTCACCCCGGTCTGGCCGTCGACTTTGCAGCCCTTGCCGACGGTCAAGTGGCCGGCGAGTCCGGCCTGGCCGCCGAGGACCACATAATCCTCGAGGGTGGTGCTGCCGGAAATGCCGACTTGGGAACAGATCAGGCAGTGCTTGCCGATGACCACGTTGTGGCCGACCTGCACGAGGTTATCGATTTTGGAGCCCTCGCCGACCACGGTCCGGCTGAAACGCGCCCGGTCGAGGGTGGTGTTGGCCCCGATCTCGACGTCGTTTTCGATCAGCACATAGCCGACTTGCGGCACCTTTTCGTGGCGGCCCTGGACAAATTCGTAGCCGAAGCCATCCGAACCGATGACCACCCCGGGGTGCAAACGCACGCGATCCCTGAGCTCACACTCGGTGGTCACGGTCACGCGCGGCATCAGCCAGCAATCGACCCCGATGCGGGCGTTGCGGCCGATAAAGGCCTGCGCTTGAACGTGGGTGCGTGCACCGATGACCACGCCCGCCTCGATCACGCAAAACGGGCCGATGGTGGCGGAGGCGTCGACCTGGGCGCTGGCGTCGATCAGGGAGGTCGGGTGGACGCCGGCGGCGGGCTTGGGCCAGAGGAGCTGCTCGATACGGGCGCACAGGCGGGCGAGCGCGACCGAGGGTTTTTCGACCAAGAGAAACTGCTGATTGGGGGCCGGTTCGCCCACGTAATCAGGGGGCAGTAAAACCAGGGAGGCGGCGGTGGTGGCGACCTCGGTTTTATACTTGGGATTACCCAGAAACGACAGGTCGCCGGGTTGGGCTGAACCCAGGGAAGCGATGCCCCGCACGGTGGCGGCGGTACTGCCTTTAATGGAAAGGGGTTGGATGATGGCCGCGATTTCGGCGGCGCTAAAAGCGAGCTGCATACCCGCATGACCGTGGGTAATCGCCCGAACCAAAGCAAGCCGACCGGCGGCGGGCCCAAAAAAACCCCGCTCGGGCAGAGCGGGGTTTTGGGGGGCGGGCGACCGGGGTCGCTGCGGGCTTACTTCTTGGCGCTGGGGAAGGAAACCGAAGGAGCCTCGGCGCTGGCCGGCTTGGCGGCAGCGGGCGCGGCAGCCGGGGTGGCGGCCGGAGCGGCCACGGAGCCGGCAGGGCGGTCCTTGTTCACTTCCTTGGACACTTCCTCGGTGATGTCGTAGGAGGCGTCGAAATAGACCAAGCTGGGAACGCCGATCAGGGACGGGCCGGACTTGTCAAACAGGAGGGTAGCGCCCTTCTTTTTGGCAATTTCGATGGCCGACTTGTTGATCTCTTCGAGCAGGAACTGCTTGAAGTTGTTAATCCGCTGCTGGAGCGAGCGCTGCACGTTGGCACGGAAGGAGTTGACCTCGGTCTGTTTGCGCTGGATTTCCTGGCCCTTTTCCTCGAGGTCTTTTTGCGCCTTGATCTTGCCGTCGGCGGAGAGCGCCGGGTTATTGAGCTGCTCCTTGAGGTCATTGAACGCCTTCACCAAAACATTGCCCTCGGTGTTGAGCTTCTGAAGGTCGTCCTCGGCCTTTTGCTGGTCGCTCTTGAGCTTAGCGTTCTGCTCTTCGGTTTTGTAGTGGCCGTCGTAGATCTTGGCCAAATCAATGACCAAAACCTTGGGTGCCGGCTGCGCATGAGCGGCAACAGCAATGAAGCCGGCACAGAGCACGGCGAGGAGGGACTTGAGGGAGGTTTTCATGGAAGGGTTGAAAGAGTGAGAGTGTTAAATTAGAAGCGGGTTCCAAAAGAGAAGTTAAATTGCCCGCCCTTGCCGCTGTACTCGTCGGAGGTAATCGGGATGCCGTAGTCCAAGCTCAGCGGGGCGCCCATGATCAGCAGGCGCAGACCGAAGCCGAAGTTGTCGCTGTAGCTGGACGGATCGAAATCATAGGAGCCGGAGTTCACAAAGCCCGCGTCATAGAAGAGGGCAAAGCGCAGCGGCTCGACGATGTCAGCCGAGTACTCGAAGCTGGTGAACCCGTAGGTGTTACCGCCCACAGGAACCAGATCGCTCGGCGGGGTTCCAGGGCCGGCCTTTTTCTTCGGGCCAACATCACGGTACTTGAAGCCACGCAAGGTGTAGGGACCACCGAGATAGAAGCGGTCATAGAAGGGAACCTGGGAGGTATCCCCGAAAGAGTCCTCCACGCCGGTCCGCCCAATCACCCCGAGGACCTGATTCTGGGTCTCGGACAAATAGAAGAACTGCGAGCCCTTGGCCTCGAGTTTGTAGTAATCGACGTCGCCGCCCAGCGAGCTGGAGGTAACGGCCGAGATCAGCTCCACGCGATTACCGCGGGTGGTGTTGACCAGCTTGTCGCGGGTGTCGCGCAACAGCTGGAAGCCCACCGTCGACAGGGTCGCACTTTCCTCCGGATAAACCGTGGTGTAGCCCGCGTCGACATCCTTGATGTCCACAATCTGATAACCGTAGGACAGGCGACCCTCGACCAACTCGAAGAGGCGCTTGCGCAGGTAAACCTCGGCCCCGGTGCGCACTTCGCTGTAAACCGAGCTATTGTAGTCGGAGGAGGAGCGGAACAGCTCAAAGCCGAGCGCCAAGCGGCGCTCGAACAGCCAGGGCTCTTCGAAAGACAGGCGCGCCTCACTCGAACGCGAACCGAGCTGGAGGCGGAGGCGGAACTTCTGGCCGTCGCCCTGGAACATCGAGCGGCGGTTAAACAGGTCGAAGTTCGACTGGCTGACTTCGGCAAACACCACGGCCTTCTCCAGCGTGCTGAAGCCGGCGCCAAAGGTCAGGTTGCCGGTGCGGCCTTCCTTGACGGCGATCTTGAGGTTCTTACGGGCCGGGATGCTGGTGGTTTCGGGGGTGGTGCTGACCTCCTCGAAGAAGCGGGTGTTCTCCAGAATCTGCTTGGAGTTTTTCATGCGCACGGAGTCGAACACCTCGCCCGGCCCGAGGGCCAACTCGCGGATGATCACGATGCTTTTGGTCTTGGTGTTGCCCTCGACGCGGATCGACTCGACGTAGAATTTGTCGCTCTCCTTGATGCGGTATTCGATGTCGATGGCCCCGGTGGTCAGGTTGGGCTTACGCACCAACTGGGCGCGGCTCTCGATGTAACCGTCCTTGCCGTAGGCGTCCTCCAGAGCGGTCACGTCCTTGTCAATTTTGGTCGGGGCGAAGAGGCTGCCGGTGTTTTGCTTGAGGGCGGCCCGGAGCTTGTCGGTGGGGATGATGGTGTTGCCGACGATGGTGATGGCGCCCACCTTGTACTGGCGCCCCTCGATGATCCGGATGGTCAGGATCAGCTTGTTGGACTTGGGGTAGCGGTAATCGATCTTGTCGGCGGGCACGTCCACGTCGAGGTAGCCGAGCTCCCGGTAATAATCGCGCAGCTTGTCCAAGTCGTCCTGCAACTGGTCATCCTTGAGGCGGCCCGAGCCGGTCAGCCAGGAGAAGATGTTCCACTTCCGGGTCTCGATGGCCTTGCGCAACTTGGCGACCTTCACGTGGTCATTGCCGACAAAGTTAACCCGGGAGATTTTGACCTTGGCCCCCTCCGAGATCTTGAAGTTGACGCTGCCGAAACCGGTCGCGCGGTTGCGTTCAACTGAGTAGCTGACCTGCACCTGATTGTAGCCGGACTTCTGGTAATACTCGCGGATCTTGGAGACGTCCTCCTTCACCTGGCGCTCGTCGAGCGGGGTGTTGGCCTTGGTCTTGATCTCCTTATCGAGCCGGCGGCTCTTGATCTTCACGTTGCCCTCGTAACGCACGCTGAGCACGCGGAACTTGGTGGTCAGCTCGAAGACCAGGTTCACGACCTGATCGGGCTGGATGTCGCGCTTGACCTCAATGAACTCAAACAGGCCGGTTTTGTAGAGCGAGCGGATGTCCTGGTCGATCTGGGCCTCGTCCAAGGCGACGCCGTCGCGCACCTGCATGTTGGCGCGCACCAGCTGGTCGTTGACGTTGGCCTGGCCGACGAACTTGGTGCTCACCGTGCCGACCTTGAAGGCCGGGGCGGGAGCGGGCTGGGCGCGGGCCACCCCCCCGGTGACCACGAGCAAACCAAGCGCAAAACAGAGCCGAACGACCCCGAAAACGGGGTTACTGAGTGTAGTTTTCAAAGCGTGTAATGTCCCGAAGGAACGTAAGTTTCAATTCTCCTACTGGGCCGTTTCGTTGTTTGGCAACGATTAACTCCGCCGAGTCGGCGGCGACCTGAAATTTCTCATCGGCATCTTTGGGCCGAGCCAGCATCAAGACCACGTCGGCGTCCTGCTCGATCGAGCCGGACTCACGCAAGTCGGAGAGCTTGGGGGTACGGTTCTCTTTTTCCGCCGAACGATTCAACTGCGACAAGACGAGCACCGGCACATCCAGCTCCTTGGCCAACGCCTTCAAGCCGCGGGACATTTCCGCAACCTGTTGCTCACGAGGGCTCTTGGAATCGGTCGGCGCGAGCAACTGCAAGTAGTCCACGATGATCAGGCCGAGCTTGTTGCGCGATTGCAGGCGGCGGGCCTTGGCGCGCAACTCCATGATCGAAAGGTGGCTGGAATCGTCGATGAAGATCGGCGCCCGGGAAAATTCGTCGGCCGAGGTCAGCAGCCGTTGTTGCTCCTCGCCGTTTTTGGACAGCAGGCCGTCACGCAAAAGTTTCATGTTCACCTTGGCCCGGGCGCACAACATACGCAGCGCGAGCTGGGCCGCGCCCATTTCGAGCGAGAAGATCAGGATCGGCACGCCTTCGCCACGCCGCGGCAGGGCGGCAGCCTCGGCGAAGTTGAGCGCCAGTGAGGTTTTGCCCATCGAGGGGCGGGCCGCGAGGATGATCATTTCCTGGCGCTGGAAGCCGTAGGTGAAGGCGTCGAGGTCCTTGAAGCCCGACGACACCCCGGTGAGTTCGCCCTTCTTCATCATCATCTTGGTGATGACGGCCATCGCCTCGCTGGTCGGCCCCTTCATCTGCACCGCGCCATCGGAGACGCGGTCCTGGGTGACCTTGAAAATGTCCTGCTCCACCTTGTCGACGAACTCCTCCAGCCCGCCCTCGTAGGCGTAGCAGCTCTCGACCGCCCCGGTGGCCACCTTGATGAGTTCGCGTAGCAGGTGCAGCTCGCGCACCTTCTCGATAAAGTAGTTCGACTGCGCCGTGGTCGGAATCCGGCTGCTGACCTGCGTCAGGTAAGCGTAGCCGCCGATCTCATCGAGTTGGCGACTGGTCTTGAGCTCCTCGGCGAGGATCTGCAAGTCGATGGGCACACCCTTGTTGTAAAGATCGACCAGCTTATCAAAAATCACCCGGTTGGCCGGCGCGTAGAAGGCGGCGGCGCTCAGTTTGCCCTCCAAGCAGCGGGCCACGATGTCGGAGCCATCCAGGAAACAGCAGGACAGGAGGTATTCCTCGGCTTCGATGCTGTGCGGGGGCGTGCGCCCGATGACCGAGGAGAGGTCACGCGGCTCGTCGGACTCGGCGCGGGGGCGGCGGGAAAATTTCTTGAAGTCGTCAGCCATGAAGCGGAGCAACGAGGCAAGGGGTTGCGCCGCGAGAAGCAATGGTGGGTTACGGAAAGTTTTTCACCGCCTGTTAACCGGGGCGGCGCCCCCCCCCCCCCCCAGCACAATCCGCCCCGCCGCCCGGGGTTACGAGACGCCCAGGCCAAGGGGGCTGCTGGGGCTTTAGGCCACGCTCCGCGATGGTTGCGACCGGGGCCGCCGAGGCACCGATCGGCAAGCCGCTCGCAAGCTCAGGGTCCGGCCGCTTCAGCCTCGGGCGTTTGCCGGGCCGCGGCCAACCGCTGGTCGCGGGCCGCCTCCTGCACCCCCTCATCGACCAGCTGGACGCTTTCACTGCGGCCCTCCGCGTCCTCGTCTTCCGGGGCGCATTCCGGTGCCCGATGGTCGCCAATTTCGGGCAACACGTCCCCGCGCACGTCTTCGGGAAGGGATTCGAGCAGCGCCGTTTTCGGGTCAAGCTCTGGGCCCCCGGACAGTTCGCGTTTAGCCTGCTCCCAATCGGCTTGATCGAGTTCGTGCGGCCTGCGGCCCTTCATCAGCGCCACCTCGATGGCACGCTCGCGAATCATTTTTTTTGTGATCACTCCGACACCGTGACCGTGTTCGGTTATCACGCCTTTACTGAGCGGATTCTTGTTCATGGGGGGCTTTTTTGAAGTTACGGGCAGAGACAAACCCCGTGGGAAGCGCCGGGGTTTTCTGCCGTCGCCAAGTTGCCCCCAACCGCCCCAGCTCGCCATGGGGGCCTTCCCCACCCCGCCACGGCGTGAACCGGAGATCACCCCGGCCGTGGCGGGCGGAGTTGGACACAAAAAAACCGCCGCCCCTGGGGAGGGTCGGCGGCTAGGATGAAGAGCAGGGCGCCGGGAGCGGCGCAGGAGTTTACTTCTTGCGGTCGCTGCGCTTGGCCTTTTCGGCGCGGCGGGCGGCCTGCTTCTCCAGAGCAGCGTGCTCGGGATACTCTTCCTTGATCGTCTTGGGCGCCTCAACGACAGCCTCAACGATCGGGTTCTCGGAGACGACGTCGAAGGAGACCTCAACCGAAACCTCGGCGTGGAGCTTGATCTTCACCTCGTGCTTGCCGAGGGCCTTCACCGGGGTGTGGAGGTGAATCTTCTTCTTTTCGATCTCGATGCCGGACTCGACCAGCTTCAGGTGGATGTCGGCGGAGGTGATCGCGCCGAACAGCTTGCCGCCTTCACCGGTCTTAACGGCGAACGCGAGCGAAACCTTGGCGATCTTGTCGGCCAGCGCCTGGGCGCCGGACAACTCAGAGACTTCGCGCTCCGAGCGGCGCTTCTTGAGGGCCTCGATGCGCTTGCGGTTTGCTTGGGTCAGAGCGACGGCAAACTTCTGCGGGAGGAGGTAGTTACGGGCATAGCCGGGGCGGACTTTGACCTGGTCGCCTTCGGCGCCAAGACCGTCAACCGGCTTGAGGAGCAAAACTTCGTGATTAGCCATGATGGTATGTGTTTTTAAGAGTTAAGTGTGAGAGGTACGAACGCGGGTCGCTTTAGAACGGAACGTCTTCGTCGATGTTATCTTGGGGCGGCGGGGAGGGCTTGGTGTTGACCCGCGGCGGAGGCGTGTGGCGCTCGATCGTTTGATCGATGCCCTCATCCCCACCGGACGAGGCCGCAGCGCGGGGAGCGCCGCCACCTTCGCCGCCCTCGCGGCTGCCCAGGAACTGGAAGTTCTCGAGCACGATCTTCATCTTGCTGCGCTTCTGGCCGGTCGTCTTGTCGTCCCAAGTGTCGAGCTTGAGGCGGCCTTCGACGAACAACGGACGGCCCTTGAGGCAGAATTTGGCGACCGTCTCGGCGTTTTTACCCCAGGCCTCGATATCCACAAAGGTCGTCTCATCGCGGGTGGCACCCGATTCGTCCTTGAACTGACGGTTGACCGCGAGGCCGAACTGGCAGATGGCCGTTCCCTTGGGCGTGACCCGGAGTTCCGGATCACGCGTCAGGTTGCCGATGAGCATTACTTTGTTGAGGGAAGCCATGGGAGCGGTGCGTTCGCCCGGACTCAGGCGTTCTGGAGGAAGGTACGGTAAACGGTGCTGTTGAGGCGGAGGCGCTCTTTGAGGGCGGCCGGGCCGGTGGCCGGCGCCGCGAAGGAGACCTGGATGTAGGTGGCGCCGGGCAGGTGGCGGTCGGTGACGCGCGCGAAATCGCGGCGGCCGAGGGCTTCGACGGACCCGATCTCGCCGTTGACGGCGAGGATGTCCTTCTTCACCCCGTCGATGATTTGATCAACGGAGTCTTCCTTGCCGCGGTTATCGAGGATGAAGGTGGCGCGGTAGTTGCGTTTGGTGGTGGTGCTCATGGTGAGTCTCTACGGTTAAGTTGGTTCATGGCCCGGTCCGCGCCGTGGTCTAAGACGAGGCGCAAGCCGGACACATAGCGTTCTAAATTCTGATCGAGGAGGAGTTGTTGGGAAGGCGTGAATTTGCCGAGGACGAAGTCCTTGAGGTCCATCTGGGGCGGGTCTTTCGGCCCGATGCCGATGCGGTAACGGATAAACCCGTTGCCGAGCCGCTCGAGCAGGCTGGCCACACCGTTGTGACCGGCAGCGCTGCCGCTGACGCTGACTTTCACGAGACCGAGGTTGATCGTGAGGTCATCATAAACGGCGGTGACCGCAGTGCCGGGGATTTTGTAAAACCCCGTCATGGCCTGCACTGCCCGGCCGCTTTCGTTCATGAACGTGAGCGGCTTGGCGAACAGGACCGTGCGGCCCGGCTGCGGGTCCCAACGGGCGACCTCGGCCTCGAACGACCGCTGCTTTTGCCAAGCAAGGCCGAGCTGACGAGCGAGCGCCTCGACGACGACAAAACCCACGTTGTGGCGGGTGTGATCGTAATCGCGACCGGGGTTGCCCAGACCGGCAACAAGCGAGATGGACATGACTCAAAGAACAAACATCCGGGCCCGATGCGGTGAAGGCGCGGGCCGAGGCGGCGAAACTTACTTCTTGGCGGGAGCAGCCGCGGGCTTGGCGCCGGCGGCGGGCTTGGCTCCAGCGGCAGGTTTGGCTCCAGCGGCAGCGCCAGGAGCGGCGGCCGCAGGGGCGGCAGCACCGGCGGCGGGCTTGGCGCCCGCGGCAGTCGCAGCGGCGGCACCGGCGGCCGGAGCAGCGGAGGCGATTTCGCCCACCGGCTCGACGCAGGAGACCACCGGCTGACCCTTGACATCAAGGAACTCGACGCCCGCGATGGGCTTGAGGGTGCCGACCTTAAGGGTCTCGCCAACCTTCAGCTCGGTGACGTCCACCTCGATGACCGGAGGCAGGTCCTTGGGGAAGCAGCGCA
>JBILBW010000220.1:0-3163 GCA_044353465.1 Rariglobus sp. | reverse complement strand
CACCGCCTGCAACATGGCTAACTCCTGGATCCTCGGCGCGGCCCTCTTCGGCATGAAGATCTCGCTGGCCGGCCCCCAGGGCTTCGAGCCGGGCGCGGACATCAACGCGTTGCTCCAGCAGGAGGGGTTTACCCCAAATTACCAGTACACCACCGACCCGTTCGAGGCGGTCAAGGACGCCGATGTGGTTTACACCGACGTGTGGGTGAGCATGGGCAAGGAAGTGGAAACCCAGCAGCGCATCGCCCAGATGTCGCCCTACGCGGTGACCGGCGCGCTGTTTGCCGCCGCCAAGCCCGACGCCTACTTCATGCACTGCCTGCCGGCCCACTCGGGCGAGGAGGTGTTCCAGGAGGTCTTGGACAACCCGCGCTCGATCATCTTCGACCAGGCCGAAAACCGCCTGCATACGCAGAAGGCCATCATGGCCGTCCTCGCCCAACAGCCCCGCGCCTGAGTGGGTTAACCGCACCCGTCCCTCACTTTTTCTCTCTACACGCACCTATGAAAATCGTTCTCGCCTACTCCGGAGGTCTCGACACCTCCGTCATCGTCAAGTGGCTCAAGGAAACCTACGACGCGGAGATCGTCACCTTCGCCGCTGACGTCGGCCAAGAAGAGGAGCTCAAGGGCCTCGACAAAAAGGCCAAGGCCACCGGCGCCTCCAAGCACTACACCCTCGATCTGGTCGAGGAGTTTGCCAAAAACTACATCTACCCGATGATCCGCGCCAACGCGGTCTACGAGGGCCAGTATTATCTGGGCACCTCCATCGCCCGCCCCCTGATCGCCAAGGCCCAGGTCGACATCGCCCGCAAGGAAAACGCCGACACCGTCGCCCACGGCGCCACCGGCAAGGGTAACGACCAGTGCCGCTTCGAGCTCACCTACATGGCGCTCGCCCCCGATCTCGCCATCATCGCCCCCTGGAAGCTGGAAAACTACCGCGCCGAGTTCCCCGGCCGCGCCGAGATGATCGCCTACTGCGCCAAGCACAAGATCCCCGTCGAGGCCTCCCTCAAGAAGCCCTATTCGATGGACCGCAACCTCCTCCACATTTCCTACGAGGCCGGCATCCTCGAAGATCCCTGGTTCGATCCCACCACCGAGGAAAACAAGGAGATGTTCAAACTCTCCGTCTCCCCCGAAGATGCGCCCGACAAGGCCGAATACGTCGAGATCGAGTTCGAAAAGGGCGACGCCGTGGCCGTCAACGGCAAGAAACTCACCCCCGGCAAGGTCCTCAAGACCCTCAACAAACTCGGCGGCAAGCACGGCATCGGCCGCGTTGACCTGGTGGAAAACCGCTTCGTCGGCATGAAGAGCCGCGGCGTCTATGAGACCCCCGGCGGCACCATCCTTATGCAGGCTCACAAGCAGATCGAGAGCTTGACCCTCGACCGCGAAGTCGAGCATCTGCGCGACAGCCTCATCCCCAAGTATGCCGAGCTCGTTTACAACGGCTTCTGGTTCTCCCCCGAGCGCGAGGCCCTCCAGGCCCTCGTCGACGAGAGCCAGAAGTTCGTCTCCGGCACCGTCCGCCTGAAGCTCTACAAGGGCAACATCATCACCACCGGCCGCAAGTCGAAGTACTCGCTCTACGACGACAAGATCGCGTCGATGGAAGGCGTGAAGAGCTGGTACAACCAGAGCGACGCGACCGGCTTCATCCGCCTCAACGGTCTGCGCCTGCGCGCCCGTAGCTTGGCCCAAGGCGGCCCCAAGGTCTGACCCGATCAGCCGCCCCGCCCTCAGCCCGGTTTTAGAGCCCAAGCGCGCCCCCTCCAGGGGCGCGCTTTTTTATTGTGGGGTGGCCGCCTCGACCGCTTTGGCCCCGGGCGGGCCGACTCTGGGGGGAACCCACCCCAGCGTCGGCCCCCTCTAAACTGGGGCAACGCCTTGTGCGGCCTATTCCGCCGAGCTGGCGGGCGGCGCCGGCTCCTCGACCAGAGGCCGCATGGCGGTGACCCGCTGACCGTCGTGGGCGATGGCGTAGAGTGGCACCGGCGGGGCTTTGTCGAGGCGCTTAATCAGCGCCGGGTCGGTGCGTTTGGTCAGTTCCAGCCAGTGCAAGCCGGTCGCCTCGCAGGCAAGGAACCGCGCGTAGGGTTTGAAAACCTCCACCCGCCCCAGGACGCGGGCGGCGGGCAAAGTGTCACCTAATGGGTGACACTTTGCGGCGGCCTCCGGGGCGGGAGTCGGGAGTGGCCGGTGCGCGGTGCCGCGGGGGGGGCCAAGCACCAGGCAGCTGTAGGCTTGGCTGCGCAGGTCGAGGCCGGCCCGGTGGGAGAACCGGACCCAGTTGGAGTCGTTTTGGATGCCGGCCGGCGCCGGGGCAAAAAAGTGACACCAATCGCGCTCGTGGGCGGCCAGAAAAAGCGGGCATTTTTCCCGGTGAGTGCAGGGGGCGACAATGTGGTGGGTGGCACGCACCTGGTCGCGGACGGTGGCGAGCAGACGGCTGTCGGCGTGCGTCCCCGGTTCGATCCACAGCACGGCAGCGGCCCCAGCGACCAGGACCAGCAACTCGGCGCGGCGGGCGGCGTCGAGCTCGTTAAAAACGTGGCTGATCACCAGGGTGTACGCGGCCGGAAGGCTGTCCGCGGTGGGGGCGCTGGCCGCGGCGCTCACGGCAAGGGCGGGAAAGGTCTCGCGTGCGCGGTGGGCGGCGAAGTCGCGGGCGTGGGCCGAATGATCCCAGACCCGCAGCGCGGCGAAATGGTCGGCCCCAAAGGCCGCGATGACCCGGCGACCGGCGACCCCGCTGCCGCAACCCCAGTCGATCACGGTGCTGCCAGCCGGGGGCCGCCAAGCGCGCAGGCGGAGCTCGCGAAGCAACGCATCCCATTTCCAGCCAATGCGTTCTGCGTAGGTCAGGTCGTAGCTGGCGAGGTCGGCGGGTGTGGTCCAGTAGGGCCCGGCGGCAGCGCTGCCGCTCAGAAAGCCCGCCCGCAGGCGGTCGAGTGCGGACCAGTCAAGTTGTTCCCAGTTCATGCGGCAGGGCGGGTGTTCAAGCCGGTGAGCATGGGCGGGTTTGTCCCCCGAGGTCAAAGCGCATGCACACGTTCTCGCGGTGCCACGCCCACGCCCACGCCCACGCCCACGCCCACGCCCACGCCCACGCCCACGCCCACGCCCACGCCCACGCCCACGCCCACGCCCA
>JBILBW010000219.1:0-3166 GCA_044353465.1 Rariglobus sp. | reverse complement strand
CAGGAAATGGACTCACTGCACCTCGTTACTGACCCTTTTCATGGAGAATGGAATTACACCATCCTGCCGAAACCAATACCTAAAATCGATACGGTTATTTACTGACAGGCCCTATGTGGCGAAGGGGTTCTCGCACCTGAGGGAAACGGTGATCGGCCAGCTCATAGCTGGCGCACAACTGCCTGAATTGGGCCTGAACCGCCTGCTGGCGCTCCGTGGTGCGGGTGGCAACTTGTTCGCCCTGAAGTTGGGCTAGCTCCAAATCCCAGCGATGAAAGCCGGCCTCCTCCTGCGCCCGTAACAGGGACCAGCAATCGTGGGTTTCTTTGGCCAAAGTTTCCAGCTCCCCCCTCGCTTTCTCGAGCCGCTCGACTTGCACCGCAACCGGCTCGCCAACGCGAAGCACCAACCCTGCCACCGCGACCAACACGGCGTCCACCCGCTGGGGCCCGGCATGCGCGGCCCAGGCCGCGTGCTGGAGTGTGGCCACGTTCGCGTCCGGCTTATCCGCACTCACGGTAGCGAGGGTGAAAATAAATAAAACAACAGCGGCGTCCGAGGCGGTCATGACGGGCCTAAGTGTGTTGAGTGGTTGGTGGGAGAGCGACCTGCGCGCCCCAAAACGAGCCCCTTTGGGGGAGCGGCTTAACGAGCGGTGTGACAAAACCAGCGGGTCCGAATCCGCGGAAAAACCCGATGTTACCACTTTAGCTCACCGGCCGCACTTAAGCCATGGGGCATTACCCGAATCCCACCCAATTATCCCCCGACGGTGCCTGTCCAACCCCGCCCCTACAGCCAGAGAAAACACGCGGCCATCACCAGCGTCGGCCCCAAGGCGCCGAGCAGCAAACCGAGCGGAGAGACCCCCTCGGGAAAAAACCGCTGCAAAATCGACTGGCCGGCCGGATTCGGAGCGTTGGCGATCACCGTCAGGCCACCGCCTGTGACCGCGCCGGCCACCACCATGTATTTGAGCGGATCGGTGAAGCCGGGCACCAGCGTCGCCAGGTAGGTGATGGCCGCATTATCATTGAAAGCGGTCAGCACCGTGGCGCTGAGGAACAGCGGCATTTCGCCGAGGCTCTTCAGCACCGGCTCGATCCACCAGCCCTGCAGACCGCCATGCACCACCAACCCGCCGAGGAAAAAACCCACCAACAGCGCGGGTTTAAGGTCGAGTGGGCTTTGGTGGTGGGCGGTGGCCTGGTTGAAGGCCAAAAAGAAGAGAAACCCGCCAATAAAGAGGGCCGGATAGTGGGCGAAATAGACCGTGCTGGCGAGAAACCCGAGTTGCACCAGCGTCACCCAGGGCGGCACCGGCCGGCCGTCGCTCCGACTTGGCCCATCGCTCTGCTGCGCGCGCCGGGCCTGCAAGCCCGCGAACTCCTTACGAAACACCCAGTAGCACCCCACCGTCGAGACACCGATGCCGACCACCGCTTTCCAGCCGAAGTGCTGCAGCATGTGCAGAAGGTCCCACTTCCATGGACCCGCCACCATGAGCACTGGCGGGGCGGCGAAGTGGGTCAGGGTTCCGCCCACCGAAATATTCACAAACAAAAGCCCAATCGTGGCGTAAGAAAAACGCATCGAGGGCTTGAAGCTATAAAACTGCCGGGCCAAGAGGAGGGCCGAAATGGTCATCGCGGCCGGTTCGGTGATCAACGAGCCGAGAATCGGCCCGACGATCAGAATCGAAAGCCACCAGGCGGCCACCGAACCGCGCCCGAGCGAAGCCACCGCGCGCATGCCCTGCTCGGCGCAGCGCAGCACCGGCCGGGTTGAGGCGATCGCCATGATCACGACGACAAACATCGGCTCGGTGAAATTCACCTGTTTGCCGATATACTCCAGCAGCGTGGGCCAGCCTTTGAAGGCGGTCACGGCGGCGGCCAGCGCCAGCACCCAGATCCCGAAAATCGCCTCGATCTCCCCGAAGAAATGGAGGATCTGCCCCTTGAAGCTGACTTCCGCGGGCCAGCCGGCCTCAGAGCTGTTGGCCACCGTGGCCTGCCGCCGTTGGCGCTGGGCGCCGTGGGCCGCTTCCACCTCATGGGCCCAGTGGCGGAACTTGCCCGCAACAAAGGTATGGCAAATCGCGAGCAGAAAAATCGCCGTGGCCACGCCGTTGAAGGGCTCCGCCTGCAAGCGGGCGAGGATCACATCGAGGACGCCCCCACTCGCCGCCTCGGGATAAGTGGCGAGGGCTCGGGGGAACTCAGTGGCGAGGACGTGGCTGGCGGAACTCATGGGGAAATAAGGAAGAGGTTAGATCGATGGGAGAATCGCCGACAACGCGCCGAGGGCGTAAATAAACTGAGGTGCCTCGCGCTTCACTTTTTCCCGCGCCGTGTAGCGGCCGAAGCCAACGAAAAGGTCGACCACCGGCTTGGTTTCCAAATCACTGGCGCCATCGCCCACCATGACCACCTGAGCCGGAGCAAGTTCGCGTTTGAGCCGGCTGATGACCTCCGGCTTCCCGCCCGACCGGGTGGTCGGGTAGGCCTCGTCGTAGCCGGAGTAGTTCCCCGCCGCATCGAAAAAAAGGTCCACCGCTTCGATCCGCTCGATGCCGAGGTAATCGGCCAGCGGTCGGATGGCATTGCGAAAGCCGCCACTGATGATCATCGGGGTCCAACCGGCGGCGCGGGCGGCAGCAAGGGCCGCCAGCGCTTCCGGCTCCACGGTTTCAATGTAGCGGCGACCTACCGCGGCGACATCGCCGGCGGCCGGGCGAATGATTTCCAGGCGGCGCCCGAAAACAGCCTCGACGGCGATTTTGCCATCCATCGCGTCGTTGGTCATTTCCTCCACGCGTTTAAACACCTCCGGGCCGCGCCCCCGGGCGAGTTCATCGATACCCTCGATCGCGCTCAACGTGCTGTCGCAGTCAAAAATAAGGAGTTTGGGTGAAGACATCGCGCCACCAAAACTGGGGCACTCAGCCCATGCAACGCATTTAACCCCTCACGCCGCCGTCCGTCCTGGGCCTCGGCTTAATCAAGCGGAAGTGATTGATGCAGCGAGAAGCAACGTTGATTTAAAGGGTTCTTCGACGATTTCAGTGGGTGAAAAGCCAAACAACGAACGAGGAAACGGATGGGTGTCACAGAGCCTAGCCGGACGCAGCGCGGCAGCGCGAAGATGGCCTATCCAGCAGGAT
>JBILBW010000096.1:0-10159 GCA_044353465.1 Rariglobus sp. | reverse complement strand
GGGTGGAGTGCCGACTCGCGAATAAGCCGGACCGGGAACTACTCAAAGAGTCACGCTGGGTCCTGCTGAAGAATCCCGCCAATCACACCGCTAAGCAGGCACTAAAATATGCCGGTCTTCTGAAGACTAATTTAGCCAGCGTTAAAGCCCACCAAATGAGGCTGGTTTTGCAGGAAATATATACCTTGCCGACTGCAGCGTTGGCGCGACGCAAACTACGCGCCTGGTGCCGGTGGGTACGTTGGGTCGCAGGCAAACATCTACTGCCCCTGTTCTC
Organism: Rariglobus sp.; assembly: GCA_044353465.1. Classification (GTDB taxonomy): domain Bacteria; phylum Verrucomicrobiota; class Verrucomicrobiia; order Opitutales; family Opitutaceae; genus Rariglobus. The sequence continues at coordinate 9,882 of JBILBW010000096.1, read as the reverse complement.
CTCTTTTGTTAAAACAGCGGCCATGATAGAGCGCCACTTACCTGGCATACTCGCCCACTGGACTCATCGTACCACTAACGCCTTCATGGAAGGCCTTAATAGCGTGTTCTCGGCGGTGAAGCGTAAGGCCCGTGGCTTCCGTTCAGTCGATAACCTCATTGCCATGCTCTACTTCACCTCAGGTCACCTCCAACGCCCCGCTACCCACTGAAAGTGTCAAGGAACCATGCTTGGCCAGTCCTTCCTACGGCAGGTTCACGCGGTAAACGCTCCCGTCGCCAGTTCGCTGCTCAAGCGGCAAGCGGCAGTGTATTTCGCAGCGCTGCTCGAACCCATTGAGATGCCTCCACTCCCTCTCTTCTACGTGATCATAACAGCACACCGCTTGCTTTGCGCTGGCACTCTCCTCAACCCATAGCGCCGGGGTTTGCTCCACCCAGAACCGAACCACCCCTCCCGCAGTCTGCGTTCCCTCATCATCTTGCGCCTCTTACTCGCAGCGCACCGCTCCCCACTGCTTCCCCAGTCCTAATAATTCGTGCAAGAGTGGTTCCGGGGGCATTTGGGCTGTGATTTACCGGGTTCCATTAATATTACCCACTAAAACTGTCGAAGAACCCGTTTTTACGTGGTATCCCATAAGCTATTAATCAGCTTTGCGGTTACTGAAGCCGAGCGAAACGGGGTTACGTCGATATCAGCGGGAGGGTTGGTATTGACGGCCCTACCTGTGGCGGAACAGATCAGCGTGATGCCTGTTTGTCCGCCATTTGCTTTTTCATGCTTTCGCATTGCGGCATGTTGGATAGCCGCCCTCGTGCTGGCGGTAAGTGCGCGAGGTGACGACCGGCTGGATCTGCAGATCAGCCAGATCAAGAATGTGCGAATGGGGTTCTTTTCCAGCATTGTGCCCGAGCGCTTGGCCCACTTGCAGTTTGCCGAGGCGGCCGGGGCTCATCGCCAGGTGGGGCCGTTCCAAATCGCCACCCCCGGGGTGTCCCTCAAGTACGCCCGGCTCGAAATCAACGCGACCCCGTGCACGCCTACCGACTGGACTGCGTTCACTGCGGGTTTGGCGAAATACCGCGCGGCACAACTGCCGCAGTCACTGGTGGTCCGTTTGCCGGATGGCCGTGAATGCCTCGCGCCGCGTTTCCCCACGGTTAAAGGACTCCTCTTGGTGTTTGCCCCGGCACAACTCCGCACGCCCGGGGGCGACCCGGGCCCGCCGCAAACCGTGGTGGTGGGCTGGGTGGCGAATGCGCCGCAGGTGCTGCAGCCGGCCGGGCCCAGATCGGAACCCGCGATGCCCGCCTCGGTTAGGGTGGGCGCGCCCGCGCCGATTCCTGCACCCGACCCGGTCAGTCCACTTTAATTTTTTAATAATTTAATATAATGAAGTTAAGTGATTATAGACTTTGCTCACTCAGCCTGCTTTGCCTGATTTTTGGCGAGGCCCTTGTGATGGCCACGCCCGTGGTCTGCGTGCCGCCGACGGCGCGCACCGTGGTGAATCAGGGCAGTGGTTTTAGCCTGAGCGTGATGGCGGTGGGGCCGGAGCCGCTGCGCTACCAGTGGTACCACGACAACCGCCCGATTGCGGGGGCCACGAGCGCCAGCTACAGCGACGCCAACGCCGCCTATGGTGACCGGGGGGCCTACACGGTGAAAATCACCGACGGCAGCAATGCGGTGAGTCGGGCCACGGGGTTTGTAAACGTGTTGATCCCGGGAGCCGCAGTGGTGGGGTGGGGCGCCGATTGGAATGGGCAAAGCACCGTGCCGGCTGGGCTGACCGGCGTGGTCGGTATCGCTGCGGGAAATAGCCACACGGTGGCGCTGAAGGCGGATGGCACGGTGCGCGCGTGGGGAGCTAATTGGAATGGTGAAACGACGGTGCCGCTTGAAGCTGTAGACGTCGTGGCGATTGCAGCCGGCGATACCCACACGGTGGCACTGAAAGCGGACGGCACCTTGGTGGCGTGGGGATCAAATTGGGGCGGGCAAACCAACGTTCCCGTCGGTTTAGTTGGGGTCGTGGCGATTGCTGCGGGTTCTGGCCATTCGGTGGCATTGAAGGCGGACGGCACGGTAGTCGCTTGGGGCTACAACGCGGACGGACAAACCAACGTTCCGGCCGGTTTAAAGGAAGTCGTGGCGATTGCAGCCGGTGGCATCCACACGGTGGCGCTTAAGGGCGATGGCACGGTGGTTAATTGGGGGGACAATTCGGCGGGACAAACAACGGTTCCTGCGGGACTAACAGAGGTCTCGGGCATTGCAGCAGGCGTTTTCCACACTGTAGCATTACTTACTAACGGAAAGGTGTTTGCATGGGGTTTTAACGCCTATGATGCAACCAGCGTTCCTGTCGGTTTGAGCGGGGTGTCAGCCGTTGTTGCGGGAGGCTATCACTCGGTGGCCCTGAAGGTGGACGGCTCGGTGGTCGCGTGGGGCTCTAATTGGCATGGTGAAACGACCGTGCCCAATGGTTTGGGCGGCGTCGCGGCCATCGCGGCCAGCTATGGTAACACCGTGGCACTGTTCACTACGACCCCTCCTGCGATCACCCTCGCGCCTCAAGCCACGACGGTTGCCATCGGGGAGGCATTTACCCTTTCGGTCGCCGCTACCGGCGAACCGTTGAACTACCAGTGGTATCGCAATGGGGTGGCTCTTCCTTGGGCCACCGGACCGGACTATGTTATCAATGGGTCCTACATTTATGACGCCGGGGCCTATAAGGTAACGGTCAGCAACAACCTGGGCTCCGTCACCTCGGCCGAGGTCGCCCTCACCGTGACCCTGCCCAGTGCGCTGGCCAGCGCCACCGAGGCCTACGCGCTGCTCAAGGGCTATGCTTTCGACCCGGCGAAGACCCTGCTCGACGCCTACATTGCGGCGCATCCCGCCGCTCCCGATCTGCCGCTGGCGCGGCTGTTGCGCAGCGCGGCCCGTCTCGGCATCGCGGCGGCGACCGATACTCCGGAATTCTTAAAAACCAAACTCGGCGCCACCCGCGCAGATCCGGCGGACTGGGCCGTGTTGGGAACTGGCCCGGTGAGTTTCCCGACCGCCTATTCGGTTCAGCCCGGCGCGTGGACCCAAAGTGGCAACAGCTGGAGTATGAGCCCCGTCGGTTATTTTATGGATGGACCCTGCATCGTGTTTAACAACAACAGCACGGCCCCCGCCTCGGTGACCTTGCGGTTTGACCAACCTGATGGCCGCGCGACGCCAAACTTTTACGGAAACATTGAGTTTACCGACCAGAATCAGGTCGGGTTGCAGCTCTATGATATCTTGGATGCGCAAGGCCGCACCACGATCACGCTGCCCGCCAAAACCGGGGCCGTCGTGGTCATCTGGTACACCAGTTCGCCCCTACGAGTTTCGGTGGTGGGCAGCCTGCCGGCCGACGTGCAGGTGCTCGCGGGTTCAGCAGCGGTTGGGCATCCCGTCCTGAAAGCCGGCTCCAATCTGACCGACATTTTTGACCTCCTGAAGGTCCAGGATGCGGCGGTGCTCATTCCGTTGCTGGCCGATCTCGCGGCCATCCCGTCGAACGCGGAGATCCGGCTCGCCGCCAGCCAGATCGGCAGCATCGCGGACATCGTCCTGGCGCAACCCGACCGCGAGATGATCCAAGCGGCGGTCAAGTTCACCCAGGCGCTGCGGCTCTTGGGCGAAACCTATAACGCGGACGTGGACCTCTCGAATGGGGACATTTTCCAGACCGCCTCGTGGGATGAGTTCCTCACCAGCCACCCTCAGTTTTTAACCGCGTTGGCCGCTTCCAGCCCGACCGTGCGCAGCCAGGCCAAGGCACTCATGCAGCAAGCCGTGGAGCACTATCGTAGCGTGGAAACGGACCTGTGGAGCCGCCCGGCACCCGCCGGTGGTGGATCTCATTTGGTGAGCATCGATTTGGCCTCGCCGACCCTAGCGACGGACAAATCCAACGTGAGCACCTACCTGACGCAGATGTTGGCCGCCTTGGATGGGGCGACCAACGTGGACAACCTAGTGGCCCTGCGCGGGATGACCGGCGTGCCCCTCGGCACCCAGGTGAACCTCTCCTCGCTGTTTGCAGCGCAGGCTTACGACATCCGAGGGCATTTGCCCGCCACCGAAGCCGGTATTCGCAGCGGCGGCATCGAGCTGCTCGATGGGCTTTTGATCAGTAGTTTTGCCCAGACCATCGACTTCACCGGGCTTGCGGACTGCAGTTTTACGCATGCGGCCATACCCCTCGCTGCAAGCGCCGGTTCCGGGCTAGCCGTGAGCTTTAACATTATCTCGGGCCCGGCAACGGTGGCCGGCTTGGACCTGACGCTGACGGGGACCGGCACCGTGCAAGTGCGGGCCAGCCAAACCGGCAATACGGTTTATGCCGCCGCCCCTGAGGTGAACGTTTCTTTCAACGTCGCCAAGGTGCCGCTCACCATCAGCGCCGATGCGAAAACCAAATGGGCGGGGGTGGCCACGCCGGGCTTGAGCGTGGCGTACAGCGGTTTTGTTACAGGGGATACGACCGCGGTGCTCAGCGGGGCGCCAAGCCTCACGACCAGCGCCACGGCGGGCAGTTTGCCGGGCATCTATGCGATCACGGTGGGACCGGGAACGCTGGCGGCATCCAACTACACCTTCGTTTTTTACAACAACACGTTGACGGTAACCCCGTGGACCTTGGCCGACTGGCGATGGGAGCAGTTTAGCGACATCCAATTGTCCAACGGTGCCATCAGCGGACCGTCGGCCGATCCGGACGGCGACGGGTTGCCCAACCAGCTCGAATACGCGTTCGGCGAGTCGCCCACCCAGGCGACGGTCAATGCCGCCCCGGTCCTGAGCATTCAGTCCGGTGCGCTGGCGCTGACCTACACCCGGCGCAACGACGTCACCGATCTTACCTATACGGTGGAAGTTTCTTCCGACCTGAACACCTGGGTAACCGGCGAAACCTACACCCACGAAATCGCTGTGACACCATTGGACGGGCTGCGTGATCGCGTGACGGTGGCTGACAAAACGTCGTTGGCCCCAGGAGTGCGCCGCTTCATGCGGGTGCGCGTTTTGCAAGACAGCGGCAGCAGCGGTTTAGGGGTTCCGCCGATGGAGCCGAGCATCCCGCCATCGAGCAGCATCGATTTAACCCCTATAGTGGCACCCTCATCATAAAGTCTGACATGAACCCGTATCGACCGGCCAAAACCTGGGCAGTGACCGGGATCGATGCGTTACGAGCCTACCTGAATAACCTGCCGGCTGCATTTTGATGGCGTCTCGACGGCCAAGGGTGGGGCGCGGCAGGGGGATTCACGCAGGGATCAGGCTACACGAATCGCGGCGAAGCACGCGCCAACCTTATGGCAGGATCCGCTTATGAAACGGCACCCTGCTTAAATGAATGGGCATGATCTGTTCCAATCGAGGGGATGGATCTTCCAGTGAAGTGGAAGGACGCGCCTGGGGATGGGAAGCAACGTTGAATAAACAGGCAGCTCGTTCCGATGAAAGGATCGCAACGTCCGATGAAGCGGCAGACACGTTCGCCGAGCAATGGGCGATCGTGGCCAAAAACTCGGCCTGCGCCTCGACGTGGAGTTCTCGGCTCACCGGCGAAGGCGCTGCCGGACTTGCGCGAGGGCTTCGTCGAGGGCGATTAATGGCGCGGTGCCTTGCTCGATTTCGGCAATGCGGCCCTGCAGGGTGTCCGACCAAGCCTGGGCATGGGCAGGGGCCTGACCTCCATGGCCCTCCAACCATACCCGATCAAGCAACTCCGTTTTCACGTCATGGGTCAGGGCACCGATCGCCGCGACCGTTTGCTCCAGGGTCATGTTCTTGCGGGAAATGATGCGGAAACGTCCTTTTCAGGGCAAGGCACTGGCAGAGGAAGGCAGTGGGTAGAACGAAGCTTAGCGGCTATTCGCGGTTAAAAAGGATCGTTTTTATGATGCCGAATGCGAAATGGTATCTCCCGCCTTATGCAACCGACCACCCCCTTCCGCCTGCCGCCGCCCAACTCCGGGCGGGTGGACTTGCTTGTGATCGCCGGTGAGCACTCCGGGGACCAGCACGCCGCGACCCTTGTGCGCGATCTGCGCGCCCAGCGGCCCGGCTTCTCCGTCGTCGCCCTCGGTGGCCCCGCCTTGGTCGCGGCGGGAGCCCAAGTCCTCCATGACATGACCGCCTCCTCGGTCGTCGGCTTGGTCGAGGTGTTGAAAAACTACCCGTTTTTCAAAGCCCTGTTTGAAGACACCCTGCGCTGGATCACCGAACACCGCCCACGGGCCATCTGCTTTGTCGATTACCCCGGGCTGAACCTGCGTCTCGCCAAGGCGCTGCGCGAACGCGGGCTGGCGGTAAAGGGCGGCGGGGCGATCCAACTGCTTTATTACATCTCCCCGCAGATCTGGGCATGGAAGGCCCAGCGGCGTTTCACCATGGCGCGCGACTTGGACGCGCTGGCGGTGATTTTCCCCTTCGAGGTTGAGTGCTACGCCGACACCACCCTGCCGGTCGAATTCGTGGGGCATCCGTTTTTGGACGAGGCGCATGAAGCCCCGGTGCGTTACGATCCGGCTGGTCCGATTTTGCTGCTGCCGGGCAGTCGCAAGCAGGCGGTGGCGCGGATTTTTCCGCTGCTGCTGGCCGGACACGCCGCCTACGCCAAGACCGGCAAGCGTGACGCGGTGGTGCTTTACCCGAGCGAATTTATTAAAACCGTGCTGCTGGCCGAGAAGCTACCGGCCAACGTGAAACTGCTGCCGACGGGCGTGCCGGTGGCGGCCTCGGCGGTGCTCACCTCAAGCGGCACCATGTCGATGCACTGCGCGCTCGCGGCGATTCCCGGCGCGGTGGTTTACCGAGCCAATCCGCTCACCTATTTGCTCGGGCGCTGGCTGGTCAAAGTGCCTTACTTGGGCATCGCCAATTTGTTGTTAAAAGCGCCGATGTATCCCGAGTTCATCCAAGGGGCGGCCAGCCCGGCGGCGCTGGCGGGGGAGTTGACCGCGTGCCTGCGCAACATCGAGCGGTTGATCGCCACCCAGACCCAGGCCGAGCAACTGCGCCGTTTGCTGCGCCGCCCCGCCGGCGGCACGGTGGCCGATTGGGTGCTGCGGAAAATGGGCTGAGCGCCGCCAGGAGCGGGGGAGGGCGCGTCGCGGTTTTGGGCCGCCTGGGCTTTCAGGCGGCGGGCGCGAGGATTTCGATGACCACCGCCGTGGTGTTGTCCCGGCCGGAGTTGGCCACGGCCTGGGCGATCAACTGATGGGTGGCGTCCTGATCGGCCTGATCCGGGTCGGGCTGACGCAGGATTTCCTCAAGGTGGTGATCCCAGAGCCCGTCGATGAGACCGTCGGTGCAAAGCAGGAAGCGGTCGCCGGGCTGGTAGCCGACCGCGCCAATGTGCGGGTCGATGAACTGGTGGCCGGCGCCGAGGGCTTGCTGAATCACGTTGCGCCGCGGGTGGGTGCGGGCCTGACGCTCGTTGAGCTCGCCCTGGCGGCGCAGCCAGCCGACGTAGCTGTGGTCCTGGGTGAGTTGGTGCAGCTTGCCTTTTTTTGGCAGGTGGTAAATCCGGCTATCCCCAAGGTGGCCGAAGTACATCCACTCCGGTGCGAACCAGCACAGGCTGAGGGTCGCGCCCATCCCGGCGCACTCCTCGTAGGCGTTGCCCAGCTTGAGCAACGCCTGATGACTGGAGGCAAACAGCTCGCCGAGCAGATCGTTGAAGCCGCTGCTCAAGCCCTGGGCGGTGAGCCGGTAGCCTTTGGGCAACAGCCGGGTGATGTGGTCGATGGCGATGCGGCTCGCGAACTCGCCGGATTTGGCCCCGCCCATGCCGTCGCTGACCGCAAAGACGAAGTCGCTCGAGGCCATGGACGCCTCGCCGGTTTTCCCCAGGTAACTCACGTCGCGACCGTCAAAGGTGACCCCGAGGAAGGCGTCCTCGTTGTTAGCGCGGACAGGGCCGCGTTCGGTCAGTCCCGACCAGCGAAGGCGGAGTGAGGGAAGGGAGGGGGCAGGCATTTGGGGAGATGCGAAAACCGGGGCGAAAACCTAGCAAGACTTAAGGGGAGGCGGGGGGCGGAAAGCGGCGGCGATCAGGGCGGGGATGAAAACTGTTCATATTTGCCCATGACGAGCGGGAAGTGTTCAAAAAAGATCAGGGGAGGGCAGAGGTGGGGGCGACGCCGGGCGGGTCGAGCAAGGTGGCCAACTCGAAATCGATCACGCAGAAGCGGCCATCGGCGGAGCGGTAGGTGATGTTGCGCATAAAGGCGTCGTCGTGGCGGACGCCGTAGGCCTCGAGCTCGCCGAAAATTTCCTGCATTCGCTCCGCGCTGATGTGTTCGACGAGGATGCCGCAGTTGGTGGTGATGATTTTAAGGGCCTCCGGGTCGGCTTCGAGCAGGCGGGGGACGAAATCGCAGCCGCGGGCCTCCAAATGGCGCAAGACGCGCACCTCGTTGTCAAAGCGATCGCGGGCTAGGTGGCCGCGGAAGGTTTTATGCACCCGGCCGTCGTAGCCGATGCGGACCAGGGCGCGGGCGGTATCTTTAACCTCTTGCATGGGTGGCCCCAGGTTGTACTGATCGGCCGGGCAGGCAAGGGGACTTTGGGGGCGGCCGCGCCCGCCGGGGAGGGGAACGGTGATTTAAAAAACCCGCGTTTGCACGCCAACTTCCGATTGCCAGTGGCATGCAAGATGCTAATGAGTTCTCAGGTTTCATTTCGTGGTCTATGGGCAAACCCCCCGTTCGATCACAGCCAAACCTAAAACCACACCACCTCCTCATGGCCAAATACAAATTGGAATACATCTGGCTCGACGGCTATAAGCCCGTCGCCAACCTCCGCAGCAAGACCCAGATCAAGGAATTCGCTGAATTCCCTAAGCTCGAAGAGCTTCCCTTGTGGGGCTTTGACGGTAGCTCGACCCAACAGGCCGAGGGCCGCAGTTCCGACTGCGTGCTGAAGCCCGTCTCCATTTATCCCGATGCCACCCGTACCAACGGCGTGCTGGTGATGTGCGAAGTCATGATGCCGGACGGCAAAACCCCGCATATCTCCAACTCCCGCGCCACTATCGTCGATGATCCCGACACCTGGTTCGGCTTCGAGCAGGAGTATTTCTTTTACCAAGACGGTCGCCCGCTCGGTTTCCCCGAGGGTGGTTATCCCGGTCCCCAAGGCCCTTACTACACGGGCGTTGGTTTCAAGAACGTGGGCGATGTTGCCCGCCAGATCGTCGAAGAGCACCTCGACCTCTGCTTGGAAGCCGGCATCAACCACGAAGGCATCAATGCCGAAGTGGCGAAGGGCCAATGGGAATTCCAGATCTTCGGTAAGGGCTCCAAGCGCGCCGCCGACGAGGTCTGGGTCGCCCGTTACCTGCTGATCCGTCTGTGCGAACAGTACCAGATTGACGTCGAGTTCCACTGCAAGCCGATCCTCGGCGCCTACCAGCAGCCCCTCGATTGGAACGGTTCGGGCATGCACGCCAACTTCTCCACCAAGTTCATGCGCGAAGTCGGCGGCAAGGACTACTTCGAGAAGCTCATGGCCGCGTTCAGCAAATACTGCGCCGAGCACATCGCCGTTTACGGCCCGGACAACCACCTCCGTCTCACCGGACTGCACGAGACCCAATCGATCGACAAGTTCTCCTACGGTATCGCCGATCGCGGCGCCTCCGTGCGCGTCCCCCACAGCTTCATCAACAACGGCTACAAGGGTTACCTCGAGGATCGCCGTCCGAACTCGGCGGGCAACCCCTACGAGATCGCGTCCCGCATCCTTAAGACCATCCAGACGGTTCCAACCGCCTAAGTTTGGTCCCACTCCGGCTGGCGCGTCTCAACCTGAGTT
>JBILBW010000095.1:0-10205 GCA_044353465.1 Rariglobus sp. | reverse complement strand
GCGCGCTGGGGTGCGCAGCTCAGTCGCCAGACGATGGCCGACTGGATCGACATGACGGCCGACTGTCTCGAACCGCTGTATAAACACATGTACCGGGGGCTGCTCTTCGGCGGCTATATACAAGCCGATGAAACCCCGATCAAATGCAACGGCCCCGATGTCGGAGCGCGGCAGCGCGTAGAAGGCGCAGCCCGAAGCGCAGCTCAGGGTGAGCGAAGCGTGTGCCCGCAACGCGGGCTGAGGCGCGAACAAAAAACGCCGGGGGACGAGTCAAGGTTACCTCTGGGTGGTCAGCCGACCGGGTGGCGATGTGGTCATTGACTGGCGACGGTCGCGTCGCCACGGCGAACTGAATCCGTTGCTCACCGAGGACTACCGGGGGGCGTCTTGCAGTCGGATGGTTATGAAGCCTAAGCGAGTTATGCCCGCGAGCACGAGGGGGGGGCTGTTGGGCGCACGTGCGGCGGAAGTTTTTTGTAGCGCAGACGGAAAACCCGAAGGCGGTGCGGGTGGCACTCAAGTTGATCGGCCGACTTTACGCCTGGGAGCGGACGTGGGAGGAGGCCAGGGGCACCTAGGCGGATGTCCGCGCCGAACTCAGAGGCAAACAGTTTGCCCGTGCGCTGAGCTGGCTGCGGGCGCTGGCGGTGCGCCTGCCAAAGCGGGTCTTGCCCCGATCGCTTCTGGGCAAGGCCTGAACGTACCTGCTCAGCCCGTGGGGGCCGCTGACCGCTCAGGTGCGTCACGGCCAAACTCGCATCGTCAACAACCTGGTGGAAAACGCTATCCGCCCCTTGACCATCGGGAAAAAGAACTGGTTGTTGATCGGCCACCCCGACGCGGGGAAGCGCTCGGCGATCATTTACGCGCTGGTCGTCTCCTGCCAGCGCCACGGCAAGGATCCCTTGGTTTACCCTCGCGACGTGCTCAACCGCCTGCCCCGCATGACCAACCGTGACGACCTCGGAGCGCTGACCCGGCCCGCTGGCAACCGCCAGGCGTGGTTGAGGTGGTCGCAATGGCCTGTTGCAGGCAAACGGTGCAGCGTCGCTCCTTATATGGGTTAACATAAGTGGCCATCGGCTATGTCAGAATGGTTACCATTATGACATAGCTCTGGCCCTGCGCTATGCCTGTTCCGAGGTCGGAGACCGGACGCTTACTGCCGATCTTCCTAAGTGGGTCCGCTCACTCGCCCTGACTCCGCTCACTTCCGGAGTTGGATTGGCTGCACCCCTCTAAACCTCCCCGGGCAATCGTGCTCTTGTTCAATCCTCCCAGCCCTGAAACCAATCGCTGTAGTCCACCCTCCATCCCAACGGCTGGGACATCCCTCGCGCCTCCGATTGTAGCGCCAGAGCCTGAGTGCAGCAAAAGCGCAGGGTGATTTCGGCTCGGGTGCACCTGAGGGTGCCAAAAAAAAGCCGCCCCGCTTTCGCAGGACGACTGGGCAGAGAACCGCTTTCCTTCCGATTAGGCGAAAAGCTCTTCTGGTTTGAAGAAGCGGGCCAGTTCGATGCGCGCGTTCTCGTCGCTGTCGGAGGCGTGGACGACGTTCTTCATCATTTCGGTGCCGTAGTCGCCGCGGATAGTGCCCTTGGCGGCCTTGCGGGAATCGGTCGGGCCAAGCAAATCACGGATCTTAGCGACGACATCGTTGCCCTGAAGGGCGAGCACGATCACCGGGGTGGAGCTCATGAAGGCCTCGATCTCGGGATAAAACGGTTTATCGGCCACATGCGCGTAATGCGAGCGCAGGACCTCGGAGGAGAGGCGAATCATCTTCGTGCCGACGATATCGAAACCGGCTTTTTCGAAACGGTCGATCACGTTGCCAACATGTTTGTTGGCTAGGCAGTCGGGCTTGAGAATAACAAGGGATTTTTGCATAGACGGGATACCTTACTGCGCCGAAGGGGGCCAAGTGAAGCCTGATTTTGAGGCATCTGAGGTTGGGTGGTTGGATGCCGGGTGGGTTGCCGTCGGGAAGAGACCGGGGAAACAAAAAAACCCGGCGCGCAGGGAAGCGGCCGGGTTCGAGGGGCAGACGCACTCGGCGCCTGCGGAGGGCTCACTGGCTGAGGCTCTTACGCAGGTCGTCGAGCTGACCGGCACTGCCGAGCAAGACGTTACGGCTGGCGATGAACTTCGCGTATTCTTGAATGAAGATCTTGCCCGGGGGGCGGAAGTCGAACTCGGAGGGTTTGTCGCGGAAGAACTCGCGGTGTACGCGGGTCCAGACCAGGCGGCCGTCGGTGTCGATGTTGATCTTGGTGACGCCGAGTTTGGCAGCGGGCAGGTATTCCTCGACGTTCACGCCGGAGGAGTCGGCGATCTTGCCACCGGCGGCGTTGATGCGGGCGACTTCATCCTGGGGAACCGAGGAGGAACCGTGCATGACGAGCGGGAAGCCGGGGACGCGGGCCTTGATCTTCTCCAGCACGTCGAAATGCAGGGATTGTTTGCCCTTGAACTTGAAGGCGCCGTGCGAGGTGCCGATGGCGCAGGCGAGGGAATCGCAGCCGGTTTTTTTGATAAAGTCCTCGGCTTCAGCCGGATCGGTGAGGGTCGCGTGGCCGTCCTCAACCTTGATGTCTTCCTCGACGCCGCCGAGCATACCGAGTTCGGCTTCTACGGAGATGCCCTTGGCATGGGCCTTTTCGACCACGCGCTTGGTGATTTCGACGTTTTTCTCGAACGGATCGTGGGAGGCGTCGATCATCACGGAGCTGAAGAAGCCGGAATCGATGCAGTCGTAGCAGGTCTGCTCGTCACCATGGTCGAGGTGCACCGCGAAGATCGCGTCGGGGAAAATCTCGCCAGCGGAGCGGATGATGGCCTCGAGCATGCGCTTGTCGGTGTAGCTACGAGCGCCCTTGGAGATTTGGATGATGAAGGGAGCCTTCGAGTCCATGGCGCCCTTGAACAGGCCCATCGCCTGCTCGGCGTTGTTGATGTTGTAAGCGCCGATGGCGTACTTGCCGTAGGCGTGCTTAAAGAGCTGTGCGGTGGTTACGATCATAGGTTATTCAATTGGTTGAGCCGACTTACGCTACCGATGTTGCGAAACGCGCCGCAAGGGTTTTCGCGGTGCGCATCTTGGTTTCAAGTCCGCACGTTTTGCCCGCCGCTTGAACGGCGCGAACAAATAGCCTGACACTCGCCGGGGCTTAGGCCGCCAGGGCGGATCGTTCCGTGTCGTAACGTTTGACGTGCAAGCCGCTTTGCCGGCCGGGGACGAGCCGGAGGCAGGCTGGTTAACGAAGGGGGGCTGACTCGGGCTTGGGCGGGTTGCGCATCAGGTCGTGCATTTTTTGCTGAGCCGCTTGCTCGGACTGGAGCTGCTTGAGCGCCGCCAGCTGGTCGGGGGTGAGCACGCTCTGGGCCCGTTGAATGACGGCGTCGGCGATGGGCAGGGCACTGCGGCCCCCGCCCCAGGTAACAGGGCCAGCGGGCGCGGGCTCGGCGCTGGTGGCGGAGGGGTTGGTGGCGAGCGCAGAGACGAGGAACTCAGCTTGGCTGGGTGTGAGCGGGGCGCCGCTGTAACTGAGGCGTTGGTCGAGTTGGCTGACCAGGCTGCGCTGGGGCTGGGTGGTTTCGTAGTTTTGGTACTGGTTAAATGCGGTTTCCCCGAGGGTGGTTTTGATGTTCGTATCGATTTCGGCCTGGGCCGCCGCAGTGAGCTGGTTGAGCTCTTCGCGATTGATGCGCGGATCGAGGCCTTGGGCTCGGGCCGAACTCAACACGTCCAGGCGTGTGGTTTGGCGTTCCACCAGCAGGGTTTTGAGCTTTTCGAGGTTGGCCGGGGGCAGCTGCAGTTTTTTAAACAGTTCGGCGTAGCGACCGTCGAGGGCCGCGCGTTGCTGCAAATTCATGGCCTGAAAAAACTCGGGGTTGGCCATGAGCGCGGCGAAATCGGGTCGGTTGCCGCGGCCGCGGGGGGCAGTCGGTGTTGCGGGCATGTCGGTTGCGGCGGCAGCACCGGCCCCGCTGGGCACACTCGCCACGCCGGGTGTGGCGGCGACCGCCGGCGGGGTAGCGGTGAGGGCGGGGACGGGCCGCGGTTTGGCCACTGTGGCGGCCGCTGCGGCTTTGCCGAGTTCGTTTTGGAGTGCCGCAAGGCGCTCGGTTTGTTGCCAAGCGATCACGCCAATCGTGACGGTGGTGGCGGTCAGCAGGATGATGAGGTAGTTTTTCGCTTGAGGGGGCATGGGGGGGAAAGTGACGAGGGTGGTGGCTGCGGGTGACCAAGAGGGCAGGGATGTGAGTCAATCGTACCACTGACCAAAGAGAACGAGTCGAAGTACGAGCACGAGAACGATTTAATTCCGAAAGGACCCGCCAAGGGGACTGCGCCGCCCCGCGTCCCTGCCGCCTAAGGGCGGAAAAAATGCGGCACGAAGCGGCTCAGGTTGTCCGTGATCAGCCCGTTGGATTCACGCACTCCCAACCCGGCCGGTTCGTGGTCGACCATCCAGCCGCCGATGACGGGCCGGTTGCCGCCGAAATCAGGGATGTCGGCAAGCGCCTGATAAACGAACCCCTCCTGGCCGTAGTCACCCGGGGTTTGAACCCCACTTTGGCCGTCGGCCACCACCGTGATGTTCGCCCCTTCGCGGCTGAGTTTGGGCTTTTTGACATAGTTGCGCCCGGCTTGGGCTTCGTCGAAAAAGCACGGCAGTAAATTCGGCTGCCGGGGGTGAAGTTCCCAGGCGTAGGCGAGGATCGCCTTGTTGCTGAGCAGCGCTTTCCACGGCGGTTCGATCCAGCGCGTCGGCGCCTGCGGTAGGTGCTCGCCTGCGGGTTCGCGCCAGAGCCATTCCCACGGATAGAGTTTGAAGCAGGCAACCAGGGGGGCGGACGGGGCCAAGCGAAAGGCGTTGCGCCCGCTGACAAACACCTGATTTTGCGCGTCCCAGCCGAGTTCGTCGATGTTGCTCCAGCGTGTCCGGAAGCCGGCGTTTTGCGCGGTGTCCATCAGGTAGGAGATGGTTTGTTCGTCCTCGGGGCTGTTGGCCACGCTGGTGAAATCGAGCTGGCGCAGGGACGGATTCAGGCTGGCGTACCGTTTCCAGCCGGCGACCAACCGTTCGTGAATCGAGTTAAACTGGTCCAGCTCCGGGCGGGTGTCTTGCAGCCAAAACCATTGCGCCACGGAGGCCTCGACCAGGCTGGTCGGGGTGTCGGCGTTATACTCGAGCAGCTTGGGCACCCGGCCCGGCATCCAGGCGAAGTCGAAGCGTCCATAGAGGCTAAAGTCGTCGTTTTCCCACGACTGCAACACCATCGGAACGGCTTTTTCCGGGATCGCCAGGCGCTCCCAGTCGCCGCGCTCGACCACCGTGTCCGCGACATCAATCAGCAGGGCGTGCAGCTCCTGCATCGCGGTCTCCAGTTGCGCCACTTCTGCGGCGGAAAACTCATAACAGGCGGCCTCGTTCCAGTAGGGTTGGGTCGCCGCGCCCTGGCGGTGGAGATGGTAGGTCAGGCCGATCTTTTCGACGCGTTGCGGCCAGTCCGGACGCGGAGTGGATTCGTGACGTTGCATCAGCTGCCGCTCCCATGGGAACTGCCGCCTCCGTGCGAGCTACCGCCAAAGCCGCCGCGGGAAATGCTCGAGGAGTGGGAGCTGGAACTGGTTACCGCATGCCCTGCGGACGAGCCATTTCCGCCGGAGGACGAAACCGGAGCGAAATGCGACGAGGTGCTGGCGGACGATCCTTGGCTGCGCGGCGAGACGACGGCTTCGGGGCTGGGCCGGCTCCGGCTGGGCATCACGCCGTTAAATCCCGAGGTGTGCCAATTGCCGCCGTAATAATAGCCGTGTCCCGGGGCATACCAATTAAACGGATAGGGATGCCAGTCGCGAGAGACGCTGTGGTAGTAGCCCGAGCCGGGCACGTAGCTGTTGTTTTCCAGCTCCTGGTCCGGGCGCAGTTGATCGGCGGGAATGATCGCTCCGGTGGGTTCAGGCGGCGGGGCGTCTGCCTGCGCGTTGTATACGGCCAGACCCACGGTGGTGGCCAAGGCTCCCGATAGCAGGAGCACGATACTGGTGGACCGTTTCAATGAATACGCCCCGGGTTTAGTGCATCGCGCTGGCGATGATGATGCCGCAGGTGATCAGGGCCGCGCCGTAAACAATCGCCGCGGCGGTATTGCCCTCTTTAAACACCAGCACCTCCAGTTTACCCGGGGTGATCAGGTCAAACAGCTTGAGCGCGATCACGCTCAGGAGGACGCCAAAAATGGCCCAACCGGCCACGGCTGCTGCTGTGGTGAGTAATTCACTGCCAACTGGAATGACACTAGAGAGGAGCGCGTTAGACATATAAAGGTTGCGATATTAACCGGGGATTCGATCCGTCGGCTATTCCAATTATCCACGCTGTTCCTTTTACGAGCACCGTCCGGGTTTGGATCGTAGTTCAGTGACGTTGAGCTGACTGGGGTAGCGCGGCGCATTAGCCCGCTTCGGATGAACGGAAAAGCTTCCCGTTCAAACCTGCGGGCTAAAGCACCGCGCTACCTCGGAGGATCCGGCCAGATCGACTGCCTACTCAACGCGAGGGGAACTCGAACTCGGCCTTCTTTTTGTCTTTCGACAAGGTCAGGTAGGCGCTGAAGGTCGTGCCGCGCTTGGACAGTAAGCCTTCGATCAGGCCGGTTTTGCCCATCTCGACCAAGCGCTCGATCTCCTCGACCGGCAATTCCTTGCCGCAGAGAATACGCTTCAATTCAAACACCGTGCGCGGGCTGCCGTCAGCCTGGGGCTTGACCACCACAAAGGCGTCGTCGGTCAGGTAAAGCACGCCGTCGTGGACTTTACTCTCGCCGAGCTTTTGGGCCTTTTTGAGGTCGAGCGGGGCCTTGGCTTTGCGCGGGGCCTTTGGGCTGCCGTCGGCGTTTTTGCCGGCCGCCTTCGGGGCGCGCGGGGGGAACTCCCAAGCGATCTTCGGGCCGACCCGCAGCAGGAAGGCGTCAAAGGGACGGCCTTTTTTCGAGGTGAAACCTTGGATCAGGCCGGTCTTTTTGTTCGGCCCCACCAAGTCGATGGCCATTTCGCGGGTGAGCGGCTTTTGGCACATGAGGCGGCCCACTTTGAACGACTCAGTCCATTCGCCATCAATCTTTTCGCGCAGGATGTAACTGGTCGGGCCTTCGCACAGCTCGGCTTTGGTCTTGGGATCGGTCCAGAACGGTTCGAGGGCGTTGACGTCCACCTTGGCACCGAAATCGAGCTCGGCCTTTTTTTGGCCGGGCTTTTTCTCGTCGTCCACGATCTTGATTTTGGAGGGGAAGCGGTTGCCGGTTTTGGCGGAGACAAAGCCGTCGAGGGGGCCGATTTCGCCGGTGGCGACCAGTTGGCGGACCTCAGCTTCATCGAGTTTACGGCCGCTCATGACCTTGTAAACCGTGAGCACGCCGTCGCGGGATTTGTAGCCGCGCAGCGTTTCCAGCATCGGCTGCTGGTCGGTGGGCGAAATGATGTCGGTGACGCGCGAGTTTTCAGCGGTTTCCTCAAAGCTCTTGGTGCGCTCGACGATGCCCTTGGTGACCTCGACGATCTCGTGCATGAACTTGTCGCGCGGGTACTTGTTCTGCTCCATCTGGCGCAGTTTCGACTCCCATTCGCCGGTCATGTCGGGCTTGGTCAGGGCGTCGGCATTCACCGCGTGAAGGAATTCGATCAACGACTCTGCCTTGGTGGTCGGCACCAGCTCGCGTTGGTTACGCTCCATGTACTTTTGGTTGATCAAGCCTTCGATGGTGTCGGCGCGGGTGGCTGGTGTGCCCAAACCGCGTTCCTTCATCGCATCGGCCATGGCCTCATCGTCGACGAGCTTGCCGGCGCCTTCCATGGCGGAGAGCAGCGTGGCTTCCGAGTAACGGGCGGGCGGCTTGGTGGTTTCAGCGTGGAGCGTGGCGCTGGTGGTGACCGCCTTGGCTTTGTCCTCGGGCGAGAGCGCGGGCAGGGCTTTGGAGTCGGGCGAATCGTCGTCGACCACCGTTTTGTTATAGACCGCCAGCCAGCCGGGCGAGGTGAGCACTTTGCCCTCGGTCTTGAAGTCGTGGCCGGGGGCGACGGTGGAAACGCGGGTGGTCACGTCGAACTCGGCTGACGGGAAGAACGTCGCGACAAAGCGGCGGGCGATCATGTCATAGACCTTGGCCTCCATCTCATCGAGGTTCGACGGGGTCGTGGTGGTCGGGATGATGGCAAAGTGATCCGAGATCTGCGCGTTATTAAAGATACGCTTGTTGGGCTTGAGCCAACCCTGGCCGAGGACGGTGCCGGCGTGTTTACCGAGTTCGCCGGTTAGGTTTTCTAGCGTCTGACGGCAGGTGGGGATGTAATCCTCGGGTAGGGCGCGTGAATCGGTACGCGGATAGGTGATGGCCTTGTGGCGCTCGTAGAGAGCCTGGGCGATCTGGAGGGTACGGCGGGCAGGCAGGCCGAAGCGGCCGTTGGCCTCGCGCTGCAGGGTGGTCAAATCGTAGAGCCGCGGGCTGGCCTGGTTGGCGGCTTTTTTCTCGTCGCGCACGCTGGCCAAAGGTTTGCCCTGGCAGGCGTTAAGCACGGCCTCGGCCATGGCTTTGTCCCACAGTCGGTCGACGCGATCATGGTCGTCGTTTTCCACCTTTTTAAAGGGCGAGCGCTGGTAGACGCCTTCGTAGGAGCCCTTGGCGAGCTTGAACTCGGCGGTGACACGCCAAAAGGAGCGGGGCTTGAAATTGCGGATCTCCAGCTCGCGGTTAAAGACGATGGCGAGGGTGGGTGTCTGCACGCGGCCGACCGAGGCGACGTTGCCGGCGCGCGAGCCGAACATGCGTTTGGTCAGGGCGCGGGTACCGTTGATGCCAATCAGCCAGTCGCTTTCGGAGCGGCAGCGGGCAGCGGCTTCGAGGCCGGCCATTTGGGTGCCATCGCGGAGCTTTTTGAAGGCGTTCTGGATGCCTTCGGTGGTCATGGTTTGCATCCAAGCGCGCTTCACCGGCAGCTTGGATTTGGCCAATTGGTAGAGGTAGGCGAAGATCAGTTCACCCTCGCGCCCGGCATCGCAAGCGTTGATGACCTTATCGATGTCCTTGCGGGCGAGCAGTTTCTTGAGGTGGCTGAAGCGATCCTTGGAGTCTTCGATCGGCTTGAGCCCGAAGGTTTCCGGGATGATGGGCAGCATCTCCAAGCGCCAGAAGCCGTATTTCTTCTTGTCGATGTCCTCGGGCATTTCGAGTTCCACCAAGTGACCGACGGCCGACGAGATCACGTACTCGTCGTTTTCGTAGTGGTCGTCTTTCTTGGGGATTTTACCGAGGGCCTTGGCTAGATCTGCAGCCACGGAGGGCTTTTCGGCGATGATGAGGGACTTCATTTGGATTCGAGCGGTTACGGGGCGACGCTTGGAATTTCAAGGCTTAGTTTTCAGCCATGGGGCCAGTACCAAGTGGAAGTTGAGCCTATAAAAACAAAATAGCTAAACCACGCGGCTCAATTTCAGCCCTCACGCGATGGATCGGTGGGTTCGGTTTTTTGCGGGTAATCGTCGCCCCACGGCCTATTGCGGAATTCGCCTTCGGTCTGGTTTTTTTAGGTGCGACTTCCGTGCGGAAACTATTTTCCAGCGGCTCGTCCCGTTAAGCCCAGTTGATAACGGCGGGCCACGGGTTTGGTCTGCGCACGGTATTCGCCGCGGACAGCGGGTAACGCTCTCGCGGCACCCGCAGCTGAATCCCCGCTACACTAGAGTATCGCCACCAGTGAACTTAAGACGAGCAGGGTGGCGGCGGGTAAAGATTTCTTGAGGGGATCGCCGATCTTCGCATGCATGGCGACTGCGCCTAACATTAGCAGGGCGATCAGGCAGGCCGCAGGCATTGCCACTGCCGGGATCCAGATGGCGGCGAGCAAAAGCAGGGCGCAAAACACTTTAAGAAACCCCACAAGATAAAGGGCCGCAGTCGGTAATCCATAGGCGGCAAACTCCTCTTTTAGGTTGGCGGCCGAAGCGCCACGCCAGGCACTCCGCTGGTTAAAACGAAGGAACCAGACGTTAAATATACCTAAAGCGATGACGACTTGGAGGATCAGTTTAATTAGTCGGCACTGAATAATTCATAAGCTAATCATAATTATGTACTTGAAGTTATTATTGGTGTCCTATTTTCTTGGTTAAGTTTAACCAAACCAACAAAAACCGGGAAAA
>JBILBW010000016.1:0-31854 GCA_044353465.1 Rariglobus sp. | reverse complement strand
TCGATCGGCTCGTGGGCGACGTTGAGGTCGCCGCAGACGATCACCGGTTTGGTTTTTTCCAGGGCGCGCAGGTGGGCGAGGAAGTCGCGGTCCCAGCGTTGGCGGTAGGGCAGGCGGGCGAGTTCGTTTTGGGCGTTGGGCACGTAGACGTTGACCAGGTGGAAGTCGGCAAACTCCGCAGTGATCACCCGGCCCTCCTGATCGTGCTCGTCGATGCCGATGCCGTAGCTCACGGCGAGGGGGGCGTGGCGGGTAAAAAGGGCCGTGCCGCTGTAGCCCTTTTTCACCGCGCTGTTCCAAAACACCGAGTAGCCGGCGGGCCACTCGACGTGTTGGACGTCGCCGGGGTGGCACTTGGTTTCCTGCAGGCAGACGATGTCGGCGTACTCGGGGCGGAGCTGATCGAGAAAGCCCTTTTGCAGCACGGCGCGCAGCCCGTTGACGTTCCAGGAGACGATTTTCATGAGTGGGCTGACCCTCGCGCCCCGCCCGCGCGGTTTCAACTCAGGATTACGCCCGCCGCTGCCCTGAAGAGTGGCGTTGCCAGCGGTCGCGCGTTTTGTCCGAGTGGTTGGCCTCATGTCCGTGTTCACCCACCTTCCCCTCGGCCAACGCATTCCCGCCAGCCTGCACGGCGTTTCCGTCAGCCTGCCGACCATGCGCGATGTGATCGGCTATGAGGAAAAGGACCCGGCGATCACCCGCCACCTCACCTCGGGTTACCCGCGCTTTGTGGTCCACCCCTTTGCCAAACAAGCCGGCGCCCACCTGCTGCGCATCCTTGGCCTGGCCGGGCAGAGCTTGTGGTTGACCTCCTCGATCCGCGCCGCCGAACAACTCCGTCTTTACCTGGGCGAACCAGCCGCGCTGCTCCCGGTTGAAGCGGCGCTGACCGGCGTGGTGTTTCCCGAAAGCTCCGGCCTGGCGGGGCGCGCCAAGACCTTTCTCCAGCACAACGGCATGTTCCTGTCGGCCCGCGAGGCCGAGGATTACCTGCTGCGGGTGGGCGAGCTGAGTGACGCCGAGGCCCAGGTGGAAAAGGAGTTCGAGGGTTACGCCCCCGCCAACGTCAAGGGCCAGGTGGCGCGCTTTTATCAACACGCCGCCGCCACCGATGTGTTTCTGGCCAGCAGTGGCATGAACGCCATCGCCGCGACCTTCCGGGTGGTCTCCGACCTGCAGCGCCCGCTCGGCCGCACCCGCTGGCTGCAGCTGGGTTGGCTCTACATCGACACCATCGCCATCCTGCAAAAGTTCACCGCCACGCCGGCGCTCGACCACCTTTACCAGAGCAACGTGTTCGACTTGCCCGCGCTCGAAGCCCTGCTGGCCGCCCAGGGCGAACACATCGCCGCGCTGATCACCGAGGTGCCGACCAACCCGCTGATCCAAACCCCCGATTTGCCCGCGATTGCCGCGCTCTGCCGCCGTTACGGCGTCATCCTGGTGATCGACCCGACGATCGCTTCGCCGCTCAACCTCGATGTCCTGCCCCACGCCGACGTGGTGGTGAATTCGCTCACCAAATACACCGCCAGCGAAGGCGATGTGATGCTCGGCGCGGTGGTGGTTAACCCGCAGAGCGCACACGCCGCCGAGTTGCGCGCCCGCCTGCCCCACGCGCTCGAGCCGGTGTACTCGCGCGACATCGCCCGCCTGGCGGCGCAGATCGGCGACACCCCCGCGGTCATCGCCCAGATCAACCGCACCACCCCGGCGGTCGTCGAGTTCCTGCGCACCCACCCCAAGGTGAAGGAGCTGTACTGGTCGCTTCATCCGGACTCGCGCAACAACTACCTCGCGCTTGCCCGCAGCCCGGAGGCGATCGGCAGCATGATTTCCCTGGTGGTGGACATGCCGGCGGCGGAGTTTTACGACCGGCTGCGGCTGGCCAAAGGCCCCAGTTTCGGCATGAAACACACCTTAATTTGCCCGTTTATGTACCTGGCTCATTACGACTTGGTGACCAGCGAAAGTGGCCGGGCGACGCTGGCCGCCTCCGGCCTCCACCCCGAGCTGATGCGCCTGTCGATTGGCTGCGAACCGGCCGAGGAGATCATCGCCGCGCTCGCCGAAGCTCTGGCTTAGAGCTCCCCGCCCAGCTTAAAGGCTAACCTATTGGGTTAGGCTTTATCCGGTCGCTGCATCATGCCTCCTGTGCCTAGCTGTAAATTTGCGATCAAAGTCATTCCCATTGACCCACGCAACGCGGCGGTCCGGTGTCTGGGTAAGGAGCTCAAGGTCCACGCGCCGGCCTAGGAAGGCCGGGCCAACGACGAGTTGAGCGAATTCATCGCCGACTCGCTCGGGCTGCCCCGGCGCGCGGTGACGGTGGCCTTCGGCGACAAGTCCTGCCAAAAATTCCTGCAAATCGACGGCCTCTGGCTCGCCGACGTCCGTCAGCAGCTGGTAGGAAGTGGCACCTAATAGGTGATACTCTACTCGGCGAGGGCCTGGCTTACCTTTGGTCGGGGCGAGGGCCGGGGTTTCCCCGGCCATGGGCCTCAGGCGTTGCGCTTGGCGAAATGCTCGGGGTAGCGGGCGCGGCTGAGAGCGACGTCGTAGGTGATCCGGCACTTTGTGTAAAGCGTGTGCAAGCAGACATCCATCATTTGCATACCTTCGCGGGTGCCGGTCTGCAGGCAATTGGTCAGCTGATGCAGTTGGTTTTCGCGGATGAGGTTTCGCACCGCGCTGTTGGCGATCAGCAGCTCGCTGGCCAGCACCCGTCCGCTGTCGATGGAGGGCAACAACTCCTGCGCGATGATACACTGCAGGCTGTTGGCGAGTTGCATGATGACCTGGCGCTGCGCGTTACCCTCAAAGGTGCCGATGATCCGCTCAATCGCCTGGCTGGTGCTCGGCGAATGCAGGGTCGCGAGCACCAAGTGCCCCGTCTCGGCGGCGGTCAGCGCGGTGGCGATGGCGTCGTGGTCGCGCATCTCGCCGACGACGATCACGTCGGGGTCCTGGCGCAGGGAGTGAATCAAGGCGTGGCTAAAGGAGTGCGTGTCGGTTAACACCTCCTGTTGCACGATGATGGCGCGGTTGTTCTCGTGGACGAACTCGATGGGGTCCTCGATGGTCACGATCTTGCAGCGGCGCTCGCGGTTGATGGCATCCACAAGGTAGTTGAGCGTGGTGGTCTTACCGGCGCCGGTTGGGCCGGTCACCAGGATGAGACCGTTGCGGCGGCGGGCGAGTTCGTCGACTTTGACGGGCAGGCCGAGTTCTTCACGGGTAAAAATCCGGTGGCCGCAGAAACGGATGCTCAGTTCGGGCGCGCCGTTGCGACGGTAAAGGGTCACGCGCATACGCCCGACTCCCGGATGGTGTAGCGAAACGCACAGCTCCCAGTCGCGTTCGAAGGCGGCGCGTTGCAGGTCGTTGAGCACCTCGTGGAGGATCGCCTCGTTGTCCTCGGCGGTGACCGGGCCGGCGTCGGCGAAGATAATGTCGCCATTGATGCGCAGGCTGGGCGGCACGCCGACGATGAGGTGAAGGTCGGAGGCTTTTTCGGCGGCGACGAGGGCGAGAAGGCGGTTGAGCTGAGGTGTCATGAAAAGAGTGCGCGGACGCGTCGGAAGAGGCGTTCGAATTGCGTGTCGTTGTGACCGTATGCGATGGCCTCGTTTAGCCCGGGCAATTCGGCATCGAGCTGACCGGCGTGGGCAATGGATTCGACGGCGCGTTCGCCCAGACCGAGGACCTGCTCATAGCGCCCGACGTCGAGCCAGACCACGGCGGCCTCGGGTGCCAGCTTGAGCGCCTGGCGGGCGTGGCTCAGGGCGAGGGCGAAGCGGTGATAGAAGGCGTGGATGCGACCGGCGAGCCAGGGCAGCGTCCAGTCGCGCGGGCGCAGGTTGAACGCGCGTTCGAAGCAGTAGGGCGCGCCGGAATCGCCGCGGGCCAGTAACACCTCGCCACGGGCCAGCCAGATATAGGGCGTGTCGCCGCGCGCCTCCACCGAGGCGTCGGAAAACGCCAGCGCCGGGCCCGGTTCGCCGGTGCGGGCGAGGCACACGGCCTTGGCGGCGAGCAGTTCGGGGTCGTTGGGAAAACGCTCGAGGGCCTTGTCGGACCAGAGCTTGGCCTCACGGAGTTCACCCAGCTCGACGAGCATGCGCACCTGGGCGCACCAGGCAAAAACGTTGGTGGCGTTGTATTCCAGGACTTGGGAGTAGGCGCGCAGGGCGAGGTCGTAGCGCCCGCGTTGATAAAGTTCGAGGCCCGCGGCGAGATGATAGGACTCGTCTTGGATGAGCTCGCCCCGGGGTTGCTCATGGGAGGAGGCACCGAATTCGAGATTGTTGAAGCGGCTCATGGGTTCTGCGTGCGCCAAAACCACCGTTTATACGGCCGCCCGACGAGCGCCGAATGAGGAAACAGGGCGGTCTCGCCCGCAAAAGTGCCGACGCGCCTAAATTGGGCGCCCATCGGCCAGATCATGACTTGGTTCGGTCCGACTTTCAGTTGCCCCTTCTTCGGCATCATCGCGAGCGCGGGGCCCGCCCGTCCGCTGACGGAGTAGCCGTCGGCGGTGAATTGCACCGTTTCGCCCTCCCTGGCGATTACGGCCCCCAGATAAATCCCAGCCTCGATGTGGAGGTAGTTGCTGTGGTTTGCATCCATGCGGTAAGCCACCCGCTCGCCGGGCTGGACGGACGCCATACCGGCCCGTGGATTGATCAACAGCGGGCCGTCGTCGGATTCTACGGCTAGGACAAAGCGGTCCATCACGCGGTGTCCGACTGCCGTAAAAACAAAGGCGGAGAGCAGGACGACGCCCAGTTGGCGAACGAGTTGCCACCGCACCTGCGGCCACGGGAAGTACTGGTTGAGGTAGGCGGCCACGCCCACGGCGTGAATCGAGATAACTAGGCCGAAGGCGAGTCCACCCTCGGTCAAACCGTAGTCAGCCAGGGAAACAATCCCAGCCACGACGAACAGCAGGCGCGTGACGCCAATAAAAATCCGTGGCATGGCAAAACGCAGTCCCAAGGTGGGCACGCAAGCGATCGCGAGGAGCATCCACGCGCCCTCTATCTCCGCCAAGGTCGGAAGCGGTCGGCCGGTGGGGCAAAAGATGTCCCGACGCAGGGCAAACCACCGGTGCCAAAACCAGCCGGTGCGTCCGGCGCGCGGCGGGATGACGGAAGATTTGGCGGGCGGTAAAAGCATGCGGTGGGCGCGTCGACGACGGTTCAGTGCTGGCGGTCGATGTGGATACGCACCTCCTCCTCGGGCGCGTAAAACTCATGGGTCGGTTCGTGCGACTGGAGTTCGCCGACGATCTGGCGGAACAGCTCCATCGCCTCCAGACAGCGTTTGCCTTGGTAGCCGGAGACTTTCAGTTCCACCTGGCCCTCGGGGGCGACGACGATTTCGAATTCACGGTTGGGCATGGGTAGGCGGCGGGTTGGGGATGACGACGGGAGTCGGGGTGAAATTAATTTTCCCAGTGGCGGACCTTGAGGCGGATGGAGCGGTCCTCCAGCTGCTCCTCCTCGACGACGACAAATTCGCGGGCCTGCATCTCGTCCTTGAGGCGTTGGTAAACGTAACTCTGCACCACGGCGCGGGAGAGTTCTTCGCCGAGAGCTGTGAGCTGGGCGTCGCTGTGGCCCTTGCCGGTGACGCAGAGCGAGGCGCGGCCGCGCGGATCGCGGGCGAAGGTCACGGTGACGCCGTTGCGGTGCACCGCGATGCGCTGGTCGCGGCCGAGGCTGCCGGTGACCACTTCGCTGTTGGCGATGTCGAGTTCCACGCGCGGGCCGGTGGCGGCGGCGCGGGCGACTTTTTCGGTGGTGGCGGCGTCAAGCGCGCTGTAACCGAGCGAGGTGGCGGCGGCGGCCACAGCGGTGCTGAAGGCGGGCCAGGCCGCGATGACGACGGGGGTAAGGATGCAAACGCAGCTCATCGGGTTGGTGGGATGGAGATTTGACCGGGCTGGCGGCGATTCCTCACGCGGTGTCGGGGCAATGAATTAAAATTCCATGCGTCGGTGTTCGCGTTCGTCGGTGGGTTTGCGGGCGACGCTGGCGTGGCGGGCGCGGCCGTCGGCCCAGGTGCGCAGGCGGCTGAGTTGTTCGTCCATCGTCTTGGAGAGCGGCACGGTCTGGCTGAGCGCCTCCAGAATGTGCTCGGTGGCGAGCTCGCGCTTTTCGGAAAACGCGTCGTAGAGCGCGCTGATGATGGCCTGCTCGATTTCGGCGCCGCTGAAATCCTTCGATGCTGTCACCAGTTCGGGGAGACGGAACCCAGTCGGCGGGCGGCCGCGGCGAGTGAGGTGGATGTTGAAAATCGCCAGGCGCTCGTCCTCGGCCGGCAGGTCCACGAAGAAAATTTCGTCGAGACGGCCTTTGCGCATCAGCTCGGGCGGAAGTTGGGAAATGTCGTTGGCGGTGGCGACGACGAACACCGGCGCGGTTTTCTCCGACAGCCAGGTGAGAAACGTGCCGAAGACGCGCGCGGTGGTACCGCCATCGGTCGAGCCGGAGCCCTGCGAGCCGGCGAAGGCCTTGTCGATTTCGTCAACCCAGAGGATGGCGGGGGCAACGGATTCGGCGACGGCGATGGCCTTGCGCACGTTTTCCTCGGAGGAGCCGACCAGGCTGCCAAACATCCGGCCCATGTCGAAGCGCAGCAGCGGGAGTTGCCAAAGGCTGGATACGGCCTTGGCGCAAAGGCTTTTGCCGCAACCCTGCACGCCGAGCAGGAGAATTCCCTTGGGCGGCGGCAGGCCGAAATCGCGGGCCTCGCGGCTGAAGGCGATCGAGCGCTTGTCGAGCCAGTCCTTGAGGATGCCCATGCCGCCGACGTGGTTAAAACTCTCGTCGGTGGCGTAGTATTCGAGCAGGCCGCTCTTGCGGATGATCTGCTGCTTCTCGGCGAAGACCTCGTTCACGTCGTCGCCGCTCAGGCGCTCGTCCTTGACGATGATCTTGGCGAACACGTTTTCCGCCTCGTTTAATGTCAGGCCGAGGGCGGCGCTGAGCAGGCGGTCACGGCCGGCGGCGTCGAGCTCGATGGTGACCTGGCGGAACTGCTTCACGTCATCGACGATGCGGTCGAGCAGCGCACCCAGCTCGGCGCGGTCGGGCAACGGGAAATTCAGGACGGTGATCTCCTTGTCCAGCTCGGGGGGAATCTCCTGCAGCGGGGAGACGAGGATGATGGTCTTGTAGCTGTTTTTTAAATGCAGGGCGATTTCCTTGAGCTTCCGGATGACGGCGAAATTGCTCTTGGTTAAAAACGGGTGGAAGTCGCGGAAGACGAAGATGGCCGGCTCGACCTGATCGATGACCTGATCGAGGGCGACAAGCGGGTCGCGAGTGGAGGCGTTGCGGTGTTTCTGGGCCTGGATGGATTTGCCGGCGGGCACCAGGCCGGTGGTGTAGCTCCACTCGAAGATTTTCTTTTGCCGGTTGCGGGCGATCTCGATCAGCAAGTTTTGCACGCGGACCTCTTCGCCGGTGACGACGTAGAGAATAGGGTAGCGGGCGCGGATCAGGGTTTCGATTTCTTGGGCGAGCTTCATGGGTGGAGGCGAGTTGGGTCGGCGGTGGGGTCGGCGGGAGAGGAAAAAGCGGCGGCGCGCAGGCGCATGGCTTCGTCGGCGGGATCGAGTTCGGCGAGCACGGCGGCGACGGCGGGGGTGATATTGTGGGCGAGGATGCGCCCGTCGGGCAGGATCAGGATTTCGGCGGAGCTGCGGCCTTCCGCGACGGTGGCGGCGTAATTATTAGGAGTGGTCCGGGTGTTCATCGGATGAGGCGCAGGCGATTGTCGGCGGCGATGGCGCGGGCCCGGGCGATCTCGGCGGCGGAGCACGGTCCGGTCAATTCGGGGTGGCGGCGGGAGTGCCAGGCGGGCCAGAAACTTTCGCGCAGGCTGACCTCGGCGGTCGGGCAGTTTTCGGCGAGCCAGTCGGCGATGGGGCGCCAGCAACAATCGACGTGACCAGGCATGAGCAGGTGGCGAACGATGAGCCGGTGCCGTGGCGCGGCCCAGTGGAGGTTTTCCTGGACGGTGGCGGTGTAGTTTTCCACCTGGGCGAGACGGAGGGCGCAGGTGTCGTTGCCAAATTTGAAGTCGGGTAACCAAAGATCGAACACGTCGGCCAACAGGGCGCGGGCCTCGGCGGAAGCATGGGCGTTGGTTTTCCAGACCAGCGTGGTGTCGTCGGGCAAACAGGAGGCCAACGCGAGGGCGTCGGCCAGGTGGACAGTGGGTTCGCCGCCGAGAAACATGACGCTGCGTGCGCCCGCGGCCAGAGCTGCGGTGGCGCGTTTCGCCAGGGCGGGAGCGTCCAGCGGCTCGCCCGCACGGGCATCCCAGCTCTCACGGCCGGTGATGCAGAAGGAGCAGCGCAGGTCGCAACCGCTGAAGGCGACCGCGAAGGTGGGGCCGAGCGCGATCTCGTCGGACACTTCGGTTTGGGCTGAAAACACGCGCGCCAAGGGCCCGCCGTGGCAGCGTCCGGCGGGGCCGGTGCTCCGGTCAGCTCCGCAGTGGTGGGCGCAGAGGTGGCAGCTGGCGAGGGCGGCGCGGGCGGCGGTGGCCCTTCGCGCGGCCAGGGCTGCCCGCCCGGTGGTCGGTTTCCCGGGAAAAAGATCGGGCGCTGCGATCATAGTTCGAGACGGCTAAAACGGTCGTTCGGCTCCGACCGGGCGGCTTGGCGCTTGAGTACGGTCCAGCGGAGCGAGAGGTAAATCCCGCCCGTCCCGGCGCTCCCGGCCAAGGCGACAAAGCCGGATAGTGGTAACCCACTGAGCAGGGCCGAAAGCAGAATAAAACCCACCCAGAGCAGCGCCAGGGTGCGGGCGGAGAGGGAGAACGTCGGGGTGAACGCGATGACCCCCTGCGTGGCGAGCCGGGCCCGGGCGACCAACAGGGCGACGATCAGGAGCGAGGGATTGACGGAAATCACCGGCTCGCGCGGGAACACGGCGCAGGTCACCAGCCCGGCGAGGGCGACGCAGAGTGCGCCGTAGAGCAGCCATTCGCGGGGTTTCCAGAAACGTTCCAGCTCCCGGCTGATCCAGAAGAGCGCAAGGCTGTTGAACAGCACGTCCAGCAGGCCGTTGGCCAGGAGCGGGGCGGTGAGCGGACGCCAGAGCTGTCCGCCCCAGACGGCGCGGGGCACGAGGGCGAGCCAGCCGGACAGGTTAACCAGGCCGGTCGCGCCGACCGCCCAAAGTAGGGCGATGACAAGGAGCAGGCTAAAGGTGCAGGTTGAGCAGGGCAGTCGACGCAGGAACGACATGGCGGTGTGGCGGGGGCGGAATCAGGGCGGATAAGCGGGGAAGCGGGTAGACAGGTAAGCGCTGAGGCGGAGGGCGGAGTAGCGCGACGGGGTCTATTTTCGGCCGAGCAGGCGGCGCCACCACGCCGTGGGCTTGACGGGCTCAGTGGCGAGCGAGGCGCGCAGGCGGTCGGCGACGCCGGGCGGCACGGGTGTGCGGGCGGCGTCGTGGCGGATCAGTTCCTCGGCGTGAGCGAATTCGGCGGCGTTTTGGCGGACGTTTTGCTGGTGCGCCTGGGTGGTGGCCTCGTCGTGGGCCTCGGAGTGTTTAAGGCGAGCGGTGGGTTTCATGGCGTCAGGCGTTTTGGGGGAAGCGTTGGGCGAAGGCCTTGCGGGCGCGGTGAAGTTTGCCACGGACGCTGTCGGGGGTTTGCTCGGTGAGCGCGGCGATCTCGTCGTAGGAAAGTTGCTCGTCGGCGGCGAGCAGGAGAACGAGGCGTTGGTCGGGCAGGAGCTGGTCGAGGGTGCGCCGGATGCGTTCGCCGAGTTCTTTGGTTTCGAGCAGACGAATGGGCCCGGGCTCGGACGCGGAGGTGGCGCCATCCAGGGTCTCATCCGCGTTGGTGACCATGTTGCGCTGATGCCAGGTGGCGC
Organism: Rariglobus sp.; assembly: GCA_044353465.1. GTDB lineage: Bacteria > Verrucomicrobiota > Verrucomicrobiia > Opitutales > Opitutaceae > Rariglobus. Next base: position 21,953 of record JBILBW010000016.1, on the reverse strand, counting down.
GGAGATTCCGGCAGTGGTTGAGGGTGATCTGGTAGAGCCAGGTGCGAACGGCCGAGTCGCCGCGAAAGGTGTCGAGGGCGCGGAAAGCTTTTAAGAAAACGTCATGGGTCACGTCCTCGGCCAAGGCGGGCTGGTCAAGCAGGCGCAGGGCCAGATAGTAGATGGCCGAGGCATGCGCGGCGTAAATGGCCTGGAACGACGCCTCCGCCTCCGCGCTGGGGAGCGGGGGGGTGGCAGCGGCGGAATATCGACGGAGAAACGACATTGCAGACTTAGACCGAGCAGGGCCGAGATGATCACGCCGAATGTTGAGCGAGTCAGGGCTAATGATCGGCGCCGCAGAGTCGCCGCTCGGGCCAGGGAGCCTAGCTGGGCGGCCGATTAAACCGGTCGATTGGACCTAGGCGAAGGGAACGATTCAGGTGGAGACCCGCGGTTACCGTTTAGTTTAACATTCCCTGGAAGACACCATTTCTCATTCATGCGCATTAAATGGTATGAGGCCGGTACTGGTTTCACCGGGTCAGCCGCCAGAAGCGCTGGCCCAGCAGGACCGCCGCCACCCCTAGGCCCGCCGCCAAACCGATCCACACGCCCACCGCGCCCAAGCCTGTGTGCAGGCCCAGTCCATAGGCGCAGGGAATGGCCAGCAGCCAATAGGCCACAAACGTAATTCCGGTGGGCACACGCACGTCGGCCAGCCCGCGTAAAGCCCCGGCCCCGATCACCTGGGCGGCGTCAAATAACTGGAAAATTGCCGCCACCGCCAGGAGCTGCGTGGCCAACCCCACCACCGCCGTATCGGCAACAAAACCGCGCGCCAGCTCCTCGCCGAACACCGCAAAACCCACCGCCGAAACACTCATCACCGCCAAGCCCATCGCCAATGCCCCGCCGGCAATCGGCCGGAGTAAATCCGGGCGGCCCTCCCCCTGCGCCTTGGCCAGCCGCATGCCCACCGCCATCGACAGCCCCAGCGGAAACATGAACATAAACCCTGCGCAACTCAGCGCGATTTGGTGCGCCGCCAGGGCTGCCGCCCCCAGCCAACCCATGATCAGCGTGGCCGCCATAAAGGCGCCCACTTCCATAAAAAACATGGCCGCCGCCGGCCCACCGAGGCGGAGTATTTCCCGAAACCGGGCCGCCTTCAGCCCGCGGAGCCAATGCTTTGGCCTCACGGCGCTAAAGCCCCCCGTTCCCCGCAGCCAGACGAGGATCGCGACCAGCACCGCCACCCGCGCCACCAAGGTCGCCCAACCCGCCCCCGCCAGCCCCAGCTCGGGCGCCCCCAGCCGTCCGTAGATTAACACCCAGTTCAGGCCGACGTTAAGGGCGACCCCACCCAACATCAGGGCCATGGGAACCCACGGGCGACCCAGGGCTTCGGCGTATTGCCGAAACACCTGGAAAAGCATCGCCGGCAGCAACGACAGGGCGATTAACCCGTAAAACGGTCCTGCCGCCGCGAGGACTTCGGGGGGCTGGCCGAGTCGGTCGGAGACGGTCCACAGCGCCAGCATCACGCCGACTTCGACCACCCCCCCGAGCAGCGCCAAAACCGTGCCGTGGTGGAGCCAGCGGGCGACTTCGCCGGCTCGGCCGGCGCCGTGTGCGCGTGAAACGAGCAGCGCCACCGGCAGCAACAGGCCAATGCCGACCATAAAAAACAGCATAAACACCCCGCCGGCGAAAGCGGAGGCGGCCAACGGCACCGCGCCCAATTGGCCGATCATTATGCTGTCAACTAGCCCCAACAGCATCTGGCTGACCTGCCCCACCACCATGGGCAAAGCCAGGCGCAGAGTGATTCGGGCTTGCTGAAGAAAGACGAGCATAGCGACCAATCATGCCTAAGTCGCCGGCTGTCAAAGCCCGGTTGAGCGCGGTGGCGATTTTCAGATCCTAAACCGCAGAAGGTTGATCGCCGAAGCCGGAGCGCGAAGACCCTCAATCGGAGTTTCGAAGTCGAGATCACCCCGGGCGCGTAAGCGCTCCTCGCCTAGGAACGGAGCAGTTTCCACACCCCGCCGGGCACGTGGACGTTGACCATGGCGTAGCCAATCCAAGGTAACTTGGCCGTGCTGCGGTAGGCCAAATACGACCCGCGCCACACCGGGAAATACTTCTTCTTAAACTCAAACAGGGTGCGGTAGCCGTAGAGCCGATTGAAATTCTTATAAATGTAACGCATCGCCCGGTCGTGGGTGTTCTCCGGCTCCGCGGTGTTGGCCAGCGGCGCGTTGGCCAAACTCACCTCGTCGAGCCCCTTGTCGCGAAACACCCGGATCGATTCCACGATCACGAAATCCATGATGCCGTGCACGGGGGAGTTGTAGCGCATCAGATCGAGGCACCGCCCGCGGCCTTGGCGGTAGGGCAGCCAGGTGGCGAAGGCCACCACGGTGCCGTTGGCGTCGAGGGCCACCGCCGCCCCGCGCAGGCGGATCTCCTCGATGTCGAAGCTGCTCATGTCGAAGGCCATTTCCCGGCCGTCCTTGGCTTTGAGCCAGGCGTCCGAAACGTGGCGCAAACCGGCCTCGATTTTTTCGTCCACCGGGCCGATGCCCGGGTACCAAAAGAAGGTGTGGCCCTCGCGGGCGGCGCGGTAGCTGGAGGCCCGCAGTTTTTGGAACTTGGGCCCGGCCATCGGGTAGTTGGCCAAGGGAATGCGGGTTTGTTCGCCAATCTTGCGGTATTTGAAGCCGAACTGGGCGTAGAGATCGAGGTGGTCCGGGCCGACCTGGTAGAGCACCGGCTCCCAGTCCTGTTGTTCGCAATAGGCCAAAAACTCGGCCACCACCCGGGCGCGTTCGTCGGCCGGGCCGATCGGGTCGCTGAGGGTGAGCGCGTAGTTGCGCCAGAGAGCGAAGGCGACCAGTGAGCGGTTGGTCGAGGCAAAGAAATAGCGTTTGTCGCTGGCCAGGGCGAACTCGTCGAACGGGTTGTCGCCGTAGTCGTCAACGATGCGGCGCGCCCGTTGCAGTTCGACCGGGGTGGGCGGGTGTTCGAGGAAAACCGGCCGCAGCATCAGGCCGAGCACCATCAGGCCGAGGGCCGCGCCGGCGAAACTCACCGCGAAGAAGGCCACCTGCGCCTGCTGGGTGGTGGCGCGCAGGGTATCGGTGGATTGGAGGAAAATGAGTTCGAGCACCGACTGGAGCGTGCCCGCCAGGGTGTGGTTGCCCTGGGCCGCGCCGCCAAACTGGCTGACCACCAAAAAGCCAAACGTGACCACCGCCGCCAGCGCCGGCAGCCCGATGATCCAGACCCAGCGCAGTGAACCGCGGTCGGACCGGGCCACGAAGCGTTTGCGTTGCCAGACCAGCACCGCCAACGGCAGCAAACTGGCGATTGCCATCTGCCAGTCGAAGTCCTTGCCCACGTGCAAGAGTGGCGTGACCAGCAACACGACCAGCGTCACCCACCAGGCCACCTGCTTGCGCCGCCACAGGCCGCGGCCAAGCGCGAGTTGGGCGCACCCGGCCAGCACCAACAGGGCCTGCGACTCCAGCGCGATGTGGAAGGGCGTCCAGTTTTCCAGTTGATCCTCCACCCATTGGCTGGGCGGGACCAGCGCGGTCAGCAGTTGCACCAGCCCGCAAAGGCTGACGCTCACCGCGACCAAACCAGCCCAGAAAAATGTCGGGCGGCGCCAGTCGTGCTTTACGTTACTCATGGTTTTTTATCTTGGCGTGTGGGCGGGGCCAACACCCAGCGGAGGGCCTTGTCGGTCAAGGCGAGAAAGTCGTCGCTGGCATTGCTGAAATCGTGAAAGGCCCGGGGGTATTTCCACAGGCGCAAGTCGAGGGGCAAGCCCTTGAACCAGTCAGTCGAGTCGAGGGGGTCGAGGCCGGCATGGAGTTGGGCCAGGCGAAGGCCGCCCAGATCGGGGGCAAATTCGGCGAGGCCGAAGGTGCCCGGGCCGGTGGGGGTGATGCCGAGTTTGTCCGGGGTGTGCAGGCCGTAACGGCCGCGCGCGCCGGGGGCCACCAGCAGCAAGCCGCGCAACCCCGCCGGGCGCACGGCCACGACCGCCGCCGCCGGCAGGGCCTGCTCCGCGCCCATCGACCAGCCGCCGTAAATCACCGGCAGGGGCCCGACCGTTTGGGCGGGCGCGGACGCCTGGGGCTTGTCGCCCGGGGGGGAGTTGCGCCGGGCCAGTTCGGCCACCAGCCGGGCGAAATCTCCGGCTAAAATGTCCTGGGTATAGTCGGTGCTGGCATAGCGGGCAAAATCCACCCCGGCGATCGCCCAGCCGCGGCGGGCCAGGTGGCGGGCCAGCCGCGTCTCCCAATAACTCCAACCCCCAGAGCCCGAGCCGAGCACGAACAGCCCGCGCACCGGGCCTTGTTCCGGCTGGTACCAGGCGACCTCAAAGGCGCCCCGCGCCAGGAGGAGGGGCTCGGTGGCCGGTTTGGTGTGGTCAAGGTCCTCCTTGGCACGCCCCGCCACGCCAAGGACCAGTCCAAGGCAAATCAACAGGAAGGGGGAGACGCGCAGGCTTAGCATGGCAGGTGGGGGGGCGGGGTGTCCGTCAGTGACGCACAGGCGGGGGCGATTGGGCAAACCCGTTCCGCGCCGCCCGGCCAAGGCCAACGGGGCCGCTCCGGCGCTGGCCGGCAGCCGCCCCTCCGCTTTTAATCCCGCACCGGCAGGTGCTGGCGGAGAACCCCCACCAGCGCCGCCGTATCGATCGGTTTGCTCAGGTACTCGTCCATCCCGGCGTCCAGGCACTTTTCGCGATCCCCGACGATGGCGTTCGCGGTCATGGCGATGATCGGGAGGCGGTTCGGGCCGGTTTCAGCGGCGCGGATGCGCTGGGTGGCTTCGTAGCCGTCCAGCTCGGGCATTTGCATGTCCATTAAAATCAGATCGTAGCGGTTCGCCGCCGCCGCCTGGACCGCCTTCATGCCATCGCCGACGAGGTCGGGGGCGAGCCCGAGCAGCCCGAGCACGGCGAGGATGATTTCCTGGTTGATGAAATTGTCCTCGGCCACCAGCACCCGGGCTGACTTTTGGCCGGGCAGGAGCGTGAGTTTGGTCGTCGGTATGGGGGCGGCTGCGGGCCCGCTGCCCGGCCCTTGCTGGAGGGGCAGATTCAGGGTGAACCAAAACTCCGAGCCCGCCCCCAGTTGGCTGTTCACCCCGATTTGACCGCCCATCAGCTCGATCAGTTGTTTGGAAATCGCCAGGCCCAAGCCGGTGCCGCCGAATTTGCGGGTGGTCGACGCGTCGGCCTGGGTAAATTTTTGGAACAGGGGCCCCACTTTTTCGGGGGCGATGCCCATGCCGGTGTCGCGCACGCTAAAGCGCAGCTGGGCTACTGTGGCGGTTGTGGTCACCCGAGCGACGGAGATCCCCACCGCGCCAGCCTCGGTGAATTTCACCGCGTTGCCCGCCAGATTGAGCAGCACTTGCCGCAGGCGGCCGGGATCGCCCTGCAGCCGAAGCGGCACCTCGGGGGCGGCCGCGCAGGAGAAACGAAGGTTTTTTTGCGCGGCGCGGATTTCCAGGACCGCCCCCAAATCGTTGAGCAAGCGACCGAGGTCGAACTCGACCGTTTCGATGGCTAGTTTGCCGGCCTCGATTTTGGAGAAATCGAGGATGTCGTTGATCAGCGCTAGGAGGATTTCCCCGCTGGTGGAGGCGAGGGTCGCATAGTGGCACTGCTGGGAATCGAGCGGGGTGGTTTTAAACAGTTCGACGGAGCCAATCATGCCGTTGAGCGGGGTGCGGATCTCGTGGCTCATGTTGGCGAGGAACTCGCTTTTTGCCTGGTTGGCGGCATCGGCGGCGTTTTTGGCGTGGCGCAGGGCGCGCTCGGTGATTTGGCGTTCGGTCACCAGCCGCTCAATCGCCTCGGCCACGCCCAACAAATCCTCGCCGGCCGCCTCGCCGGTGCTGTCCGGGTGCAGGCGCTGGAGGGTTTGGTGCAGGCGGGCTAGCACGGCTTCGTGGCGCTGGTTTTGGGCGTGCAGGCCGGCGTTGGCCGTGGCCAGCTCGGTAGAGCTTACCGCCATGGCATGCTCGGTCAGTTTACGATCCTGGTCGAACTGCTGATAGGAGGCCGAGACCTGGTCGAGAAAACGCTCAAGCCCGGGCGGCACCTCGTCGGGGCCGCCAAAGGTGCGTCTTAACTGGCGAATGAGCAGGGGGTGCAGACTCATGCGTCCAACTCGGTGATATGGGTGACGGTCATCGTTTGGTTGTGCAACTGGCAGGAGCCGCCCTGGCCGGAGGGCGCCAGTTCGCCGTAGGAGTAAAACCCGGTCAGGATGGGGTCCGGGCCGATGGCCGCCCGCACGCCCTCAAGTTCCTCCTCGGTGCGGTGGCCGAGCACGATCCGGCGGCCCACGCAGCTCACGCACAAGACCAGGCTGGCCGAAGCCGGCAGGGCGGCCCGGCTGGCCGCGTCCTCGGCCCCGGTGATCAAATCCTCCTGCGAGGCGCGCATCAGCCGCACGGTCGCGCCGACGGGCAGGTTGCCGGCAAAGGTCATGGTTCCGGCCCCCTCGTCGATCGATAAGATGGTGCGGACGATGGCGTTGTCCTCCCCGGGTAGCTGCAGGCAGAGGGGGAAGCGCAGGGCGGCGGCGGGCAGGGCGGCGGCTTCGGGGCCGAGGTAGGTTTTGTAAATTTCCAGGGCCGGGCGGTTGTCCAGCTGCCGCAGGACGTTGTCCTTGGCAGCCGTGACCAGGCGAGCCGGGCCGAAGCTCGACCAACCCCCGGCGCTGCCAAAGCTCAGCCGCAGGCTGGCGCCATAAAGGCCCACCGCCACGATCCAGCCGGGGCCAGGCGCGGCGTCCAACCCGACGGCGGTTTGCGCGAAATCGGTACCGTCCCCGGCCAGGCCGCCGCTCAGGGTGACTCCGGCGGGCAGGCAGGAGTTCAAGGCTTCGCTCAGGACGGTGCCGTTGACCAGGCTGCCGTCGGAAAACAGGAGCACGTGTCGCAGGCCTTCGCCGGCGAGTTCGTCCGCGAGGCCGCGGCATAGGTTGCGCAGGTCGATTGCCGGGGTGAGTTGGGCGGCGGCGGTGCGCACGGTGGCGGTGGAAAACTTCAGGGCGGTGCAGACCAACTCGCCGTCCTCCAGCTGGATATCGGCGAAGTTGCCCGCGGTCGAGGTCAGCACCAGGCGGGCGACGGGAAAGCGGGCGCGCAGGCTGAGGAGCGCCGCCGGTTCGGCCAAGGGTTTACGCAGGCCAAACACCAGCACCAAACCGGCCTCGCGGGGATCGAGCTCGCCGGAAAGGTCGCGCCAATGGCCATGAGACGAGAGCAGGGACTGCAGGAGTTGCATCGGTATGGGGTGGCTGAGGTGAGTGCCAAACCAGAGGAGCGGCAATTGCTTAACGGCGCACCCCGGAAAAACTTAAACCGCAGCCGGCGGTTTTCCGCCTGGCTTAGGCTCCGACTCCGACCAGCGCCGGACCCGAGGCATCCGACTGAATACCGGAGGGTGGCCCGGGTTTAGACGCGGTAAGCGCGGGCGGCTCCGATCTGCGGGTGAGGCTCCGCCCCGGCCGCCGGTGCGCGCCCCCATCGAACCCGGGGCAGCACGGGTGTGGTCAGTTCGCGGGTTGGGGTTAACTCCAGCGCGGGCCGAAGCCCTCGGCGAAGCGCCCCGGAGCTCCGCATTCGCGCCCCGGCGGATCTGCCCGGGGGAGTGCTGGCGGGGCCGCTTTGTTTTGCGCTTTGCCGGAGGGCAGTTTTGGTGGGCGCCATGACCCGATCGACCGACACCATTGCCGCCCTAGCCACCCCGGTGGGTACCGCCGCCCTCGCCGTCGTCCGGGCCAGCGGCCCGGAATGCGCCGCGCTGGCGGCTGCGCTTTTCGGCCCCAGTCCCCTCCCCGCCCGGCGGGCCCGCCACGCCGATTACCGCGACCAGTCCGGCCAATTGCTCGACGACGTGGTGGTGACCTTTTTCCCAGCCCCCCGCTCCTACACCGGCGAGGATTCCCTTGAGATCTCCTGCCACGGTAATCCCTTCATCGCCCAAGCAATTCTCAAGGATTTGCTGGTGCGCGGGTGCCGGGCCGCGGAGGCGGGCGAGTTCACCCGCCGCGCCTTTCTCGGCGGGCGGATGGATCTCAGCCAGGCCGAAGCGGTCATGGATCTGATCCATGCCCGCAGCGAGCGGGCCCTGGCCGCCGCCCAGCAGCAGCTGCGCGGCAGCCTCGGCCGGCACCTCGGCGAGTTGACCGAAGCCCTTCTTTTGGTCCTGGCGCGGATCGAGGCCTACATCGACTTCCCCGACGAGGACCTGCCGGCCGAGGACCGCCGGCTGGTAGCGGCGGAACTGGCCAGTGTTCTACGTGGAACGTCGCGGCTCTTGGCCACCCAGCATTACGGCGAGCTGCTGCGCGCGGGCATCCGCACGGTCATTCTCGGCGAGCCCAACGCGGGCAAGAGCAGCCTGCTCAACGCCATGGTCGGCCACGAGCGGGCCCTGGTCAGCGCCGAGCCGGGCACGACCCGGGATTTTATCGAGGAGCGCATCCCGCTCGGGCCGCACTGGCTGCGGCTGATCGACACCGCCGGCCTCAACCCCAACCCCGCCCCGCTGGAGAAGCTCGGCATGGCCAAAACCCTGGAGCGGGCTGCCGAGGCCGATTTGTTCCTCTGGGTTTTGGACGCCACCCGCCCCTGTCCTCCCCTGCCCCCGGAGGTCGCCGCCCGGTTGACTCCGGCCAACACGGTGGTGCTGCTCAATAAGTCCGATTTGGTTGTCCCGGGAGGCGCCGCCCGGTGCTCCCCTGCCCTGCCCCGGACCGATCTGCCTGTTCTGGCGGTCTCCGCCTTGACGCGCGCCGGGCTGGAGGCGTTGACCGTCGAGGTGGTCCGTTTGGCCGATGCTTTTCGGTTGGATCGGGGTGAGGAGGTGATTGCCGTCAATGCCCGGCATGCGGATGCCCTGCGCCGCGCGAGTGAATCTCTAAATTCTGCTAATCAACAGCTTGCGGTTTTCGGTCCGGTGGAATTACTCGCCAGCGACCTGCGCGGGGCGCTCGATGCGCTCGGGGAAATTGCTGGTAAAATCGATAACGAGCGGATGCTGGATCACCTCTTTAAGACCTTTTGTATCGGGAAGTGAGGCCAGCGGGTCGGGTGACTGCGTCCCTGCGGCCCGAACCGGTTTGATTGCTATTGGGTGCCAGAAAATCGCAACGAGCCGGCTTGGAATTAACGCCCTTCGGCTCCCGCCTTTCTGTCTTCATTAGTGCCTGTAAGTGTTCATTAGTGGTTCCCTACCGACAGCCATGATTTTCAACTCCACTCCCTTTGACGTGATCGTTTGCGGCGCCGGCCATGCCGGCTGCGAAGCCGCGCTGGCTGCCGCCCGCATGGGGGCCTCCACCCTGCTGCTGACTGGCAACATCGATACGGTTGCTCAAATGAGCTGCAATCCGGCCATTGGTGGCCAGGCCAAGGGCCAGATGGTTCGTGAAATCGACGCGCTCGGCGGGGAAATGGGCCTCAATACCGACCTCACGGCCATCCAGTTTCGCCTCCTCAATGAGTCCAAGGGCCCGGCGGTGCAGTCGCCTCGGGCCCAGTGCGACAAAAAAGCCTACCAGTTTCGCCTCAAGCACACCCTGGAGTTGCAGCCGAACCTGCAGGTTTTCCAGGCCACCGTGACCGGGCTGATCTACAGCGACCAGGCGGTCACCGGGGTGCGGACCAACCTCGACATCGAGTTTTCGGGGAAAACCGTGGTTGTAACGACCGGGACGTTCCTACGCGGGCTGATGCACATCGGGCAAAACAAGAACGAGGGAGGCCGCCTGGGGGATTTTTCCGCGAAAACCCTCTCCGCGAGCTTTTTGGAGGCCGGAATCGAGCTGCGCCGGCTGAAAACCGGGACCCCTCCCCGCCTCCTCGGCCGCAGCCTCGATTTTACGAAAATGGAGGAACAGCGCGGATCGGAGGCCCCCACCCGCTTCGCCTTTTACGATAGCCGGGATCCCGAGGATCTGTTCCACGTGGAACAGACCGGGGAAAAGCGCCTCGGCTGGGCCCACGACACCAACCAGGTCTCGTGCTGGCTGACCCACACCACCGCGACCACCGCCCAACTGGTCCGCGACAATCTTCACCTGTCCGCGATGTATTCGGGCGAGATCGAGGGGGTCGGCCCGCGCTATTGCCCGAGCATCGAGGACAAGTTTGTGCGGTTCGCCGACAAGCCCCGCCACTTGCTTTATTTGGAGCCCGAGGGGCGTTCGACCAACGAGTATTACGTCAACGGCCTGTCCACCTCCTTGCCCTTCGATGTCCAGGTGCAAATGGTTCATAGCATTCCGGGGCTTGAGCATGCCCAGATCCTTCGTCCGGCGTACGCGGTGGAGTACGATTTCGCCCCGCCGACCCAGTTGTTTGCCTCGCTGGAGTCCAAGAAGGTCGAAAATTTGTTCTTCGCCGGCCAGATCAACGGTACGTCCGGCTACGAGGAGGCCGCCTCCCAGGGCCTGGTGGCGGGGGTCAACGCGGTCAACAAGGTGCGCCAGCTGCCGCCGCTGGTCATTGGCCGGCATGAGGGGTACATCGGCGTCCTGATCGATGATCTGGTGACCAAGGGGACCCATGAGCCGTACCGGATGTTCACCAGCCGGGCGGAGTACCGCTTGTTGTTTAACCACGGCAGCGCCGAGCTGCGGCTCCAGCACCATGCGCAAACCCACGGGTTGGTGTCGGCCTCGCGCCTGGCGCGGATGCAGGCGGGCAAACGGCAAACCGAGCATTGGATCGGCTTTTTGGAGGCGACCAAAGCTCCGGCAGGGCAGGGGAGTTTCGGCGACTCCATCCGCCGCGCGGTGACCGGGCCGCTGGAAAGCATGCCCGTTTTACCGGCGGCATTTTTGGCCGAACCGGAGGGGTTGCAGCAGGAGGTGCTCTATCGGGTGAGCCACCAGGGTTATCTGGCCCGCGAGGAGCGCCAAATCGCGAAGCTCAGTGAAATCGAAAAGATTAAAATCCCCCCGAGCCTCGACTACGCCCAGGTGCGCGGGCTGCGCAAGGAAAGCGCCCTGAAGTTGGCCGAAATCCGCCCCTACACGCTCGGCCAAGCGAGCCGGATCAGTGGGGTGAACCCGGCGGACATCAGCACGCTCATGGTCTTGATCGCCGCAGGGAAGGGTGGGCGCTGAGGGTAGGGGGGCCGGCGGTTAGGGGTGGGGGAGGGGAGGGCGGTCGAAGCGGCCGCGCCCTTCAACCCGGATATCTTACCTCTCCCGTCCTCTGACCTTTTACCGTAAAAGAACCCTGCGATCGCATCGCACTCCAGGGCTTGATCTTTGCACCCTTGGCGTTCTTGCGCGGCAAAACTGGCCTGATTGGATCCGCGCCCTTGACTGGGACTGCCTTCAAGGCCCGGTCGCTGCGACCAAAGTAAAAAAACCGGCCGGAAAGTCGCGCAGCCTTCCCGTCGGCTCTGCGACCGTTATACCCGGTCGCGCAGCCGGACAGACTGGACGCCTGCGCGCCTTTTAGAGGCGAGGGGCCTTGCGGCCAAACCCTTCGTAACGATTTTTTACCCGTTTAGGCAGCTGCCCGCGTTAGGATATTTTTGTGTCATTTGGCTTTTTTGTGGCCGATAATTTAGGGGCATTCCCGCTGGAGCCGTTGCAAGGTCGCCGGTTTTAGGTTAACTCATTATTTAACAATAGTATGCATCAAGAAACCCTCCCCACCGTGGTGGTCGCCGGGGCCAGCGGCTTTGTTGGCCAAGTGATCTGCGTGCAGCTGGCCAAGCGGTTTCGGGTGGTGGCGTTGACCCGCTCGCTGGCCCACGCCGCCCCCGGTCCGGTCACGCCCGGGGTGGAATGGCGGCAGTGTGATTTGTTTTCTCTCCTGGAAACCGAGGCGGCGCTCGAGGGAGCCGATTACGCGCTCTATCTGGTGCACTCGATGCTCCCCTCCTCGCGACTGACCCAGGGGACCTTTGTCGACCTCGATTTGATTTTGGCGGATAACTTTGCCCGGGCGGCCCGCCTGCACGGGGTCAAACAAATCGTCTACCTGGGAGGGTTGATTCCCCCCGAGGTGACGCTGTCGCGCCACCTCGCCAGCCGGCTCGAGGTGGAGCAGGCGTTGGCGGCCGGAGCCACCCCGGTCACCGCCCTGCGCGCCGGTCTGGTGGTCGGGCCGGGGGGGTCTTCGTTGCGCATTCTGATCAATCTAGTTCACCGCCTGCCGTTGATGGTGCTGCCCTCCTGGGTGCGCTCGCGCATGCAGCCGGTGGCCATTCAGGAGGTGGTGCGGGCGATCGACCGGGTGCTCGGCGACCCGAGTTACTTTGATGGTAGCTACGACATCGGCGGGCCCGACGTAATGACTTACCGCCAATTACTGGAGAAAACCGCCCGCCTCCTCGGCCGCTCCCCGCGCATGGTGGAGGTCCGGTTTTTACCCACCTGGTTATCTAAGTTTTGGGTGGCGTGGATCACCGGGGCCGCGCCAGCCCTGGTTAACCCGTTGGTGGAGAGTTTGAAGCATGACATGGTGGCCCGCCCCAACCGGTTGCTGGCCTATTTGAAAGTCGGGGCGATGAGTTTTGACGAGGCGTTGCGGCAGTCGGTCGACGCCAACCGCCGGTTGATTCGGCCCCGGCTGGAAGCGCTCAGGCCCCGCGACGAGCTGGAGATGCGCGCAGCCAAACGGGTGCGCTCGGTCCAGCGCCTGCCCTTGCCGCCGGGGGTTTCCGCGCGTTGGGTGGCGGAGGAGTATTACCGCTGGTTACCCCGCTTCGTCTGGCCGTTTATCAAGTGCACGGTGCACGGAGACGGACGCTGCCGCTTTTACCTCGGCTCGCAGTGGGTGCTGTTGCTGGAGCTGACCTATTCCCCGTCCCGCAGCACCGATGACCGGGTGCTGTTCTACATCACCGGCGGTCTGCTGGCGCGGACCAAGAACAATAAAAAAGGCCGGCTGGAGTTTCGCGAAATGCTTAACCGCACGTGTGTGTTGGCGGCGATCCACGACTTTTCGCCCACCCTGCCGTGGTATTTCTACAACCTGACCCAGGCTTTGGCCCACCTGGTGGTGATGCGCGGCTTCGGCCGGCACTTGGCGAGTCAGGGGGCGAACGTACGAGCAGAAAAGTCTAACCCAACAGGTTAGACTTTTCCGGGTAGGTCGGGCGGAAATACCGGTGAGAGAGGTGCCCTTTTGTAGGATCGACCGCTGCGGGCACCGATAAAACCCAGCGCGCCAATGATCTATCGATATTGAACTGGATTGTTTCTTTCATCCTAAATCCGGCATTAGAACCACAGATTTCACCGGTAAGCATTAATTAATAATTACTTACAGGGCTCGGTGCGCTCACCCTGCGGGTGGCTTTCCACTCGGCAAAACGCTATGCGCAACTCAATCTATTGGGGCCATCTGTAATTATTGATGCGTTGCGTGGGCGAGGCTCGAAAGCGCGTAGCGGGACGACGGAGTCCGGTTCGATCCGGGAAATTTTGCGGTTAATTCCACCTGCCGTTTCTCGGTTCAATAGCGCCTCGCCCACTGGGGATCCATTCACTGGCTTTGCACCACCAAGAAACCCTCATTCCCGGGTGCCAAAGGTTTATTTCTGTAACGTCCATTGGAGGCGCTAAGCGGTTAACGCGGTTCGTTTGTGTTTCTCTGAGTGCGAACGGGTCTGACTTACCAGGCGTCTAGATTTCGGTCGGGGGCGCAGCCGGGCTTTCCGTCCGAACGGTCGGGGCGGGGGCGGGCGGTTGACTGGACCGGGATTCAATCAGCCACAGGACTGCTACGCCGGCCACCGGAATCATCAGCACAAGCCAGAGGATTAAGCCGATCATCGGCACCAGGTGGAGCAGTCCCAGGGCCAGCAGGCCGATCATCAACGCCGCCGGCAGGGAGGGTTCGCGGCCGCGGAGCGCCAGCCAAAGACGCCGACCGAGCCAGAGGATCAGGGCGGCCAGCCCGAACCAGCGCACGGCGAAAAAGATTAAGGTCAGCCCGCCAAGCAACGGGATGCCGATGATCAAAAAGCACAGGATTAGGGCTAAAATGCTGGCCGGCGCAAAGACCGTCCAGAAGGCGATACCCACTATCCAGACACGCCCGGGGGAGCGGGTGAACAAGCGCGCTGCCTGATCGAGCGCGCGAGGTGCGAACACGACCATCAAGTTCGAGGTGGCCGCCCAGCACACCATCAGCACTAAGACCACCCACAGTTTAGCCGACGAAAACCAAGCAGCGCCGGTCGAGCAATCGGACGACGCCGGACCGCTGTTTTCATCCTCCTCTTCACAATCCTCACCCTGACTCGAGAATTTGAAGTGCCACGTACGGCCTTTTTCTACGTTTTTTTCCTGGACGACACCCTGTTCATCGACGATCAGCTTGCCGCCCAACATGCGAGTTTTGCCGTAGATCGTTCCGGCAACTCGGGTTGAACCACCGATGACGGTGACATTGTTATGGGCCTCGCCGAGCACGGTGACGTTGCCGCCGATCACGAGGATCCTCCCAGTGGCCTGACCCACGACATAGAGATCTGCTCCGATTAATATCATCGGGCCATTCAGGGTGCCGTAAACGACGTGATCTTTATATGATATTTCGTCCACCGTTACCGACTCGTCCGCTGCGATCACTTTCGCATCGGTGAGGTCCTTGGCTTCTTGCAGCCAGATTTGCGCCAAAGGGGTCTTGTCGGGGGCGGCATGTGCGGTCCAGGGGCTCGCTATGAGGATAAGTAAAAGGAATAGCCGAGGAATCATGGGTGGTCTGAGTTGCTGGGTTGGAGAATGAAAAATGAGGTCACCTCGAGTAGGAGGAGACCGGCGAGAACTAGGTAAAAGAGCGGCTGGCTCACCAGGTTGTTGAGGTTGTCCAGGAGGATGCTCGGTGCCGGGATATGAACCCCGGCGCTTGCCTGGGCGAGGCCGTCAAGGATCAGGTCGATGGGAGAGGGAAAGGATTCGGTTAACCGCGCCAGGCCCCGCTGCATAACCAGGCCGACACCGAGGGAAAGGAGCGCGGCGGCCCCCGCGCGGAGTCGCCAGCGTCGTCGTTGGCGTTGAGTTTCGGCCAGGCGCAGGCGGGCGGTGAGGACCTGTTGCCAGGCAAGCGATGGGGCAACCGTGGCCGGAGTGCGGAGGTGATTGATCAGGTAATCCTCCGGAATGAGTGGTTCGGGGGTATTCATAGGTGATCGGGATGGTGGAGCTGGCAGTGAAGAAGGCGGCGGGCCCGGTGAAGGCGGGTTTTGACTGCCCCTTCCTCAATTCCGAGGTGGGCGGCGACGGCGGCCATCGGCCAGTCGTGTTCGTAGTGGAGCAGTAACGGCTCCCGCAGTCCCGCAGGTAAAGCGAGGATGCGCGCCTCCAGGTGATCGCGCCGTTCGCTGCCGAGCAGCGCAAAGTCGGGCGGGGTGGCGGGATCGATGGCCTCCTCCGCGTCGTCCGCCGCGGTTTCGCGCGCTTGGTTACGCCGGCGTAAGAAGTCGCGCCCGAGGTTGGCGGCAAGGGTGAACAGCCACGGCGCGAACGGGCGGCGGTCGTCGAAGCGGTCCAGCTTTTGCCAGGCGCGCACAAACGCCTCTTGCGCCAGATCCTCCGCCGCGTGGGCGTCTGCGGTGTAGCGGGCGAGGAACCGAATCAGTCCCGCGGCGTGTGTCTGGACGATCCCATCGAAGGACTGGCGCAACTGTTCCCGGGTGGGGAGGGGCGTGGCGTTGGCGGGTGCGATGGGCATGGAGTTTCGTACGATTTACGCGTCCGGAGCAAAAAGGTTACCGGAAACTTCCGTCCGAATGGTAAAAAGTTTTGGGTCTGGCGGCGAAGGGGTGCGCCCCATTCGGTCGATTAGCCCGCTTCCGGCGCCCGCGCCAATCGCGGAATCACGCCGGGCCAGTTTTTTTGTCCGCATCCTCCAGCCCGCGGCAAATCGTTTTTCAAGGAGGCGGTAGAGCCGCCCGCAAACCCGGGGCCGGCTCCGGCCGAGTGACTGGGCGGGCGGTGTGACGTTTGTGCAACGCAGGTTAAATTCTCTGGGAGCCGGCCGCCGCTTCGGCTAAATCTAATTCCATCGTTATGGTCGTTCCCAATCCGCAAAAAATCCTCGTGGTGGACGATGAGTCCGATGTCAGCGCGCTGGTCGCCTACCACCTCAAGGCCAAGGGCTATCAGGTCGAAGTCGTCAACGACCCCAATCGCAGCCTGAACATCGCCCGCACCTTCCTGCCCGATCTGGTCATCCTCGACGTGATGATGCCCGAGCTCAACGGCATCCAGATTTGCCGCCTGCTGCGCGCCGACCCGCAGTTACTAAAAGTCCCGGTGATTTTCCTCACCGCCAAGGCCGAGGAAAACGACCGCATTCAGGGACTGGAAACCGGGGCCGATGACTACATTTGCAAGCCGTTTAGCACGAAGGAACTGGTGCTGCGGGTGCAGACGATTTTGCGGCGCCTGAGCGAATCCGCCCCGGCCGTGCTCAAGCGCCTGGAGGTGGGCGCGATCGTGGTCGATACCGAGCGCCACGCCGTCGAACTGCACGGCCAGCCCCTCGTGCTGACCGCGACGGAGTTTAATTTGTTAAAACTGCTGGTGGAGCGCCGCGGCCGGGTGCAGACCCGCGAGCACCTCTTGCTCAACGTGTGGAACTACGAAACCGAGATCGAGACGCGCACCGTCGATACCCACGTGCGCCGGCTGAGGGAAAAGCTCGGCACCGAGGCCGACTGGATCGAGACGGTGCGCGGGGTCGGTTACCGCATTGCCGAGCGCCGGGAGCCTGGCCCCTAAGTCCCGCGTTGCGCAGGCTTCCGTCCTGCCTCCGGAGTTTGGCCGTAACTGTGCCGCCCGGAGAGCCCACTGGAAGGCTGCGCTACGCCGCTGAAGGTCAGGTGGGCCAACCTTGGCCAAAGGACCCGGGGGCACCCTGGCCTTGCCCACCGACAAGTGGCCCCGCATGAATCCTTTCGTCCCGCCCGCCCACCCACGCTTCGTCACTCATGCTAGTTGTCATCATTGTCCTTCTCGCCCTCGCGCTGGGGTTTACCTGGCTGAAGATCGGTTCGCATCGCCAGGCCGTGCAGGCCCTTGAGCAGGCGATTTTCCGCAAGCAGCCGCTGTTGAGCGAGGACCTGCCCGGGTCGGCCGGCACGGCCTGGGAGCGGCTGCGGCGCGCGAGCAACGAATTCATCAACGAGTTTAACCAGTTGCAGCAGCAGCGCACCGGCCAGCTCGCCCAGCTCGAAGCCACCCTGGGCAGCCTGCAGGAGGGCGTGCTCATCGTGGATGCCAACAACACCATCCTGCTGGCCAACAAAGCCATTCAGGCGATCTCCCCGCGGCCGGCCCACCAAATCATCGGCCACCGCCTCGAACTGGTTCTGCACAGCGCGACTTTTTTGACCTACGTGGAGGCGGTCCGCCGCGGGCGGGCCCAACCGCAGCAGGAGGTGGAGTTCATCGAGGCCGGCCGCACCACCTGGTTGGAAGTCACCGGCTCGACGATCCAGAACCAGGCGCAGTCGCGCTCCTTCTGGACGATCTTCGTGCTCCACGACATCACCAAGCAGAAGAAGCTCGAGGCGGTGCGCAAAGATTTCGTCGCCAATGTGTCCCACGAGCTGCGCACCCCGCTGAGCGTGATCAAGGGCTACGTCGAAACCCTGGTCGACGGCCACGCCGAGATCCCGGCGGATGATCGCGAGCGTTTTCTTAAAACCATCCAGCGCCACACCGAGCGGCTCAATTCGCTGCTCGAAGACCTGCTGGTGCTGTCGCGCCTGGAGTCGATCAACCCGGGCTTGAAGCGCGAGGTGGTGGATTTGCCCGGGCTGTTGGCGACGATTATCGAGGACTATCAGGCGCGACCCGCCGCCGCCGCGCACCGGCTGGAGTTGAGCGCCGAGGCGGTGCCGGCGCTGGGGGCGGTGCCCCTTGATCCGCTCAAGTTTTCCCAGGTGGTGGAAAACCTGTTGGACAACGCGCTCAAGTACACGCCGAAGGGCTCGCGCATCCAGTTGGCGGCGCGGGTGCTGAATGACGACGACGTGGTGGTCAGTCTGGGCGACAACGGCCCGGGGATTCCGGCCGAGGATTTGCCGCACCTGTTCGAGCGGTTTTACCGGGTGGACAAGGGGCGCTCGCGGGAGACGGGCGGGACGGGTTTGGGGCTGTCGATTGTGAAGCACATTGTGCAACTGCACGGGGGCCGGGTGTGGGTGGAGAGCGAGCTGGGGCAGGGGACGACGTTTTCCTTCAGCGTGCCGCTGTGCGCGGGCGTGAAGTAAGCGCGGGCGCTCCGTGCGGGGTTGGCTCGCCGCAATGGCGCCGAGGCGAAAAAAATCCCCCGTGCGCAGGCGCGCGCGGGGGATGAGGAGCCAGTACCGGCGGCTTTTTTAGCTGATCCGGTGCTGGCTGGGATGGAGGCAGTTACGGTTTAGGCGCGACGGCGGCGACGGTAGGCCGCCAGGCCAAGGCCGAGTGCGCCGGCGATCGCAGCGTAGGTCGAGGGCTCGGGGATGGCCGAGGTGTTGTACTGCACGGCAAGGAGCTGCCCGCCTTCGACCAGTTCTCCCGTGATTGCGTAGTGGGCTTGGTCGACCAGGAGGAAGGTCTTGGAGGTGCCGCCGATGATATCGGAGACGTCGATAACGCCTGAGGTTTCCTCGTCTTGGGTTAACGGAGACGATGCGGCTACGCCGATGTCACCAAAACGGGAGGCATCGTGTTTGGCGATTTGCGTCAGGTTGCCGGTGGCGATGTCGTAATTCCAGACCTTACCATTATGGGCGGCATTACCGACGTCTTCTTGGAGGATGAGGCTCAGGCCGTCCATCGAGATGGTCATGTTATCGAACATGTTTTGGCCTTCGGTGCCTTCGAGGAGCTTGCTGATGGTACCGCCGGCATCGGGATTGGTGATGTCGGAGAAGTTCAGGCTCCACAGGCGGCTACGGCCAACTTGGGTGCCAACACCGTCGGCCACCTGGTCGAGGCGGTCGGTGGTGACGAAGTAGAACTTGTTGGCGTTGTTGACATCCCAAACGCCGTCCTCGGGGCGGGAGAAGGTGGTGCTGGCGGTAGCGCTGAGGGTGAAGGCGGTACCGCTGGTGATGCCGGTGGCGCGGGTGGTCGTGTCGGTGATTTCGGCAGCGTTGCCGGCGACGTTGACGAACTTGATCGTGCCGTTGGTGAGGCCGGCTTTGTCGGCCTCGGTGCCGGTGTTGGTCTTGGTGCCGACGTAAACGCCGAGGGCGTTGTTCATGATACCGGTGCCCCCGTCATTGTTGCCAATAATCACCGTTTTGTTCTGGGCGTGGGGATTGGCAAGGAGGTTTTCCCAGGCACCGACCGAAGTGCTGCCGGAGCCGTTGGTGGCGAGGTTAAACTTGCCGAGAATGTAGCTGTTACCTTTGTCGGTGCCAGTTGCCACTGTGGCCACGGCGCGGCCGCTGGCGCCGCCCTCCTCGCCATTGAGGAGGATGCGGGTTTGCGTGCCAAGACCGGTGGCGGCGTTGTAAAAAGCGGAGGTGCTGGCGAGGTCGGACGAGCAGAAGCGGTTGAAGGCAATCGTGCTGGTCGAGGCGTTGGAGGCCTGCGTGGAGGTATTCCAGTCGTAAACGGTTTTGATCAGGTCGCCGCCGGAAAGGACCGAGAAGTTGGATTTGTTGATCACCCATTCCGACACGAAGGCTCCAGCCGCACCGTGAGCGCGGACAACTCCAGAGGTGCTGGCCAGTTCATGGTTCATGAGCAGGGTGAAGGTGCCGTTACCATTGTCGTAGGCGCCGAGACCGTCGGGAATACCGACCATTTTGTAGCCGCCGGCCGAGTCGCCCACGGTCAAAATCGAGGTGGCGGACCAGCCGGGAGCGGTGGTTTGAATGTAGGGTGAGGCCGAGGAGCTCGGGCCGGTGTATTGGGCAAACGCAGCCGAGGCGGAGGCCAGGGCAGCGGCGAAGATCAATGATGCGCGTGGATTCATGGTGTTGATGAAAGGGAGCGCCCTGTTTATAGTTGGTACTTGTTACAGGCTTGAGGCGAGCGGGTTACGAGAAGGTGTCCTTTGGGTTACGATCGCTATAAGTGAAGCCTGCGAAGCCCAACCAGAGGGGGGCAATCCGCACCAGCGCGACTGCTGCTACGCACCTCGTTTGGCCCAGAGCTGGAGCTCGGCGTTCCTTTCCTCTGCTACCGATGGGGCGATTAGCTCCTGGGCCGGGAAAAACGGCGGCGGGAGCAGGAGCGCGCGGTCATCCCAGCGGGCAGGAAACCAACACCGGCACAGCCATGATCAGGTTCCTCGATGTCTCCAGCGGGCTGCGAGACCGGAAACCAGGTGGAGGGGAGATCTGCGGCATTTGAACCGGCGAAGTCTACGCGGACTCCCTGGTTTGCTGCTCTGTGGCGGCGCTCCGTGCTCCCTGTGAGCCCTGCCGAACGGCCTGGTCTTCTCCCTCGCCACCCCCTGAAAACCTCGAAGACCCCGTCCGCTTTCCTTAATGGCATTGGGGTTAATCCAAGCCCAATGCCGCGATGGTTTTTTCGATTTCGGGAAGCAGGGTTTTGATGGTCGCTAAAATCTTCGCCTCGGAGAGCTCGCTTTTTTCAAGGACGCTATCGGTTAGGTTCCACGCGCCAGTTTCGCAGGTCAGCCCGTAGCCGATTTGGCTGACCCCCCAACAGGTGGCGTGAAGAAGGGCCGGGAGGTGCTCTTCCGGCTGCGAATCCATGTGGCCGCGAACCGCCTCACACAAGTCGGCTGCAAACCACCAATGGGCGAAAATGAGCGAAGTGACCTGTGCACTCGTCCAACCAAAGTTTTCCGTTTCCCAACGTGCGGTTTGCGCGTGGTCATGAGTCTGCAACGGGGGAAGCGTCGCCAGGAAGGTCGGGGTCTCCTCGGCCCACTCGTTCAGAATGAGCCGGCCCAGTGAACGCATTAACCCCAAGGTGTAGCCCACCCGCTCGTCGTCGTGCGTGGTGCGGGAAAAAACCTTAATCGCGACCGCTGTTGCCACCAGATTCTTGTTCAACTCCGCATAACTGATGCCGTAAATCGGAATCCCATCGCTAAAAACCTCGTTTGAAATCGCCGGCCCTAAAACGCGGCTAACATTCCCAAGGCCTAGGCGCAAAAGAGCGGCATCAATCGACTCCGCGGGCTCGCCGCGACGAAACGCCTGGGAATTACTGGTGGTTATGACGCGGGAGCACAGCGACGGATCCAACTTGACCAACTTGGCGATGGACGTGAGCCCTGCGCCCCGATCCAGCAAAAGATCATGTAATTTATGCCCGATACGAGATGAGGCGTGTAGTTTTCCAGCGACAGCATGAAGCTCCGTTGCAGGAATGGGGGGGTGGCAACAAATCATGAGTCTACTTTGGGTGGTGAAAGCGTAAAACGGTAGGTGTGTATCGGCACGCCCGGCCCTGAATTAAGTTAAACTCCTGTATTTGCAAAAACGGGGGGCCGACAGATGCAGTTCAAGCGAGCTGCGGGTTGGCTTACTGCTGGGGTTCATGGGTTGTTGCCGCGAGGCACGGCTTCCCCGGATTGACACCCGAAGGCTTCAACGGGTTCAAGTGGCACGGGCGGAACGCTCCCGGGATGAACCGGCCGAAGCGAAGCGTTCCTTGCGCCTGGGGATTTCTGGCCGTGGCGGCAGTCGTCTTTCCGGGCGGTGGCGGACGTCCGGACGCAAGTGGGGGCGGTGCCGGCGTGGGGTCCGGGGAAGACCCGCTTCGGTGGGGGCGCCGGCCAAAGTGGGGGATGCGGCTTAGAGGCATTTGTAATTTTGGATAATTTCACTACTCCGGTGGGGTGACGGCGGCGGGGCAGGCCGCTGCGGAAGGCCCATTGCTCCATGTTCGGGATTGAGCGCCTGGGTTGCTCCGGCTAACACCCCTCTACTTCATGCCGCTGGAAATCGCCCAAGCCATCACCGCCTCACGCCTCACCGA
>JBILBW010000218.1:0-3215 GCA_044353465.1 Rariglobus sp. | reverse complement strand
GCCGCAGCCAACACCTTGCAGCACAACCCCGGCATCTCGCGCAACACCAACATCGGTTATGCGATCCACCAGCTGGGGTTGCCCAAGGTGCGCAAGGTCGCCTTGTCCATGATGCTGATGGAAAACGCGGCGGGGGCGCCCAACAGCAGCGAGCAACGGGCGGCGGCGGCTCAGGCCCTGTGCGCCGGGTTGATCGCCCGTTCGTGTGCCAACAACCTCGGCTATGCCGATCCGGAATTACTTTTCGCCTGCAGTATCCTGCGTAATCTGGGGCCGGTCCTGCTGCCGGCCATCTCGCTGGAGCATTGCCGCGAGGCGGAGCGACGGACCGAGAAAATGACGGTCGAAGTGGCTTATCGGAGCATGTTCGGCCTGACCCCGTTGGAACTCAGCCGCAAGGTCGTCGCGACGATGCGGATGTCCGAGGAGGTGATTTACACGCTGAGGGATTGCCAGCCTGAAACAATGGGCGGGGTGGCCAGCCAGTTAAACGGGCGCCTACTCGCTATCGCGGAGTTCAGTTCACAGTTAGCCGCGCTCGCCCTCTCGCCCAAATCCGGGACCGATGGGTTTATTCGCCATTCGCGCGCCTTGGCCAAACGGTTTGATCGCATTTTACCCACCGCGTGTGAGTTGATCGACCCTGCGCTAGACCATACCCATGAGCAGGTCGGGCAACTCTCGAAACAAGGTGGCTTTATCCCCACCCAAATGTTCGCCCGCATCGCTGCCCACGTGAAGCCGACCATTCCCGCGGGTCCACCCAGCAGCGCGGCGGCCCCGGCCCCTGCGGTTTCGGTCGCGGCGTCCGTGGCCGGTGAAGATCCCCGAGGCGAGGTAGCGCCAGTCAGTCCGCCCGCAAGCCTAGCGGACGCGCCAACCGCCTCGCCGCCGGCGCCCATTCAGGCGGTGGTGTCCGTTGCCGCCGCGCCGGCAGAGGATTGGGCGGCCACGCTGACCCAATCCACGGCATTTGAAGCTAAAATTGAACCGGTCACCCGGGCGCCCGCAGCCTCCGGTTCGGAAGATCCCTGGAACGAGGCCCTTTCGATCATTCAGGAGCTGATGCAGGCCGACCACTGCGCTCTCTTTATCGGGGGCAAGGGCGGGCGCAATGTTCGTTTCCATTCAGCCACCAGGGAGTTGGAACTTTTACTTAGCACCCAGATCGAATCGACCCCAAGCGAACGAACCGTGATCGGCGTATGCCTCACGCGGCGGGAAACCGTGCTCATTCACGATACCACCGACCCCGCTCTGCGCACGTATTTGCCCGAATGGATGCAGGCTGCCGCCGCCCGCCCGGGGGCTTTCCTGTTATTGCCCTTAAGCGAGGAACTCGGCGCGGAGGGTTTTATCTACCTCGCGTGGAAGCAGGTTCGTAAAATCGCGATTTCATCCAACCAGACTGCGCTGATTCGAGGGGTGATCGGACCGCTTGTTATCAAACTCCAGAAAGCGCAACCAAGCCCAGCCGCTCCAGAAAAAGCGACCGATCGCTGGCCGGCTTCCGCCTGACCCGAATGGCGCTAAATTAGGCAGAGGCAGCATAGAAAAATTCGCCCCAAAATATTTTTAAAGCCTATGTTTAGTAATTAACTAACTCGTGGCTTTTGCTTTCGTAAGCCCATGGGCAATAACACTTTTCCACCAGGGTTTTCGCACCGGTTGTTGGGAAGTCGGAGGCGGACCTAGGCCCTGCACCTCGGGCAGGACTCGCTCGACGGACTGGCCAAGGTGGTCTCGCGGTTCATCCCGCAGCGGTGGTTTGCCGGCGAGGGTAAGCGACAAAGAGTCTATACGCTGTGTGTCGCTGAGTGTGAGACGCGGCAATTCAGAGCCGACTTGTCGCACGTTTAGGCAAGGACGGCCCAACAAGCAGACCCAAAAAAACGCGCCACATATGGGGGCGCGTTTTGCGGGGAAGCAGAGAACCGCTCTTAGTTAGCCCCGTGAGTCTTGGATGACTCAGGCTTGGCGGTGACCTTCTTATCTGAGGCGTCAGCGGGCTCTTCTTCGCCTTCCGCGGCGGCTTTCTTAAACTCCCGGATGGATTTACCCAGCCCCTTGGCCAAGTCGGGAAGTTTCTTGCCGCCAAAGAGGAGCAAAGCGATGCACAGGATGACGAGGAGTTCACCTCCGCCTAAACCAAAAGCGGCGACGGGAAAATAGAGGCTATTCATAAAGTGGACTTAAGGTTGGTCTGGTAAGGGTTCGATGCAAGGGGGAAAATAACTTCACGGTACGGCGGGGGCCCAAACCACTTCGTCGCCGACATCGGGATTGCCCGACAGCAGACGCGTGCCGAGAATTCGTCCGCGAATATAAACTGATGACTGAAGCGTGGCGGTGGGTGCAAGCGCCTCGTTCCGTGAAATCAGCAAACGCGTTGCAAAATCGGCTGGCAGCTCGTTGTAGGGACCAATCTCAATGAAAACCGAACGGCGCTGGGCATCAAAAGCAATGATCCGTCCCAAAATCAAAGACGGACTCGGCTCAAACTCGTTCAAATGACCGGACTTGGCCGAAGCCCCCGGATGCCCAGGGGCTATCTTTATCCCGCGAGTAACACAGCCAGCCAGTAGCAGGAAGGCCAGCGTGAGAGCGCTGGATCTAAGCATGGAAGCGTTAATTAGGGGTTCTGCGGAATAACGGGCTTGTTCGCCTGAACCTGCTTGAGAAGGTTTTGCGCATTGTCGATTTGCTCGGCGTCGAAAAAGCCGTGCAACTGACGAATGCGCGTTGGGTGGCGCATTTTACGGAGTGCTTTGGCTTCGATCTGGCGGATACGCTCACGGGTAACCTTAAACTGCTTGCCGACCTCTTCGAGCGTGCGACTGTAACCGTCCACCAAGCCGAAGCGCAGCGAAAGCACGCGGCGCTCGCGCTCCGTGAGGGAATCCAGCACGTCGATGATCTTTTCCCGAAGCAGGGAGTAAGCCGTCATGTCGTAGGGATTTTCGGCGGACTTGTCCTCGATAAAATCACCGAAGGAGGTGTCGTCGCCGTCACCGACCGGAGACTGGAGCGAGATCGGCTGCTGGGCCATCTTCATGATCTGCTGCACGCGCTCGACGGGCAGGTTCATTTCATCGGCCACCTCTTCGGGTGTCGGCTCATGGCCAAACTCCTGCAGGAGCTGCTTTTGCACCTGCATGACCTTGTTGAGGGTCTCGATCATGTGCACCGGAATGCGGATGGTGCGGGCCTGATCA
>JBILBW010000217.1:0-3249 GCA_044353465.1 Rariglobus sp. | reverse complement strand
GGTTCGCTTAGGGTGAGTGGCAAGTCGTCGAACACCACGCTGCTGCCCGATCAGAACATCGTGCTGAGTGGGAGCGACGGCAAATGCACGGTCACGCTCACACCCGCGCCTAATCAGAGTGGCACGGCGAACGTTACGCTGACGGTGAGTGATGGCGTGCAGAGTATCAGCGAAACCTTCCAGCTGACGGTAACTCCGCTCAACGCCTTGCCCCAGACGCTTTACTGGGACGCCAATGGCCCGGTGGTCGGCGCGGGCGGCGCCACGCCCGCCGGCACCTGGGGCAGCGGCACCTTCTGGAGCACCAACGCGACGGGCAGTCTCGCCACCGTCGGCTATGTTTCCGGGAGCGATGTTCATTTCTCCGCGGGGTCGGACGCCACCGGCACCTACACCGTCACGCTCGCGGGCAGCCAGTCCGCCAACAGCCTCACTTTTGGGGCAGGCGTCGTGACGCTGAGTGGCGGCAGGGAGCTGCGGCTCACGGGCAGCAAGGGCGAAGTCAACGTGGCGAAACCCTGCTCGGCCTCCATTTCCAGCGTAGTGGCCGGAACCAATGGCCTGACCAAATCCGGCGGCGGCAAGCTCACCCTGAGCGGAGCGAACAGCTACACCGGGCCCACAACCATCAACGAAGGCACGCTTTGGGTAAATAGCCTCGCCGACGTGGGCGGAGGCAAGACGGCACTGGGCGCTCCAGTCACCACGGGGAACAGCTCGATCATCATCAACGATTTGGCGGCCTTATGCTACGGCGGCCTGGCGGCTTCCACCAACCGCAACTTCGTGCTGGGTGGCATCGGCGGGGCGATTTACAATAACGGTACGGGCCAACTGACGCTCACGGGAACCATCACGGGCTCGGGCCAACTGGTGCTGCGCGGCACCAGCCCGGTCGCGATTAATGGCAAGATCGGGGATCAAATCAGCCATCTCGTCAAGACGGACACCAGCACAGTGACGTTGGCAAACTCGACCAACAGCTTCTCGGGTGGCGCCTACATCTTCGACGGCACCTTGCGCGTGTCTTCCCTCGCGGATAGCGGCGCGGTCTGTGCGCTCGGTAAAGGCAATTCGGTGCAGCTCGGCCAAAACAGACCTGCAGGCGTTGCGACTTTGCAATATTTCGGTACCAGCGTCTCCAGCGATCGCGCCATCAGCATCGCTTCCGCCGGAGCGGGCAGCGGCGGCACCCTCGAAAACACCACGCCGAACACCACGCTGACCCTCACCGGCAGAGTTTCGATCGTGGCTGATGCCAAATCGCCGACGCTCACCCTTACGGGCGTGGGCAACGGCGTGTTGGGCGGCGAGGTGAGCGGCGATGGCTTGACTATCAAAAAAACGGGCACCGGCACCTGGACCATCGTAAACAGCCCGACCCATACCGGTTCAACTGAGGTCTCCGCCGGCACGCTGAAGGTCAACGGCAGCCTGAACACTGGGGCGGCGCTGGCCGTGAATGCTGGTGCCCGCCTCTCCGGCAGTGGCACCATCACGATTCCTGCCACCCTCTCCGGCACGCATGCGCCGGGCGACGGTCTCGGCACGCAGAGATTCAGCGACAACCTCACCTATGCGGCCTCCAGCCGCTTGGAATGGGAACTTGGCTCGAATACCGCAGCGGTCGCGAGCCAGGGCACGGCCTACGATAAAGTCGAGGCGGACTCTGTTACCGTCCAAACTGGGGCGGTCGTCGATGTAGTGCTCAACCGGGCAGGGAGCACGGTTGATTTCAGCACTCCATTCTGGAGCGCGCCCCAAAGCTGGGTCGTTCTCACCGCGACGAATTTGAACGCAGAGTTTAAACTGGGAAGCGTGACGTCCGACTGCAACAAGAGCCCGGCGGCCAATTTTGGTGCTTTCTCGCTTAAACAAGACAACTTGAATGGGAAAATTTACCTGATGTGGAAGCCCAAAGGCATGCGCGGCACGATGGTGGGCTCATCATCTTGGGGGGGCGTCACAAATGTGCGCACCGGGAGTTACTACTCGATCTCTGGCAGAGGCAACGGCATCGCAGGAACGGCGGATAACTTTTGGTTCGAGTCCACCGCTTACGCGGGGAATTTCCAAGCCAAGATCCGCTTCAAAGGCATCACCACGAGTGGGGCCAAGCCGCGCGCTGGGTTGATGCTGCGTGAAAGCACCGAACCCGGAGCGAGGTTCGTCATGCTCGCCGCCGCTCCCAGCACCACCACCACCACCACCTACTGGACGAGTGCCCGCCTCACGGCCAACGCGGCGCCTTACCCCGTAGAGACTCCGCGAGCAAGCTATCAGTATCAGTATATCAACAGCTGGGAGCAGGACGGCTGGATGCGGCTGGTGCGCAGGGACGACCTCGTGACGCTGGCCACCTCAAAAAACGGCGTGGATTTTGTCGACGCAGTCTCATATACCCTCTCCTCACTCCCCGCCACCGTGGAGATTGGCATGTTTGTCAGCAGCGGCTCGTCCGACGTGAATTGCACGTCGAACCTATCGGATTTTGAATTAGTTCCACTACTCAACGCCATGCCGCCGCAGCCCTATGATGCCTGGATTTCCGGGTACGCCTTCGCCAGTGGGGCCGATACTTCGGCTAGCGGGGATCCTGATGGCGACGGTTTGGCTAATTTGATCGAATATGCGCTCGGCTTAAATCCTACGGTGGTCAACGCCAGCACGACACAACCCAGTGTGGTGAGCGATGGTGGCCAAAATTACCTGCAAATAAGCGTAAGGCGTAATCCCGCTGTGACCCATATCCGCATCGAGGGGGAGAGCACCGGCACCTTGGATACGCCTACCTCGTGGAAGTCCCTCGACACGGTCATCATATCAAACACGCCCTCGGAATTCATCGTCCGCGACCGCATCCCCATCGGAACCCAAGGTAAGCGTTTCCTTAGGCTGCGTTTCACCCTGGTGCCGTAATGCATGCCTCCGCTCCCGGTTGGTCTCTAGAATTCAGTTTCGTGGCCCTAGCCCCTGCGATGGGTGAAACTCCGCGATCTGGATTACTGGACCGCCGATTTGGCCACCCGCGGTCCAGTTACAGTCCTAAATTGGGCGGCCCCTTAATACTCCATAAGCAATAATAATTAAGTATTTAACGTTTAAATAGGGGTTCTTCGACAATTTCAGTGGGTGAAAAGCCAAACAACGAACGAGGAAACGGATGGGTGTCACAGAGCCTAGCCGGACGCAGCGCGGCAGCGCGAAGATGGCCTATCCAGCAGGATTGGCCCCAACGGGGGTGACTGA
>JBILBW010000015.1:0-32202 GCA_044353465.1 Rariglobus sp. | reverse complement strand
GGCCAGAAACGGGTTTAGGCAGGGCGGTGGCGGTGTTGGACATGGCGAATTGGAGCGGATACCAAGTCGCGTTCGCCGCCCAAAAGCGAGACTGGAAGGCGTCGGATCCGAAGGCCGAAATGAGCATGGCGTCGGGTTTTAACTCAAAGTCGCACAAGGGGGCGCAACGTAATCCCCGGCCAAAGCTGGGGGGACCTCACATCGGCCTTTGCGCCCCGGGGTTAAGAATTTCGGTTTATGACTCCAGGGGACTTCCCAAGCCCACCGACTTCTTTGGCTGGCACGCCCCCCACCCGCTCGTCATCAGAACCCCGCGTTGACCTCGTGGTGATGGCCGGAGGACAGGGGGAGTGCTCCTAAGCTGACGTATTCCACCTGGTGGTCTCAAGATCAGCCAGCGGGTCCGCCGGCTTGGGTTTGCGGGTGCACCCGGTTTTGTGCGGCGTGAGCCGGGCGAACCGTTTTATCCAAGGAGCGCCGAGCTCCAGCTCGACTTCGGTCAGGTGGGCGTAGGTCGGTTGATGTTGAGGTGTAGATTGGGGCTCCTTGCTGGATCGATTCCCTCAGTGGCGCGCATCGCCTGAGCGGCACCCGCTTGTGGTTTTGCCCACTTTCCCCGCTAGACGCGGGCCCACCACTTGGCTTTAGTCAGTCGGCTCATGCGACTCCCCATCACCGAAGATCACCGCGCGTTGGTCATCCGCGTACTTGATCCCGTCACCGCGTTGTGCGGGGTCTCCGCATTGGCGTTGTTGGTCATGGTAATCGGCTGGCCGCTCGGGCCTGACTTGAGCCTGCTGGTGCGGGCCATAACCCAGGCCTTTCTCACCGTCTTTGTGATCCAAGAGCTGATGCGAATCCTGGTGCAGCCGTACCCGGTGCGGTATCTGCGGGAACGGTTTCTGGAGGTCGGTCTGGCGGCCGCCGCCGGCGTTGAACTGCTCTTTGGCGAATCGATTCTTGGCTGGCTGGGGACTCAGTTGCCCGACTTGCCCGCGGCCAGCGCCACCGTTCTCTACCTGGCCGCCACCCAACTGACTCTGGTGTTGTTGACCGGGTTGCGGTACCTGCGGCGCAACACCCTACTGTCGGGCCGTCGCCTGAGTCCCGGCATGGTGTTCATCTTGAGCTTCGCGGTGTTGATTCTGCTCGGAACCCTGCTTTTGAAAACACCCCAGGCCACGGTGGCCGGGATCGGCTGGATGGATGCGCTGTTCACCGCCACGAGCGCGGTCTGCGTGACTGGACTGATCACGGTGGACTCGGCGGAGGTTTTCACGCGCCACGGGCAATGGATTATCCTCGGGTTGATTCAAGTCGGCGGCCTGGGAGTGATGACCATCACGTATTTTTTCGCGTTTTTCTTCGCCGGCGGGGTTTCGTTGCGCAACCGCATTGCCCTGCAAGACCTGCTGTGCGAGGAAAACCTTGGCCAGATCGGCACGGTGCTCGGGGTGATCGTCGGGTTCACCCTGGCGACCGAGATCGTCGGGGCGGTGGCGATTCATGCGGCGCTCGACGCAGGCAACCTTCTTGCGGGCGACCGGGTGTTCTTTTCGATTTTTCACTCGGTTTCAGCCTTCTGTAATGCGGGCTTTTCGACTTTGAGCGCGGGGCTAGCCGACCCCGTGTTGCAGGGCCAGACCCCGCTGTTCTCCGTCATCATGCTGTTGATCGTGGGCGGCGGTATCGGGTTTCCCGTTATCAAAAACTTGTGGTTGGTCTCGCTGGCCCGGCTGGCGCGCCGCCTCGGCTGGCGAACGGCGGTGGCGCCGCGTCTGACGACGAACAGCAAAATCGTGCTCCTATCGACCGGGGGCTTGCTGGGTGCGGGCACCGTTTTGATCTGGCTGACCGAATTCGCCGCGGGCAACGGACCGGCCAACGGGGGCGCTTGGTTCACCGCGCTGTTTCATGCGGTGACCGCGCGCACGGCGGGTTTTAATATCACGCCAATGGGTGCGATGTTCCCCGCCACCGCCGCCGTGATGATGTTCCTGATGTTCGTGGGCGGCAGTCCGTCGAGCACCGCCGGCGGCATCAAAACCTCCACGCTCGCCATTGCGGTGCTGGCGTTGCGCCGTGTGCTGCTCGGGCGCTCCGACATCGAGGCCTTCGGCCGTCGCCTCGGCGATGATATCGCCGAACGTGCTTTGGCCATTATCCTGCTGGCGGTAGGCTTTATCACCCTGGTCTCGATCTCGCTGTGCGCGCTGCATCCCGAGTTGTCGCCGGCCGACCTCACCTTTGAAGCCGTCAGCGCGGTGAGTACCGTCGGGCTGAGTCGCGATCTCACCAGCAAGCTCGGGACCCCAGCCAAGGGCGTGTTGGTTGCGGCTATGTTTGTCGGCCGTATCGGCGTGCTAGTTTTTCTACTTTCCTTCATCCGTAAGCGCCAGCCCCTCGGTTATCGGTTGCCCGAGACGACCGTCGTGGTCACCTGAACCCCTTATCCAATCATGAAATGTTGCATCATCGGCCTCGGCGTCTTCGGCAAAAACCTCGCCATTAATCTGGCTCAGCTCGGCGCGGAGGTGCTCGCGATCGACCGCCGGGAGGAAAACGTTTCCCTCGTTAAGGACGAGGTCGGCGCGGCCATCGTGATGGATTTCGAGGACCCCTCGCCGCTGGGCCGGTTGGCCATACCCGATATGGACGCGGTGGTCATCGCGATCGGCGATGATTTCGAGTCGTCGATGGCGATGACGGTGAAGGTTCAGGAGCTCGGCGCCCGACGCATCGTGTGCCGGGTGCTCTCGCCGATGCACGCGCGGCTGTTGCGCCTGATGAAGGTCGACCGCTTGGTCGTGCCCGAGGAGGTGGCCGCGCGGGGTCTTGCCCATTCGTTGCTCATGCGCGGGGTGGTCGATGGCTTCGATATGGGAAGTGGCCACGCGATTATCGAAGCGGCCGCACCCAAAGCGTTGATCGGTAAAAACCTCCTTCAGACCGCTGCGCTCTTTAAAACCCATCACGTCCGGCTGGTGACCATTAAGCGCAAAGAGCCGATCGCGTTCAGTAAACTCCTCCTCGGTTCCGACACCGAGGTGCGCCGGCGCACGCTGGGGGTGGTCGATTTGAACGAACTGTTTGCCAGCGACGACGTGGTGGTCTTGTTCGGTTCGGAAAAAGGCCTGCGCCTGTTCCTTGAGGAAAACGGCAGCGATTAAGCCGCTGAAGCGCGACCACAGGTCGAGGATTACAGCCCGGCGGTCGAGCCCACGGTTTCGCCCCGGCTTCGGTTTAGGTCCGACCGTAAGTCGGGTTTAGGTCTTCATGCCCTGCGAGGGTGCGCGCCAACCCCTTGGTCCTCCCGTCCCGGGCGACTGCGGTGAGATTTAAAGCGACTTCCAAACGGCGCCCAGCAGCGAGATGAGCATGCCGATGCGAATCGCCCCTTCGAGCGTGAGGATCACCAAGATCCATTTGAGGGGCGAATTGCGCCTCAGGGCAAAGCCGAGCAACGAGACCACTAACATGCACACGACCTGCGGCCGGCCCTCCTTGGGTAGCAGCATCAGTAGCATCCAAATCCAGTAGGCGATGATCCCCAGGCTCCAACTGAACGCGACCGCCTCCCCGGGGTTGTGCTCGCGGGGATCGACACCGCGCTCGATGGATTTGATGCCGAGGTGGCGCTCCGCCATCACCAATTGCCACGCCTCAAAGATGAAAAACAGCGGGGCGAAATAAAGCAGCGGCGACATGGGCGGTCAGGGGCTGGCGGGAGCCGGCCGGGTCAGGCAACGAGCGTGGGCGAGGGTTTCGGCGGGTGCAAGTTTTCGCCGGTCACGTACCGTTTCGCATCTAACGATACACCGACGAACCGGTTTAACCGCTAATGGCCGCTAACGGGGCGCTAAGGATGAAGGAGTGCGGAGTGAGTATCGGTTAGCGAGTAGTCGAAGTAACGCAGCTGAAAACATTCATGCTGAACTGAGCGCCTCTCCGCGTTTATGCGCGGTTAGAAATTCGGGTGATTGATGTTTGGCCTGTTGGTCGCGGTCGAGGTGGTGTGCTGCGGTAACCAAGTTGTGATTGGTATGAATGAGAAAGGGTGACTGTCGGTTTGGTCTTACGAGAGTGCCTTCACTGCGGCTGCGACATGGGCGAAGGGGATGTGGCTGGCGCTGCCAAAATCAGGGTGGCGGGTGAGCTTCGCCTTGGTCAGGGCGGGCGCGGCGATGCCACACAAAAAACGAGTGACTTGCCGCGTTGCGCGGAGCGCACCCGGATGCTGGGCCCGCAGCTTGGCCAAAGACGTGGCAGGCAAATCAAGCAGTGGTAACGGGCGCACCAGCTTCACCGCCGGTTCGCCCGCGCACGGTCCGCAGTGGCCGCAGTCGCGGCCATGGTCCTCGCCGAAATATCCGAGCAGACGGCGCACCAGGCAGCCTTTATCGGACAGCAGGGCGATCACGGCGGCGCTGCGCTGGAGGTCGCTTTTTTCCCGATTGGCGAAGCGCTCGCAGAGGTCGCGCCAGGTGGGCGTCAGGTCGCCGGGGGCGCGCATCACGCGGTAGCCTTGGCGCACGCCGGCGACTTGGAGCTCGAGGTCGCCCTTTTCCTCCAGATAGGTCAGGGCCTTGACGATGCGTTCGCGGTCGCCGCCGAGCGCTGCGGTCGCCTCCGCCAGATCCACGGAGTGCCAGATCCGGCCGACCTTGGCCAAGCCGAACAGGTTTTGCAAAAACGTACGTCGCTCCGGATCGAAGCGCGCCAGCACGTCGGCGGGTAGCCGCTGGAATTTCCACTGATAGGTAGTGTAAAACGGGCTGGTCGCGGTGATCAGGCCGTTGAGCTCCAAGTAGGTGAGCGCCGTGGAGATGACCAGTTGACGGATGTCGTGCCGACCCGAGAGCTCGTAGGTGGATAAATCGAACAGCTCGCCGGCGGAGCGCCCGTTGAGGAGTTCGTTGAGTAAATCGCGCAGGGATTCGCGGGTCGGGGTGTCGCCGTAGGTGAAGTTTTCCAGCACGGTGAGGTCTTCGCCGGCGGCGAGGATTTCGCACTGCGAGGGCTGGCCGTCGCGACCGGCGCGGCCGATTTCCTGGGCGTAGTTCTCGATGCTTTTTGGCAGGTTGTAGTGGTAGACCGAGCGGATGTTGGCCTTGTCGATGCCCATGCCGAAGGCGATCGTGGCCACCACCACGGAATCGGCGCCGGCCATAAAGCGGTTTTGCACGGCTTCGCGCGCCTCGGGTTCCATGCCGGCGTGGTAGGCTTCCGCCGGATAGCCGGCCTGGGCCAACGCGGCGGCAACGGTCTCGGCGGTTTTTTGCAGGGTGACGTAGACAATCGACGGTCCGGGCGGGCGGGTGCGCAGGCGTTGCAGTAGCACGCTTAACCGCGCCGCAGGGGCGCAGGCGGTGGCGCGCAGGGTGAGGTTGGGGCGGTAAAAACCGGTGTGCACGTGGGCGGCCGGGTCGATGGCGAAGGCGTTGCAAATATCCTGGGCCACCGCCGGGGTGGCGGTGGCGGTCAGCCCGAGCACCCGCCCCACGCCGAGTTCGCGGGCAAGGCGCGCCAGTTTGAGGTAATCGGGGCGGAAGTTGTGGCCCCACTCTGAAATGCAGTGGGCCTCATCGATGACGAGGAGGTCGATTTTGAGGGTCTTGAGCCGGGCGAGGAACCGCTCGTTGGAAAACCGCTCGGGGGCGACGTAGAGCAGTTTTAAGCTGCGTTCGTGCAACGCCTCTTGGATCGCCTCGAATGCTTCACGGGAAAGGGTTGAATCGAGGCGGGCCGCGGCAATTCCGCGCGCTTGGAGAAAGTCCGTCTGGTCCTTCATCAGCGCGATCAGCGGGGAGACCACCACGGTCAGGCCTTCAAGGAGAAGCGCGGGGAGTTGGTAGCACAGGCTTTTGCCGCTGCCGGTGGGAAAGACGGCCAGCGCGGAGCGTCCGGCGAGCAGATGGGTGATCACGGCCTCCTGACCGGGGCGAAACGCGTCGAAGCCGAAGCGCTGACGCAGGATTTCGCGGGGCGACGGGGTGGCTGGGTTTTTCATGAGAGGGCAGGAAGGGGGCGGCCAAGCTGAGCGTTCGGTTTACGGGACAACCACGCCCCTCGCCAAGACCCCGCCGGCGAGGGGAAAGTGCCCACACGCGTCAACGCGGTAAACCTTGCGCTGCGGGTTTTGCCCGAGGACGTGGGGGCATCAAGTTTTTCGGTCCTCACAACGGGTGCGGACCCGCTCCGCTGTTTCCTGTCCCCACAAAAAAGCCGCACAGGAAATCCTTGCGGCTTTTTCGGCCAGAGGCGGCGGGGCGCTCTGCTCTCTGCGCCTTACGGGGCCTTGAGTTCAGTGCGTTTGTCTTTGAGGGGCCACTGTTGGCCACCGAGTTCGACCATCACCGCTTGAGGGGTCTCGGTCTGAACGGTGATCTTGGTGTTGCGCAACAGGGAGCGTTTTTCACCGGCTTTGAGCGGGCCCTTGAACAGAAGGGTGCCGTTGGCATCGGTGGCCGTAACGAGGTCCACGGCAGCCACGGCAACCAATCCGATGGTGCGGTCGCCTTCCTGCGGCTTGACCCAAGTGATCTCGGCTGCGGCCGGCTTGCTGCTGCTCAGGGCGCTGACACCCCAGACGATCACCAGCACCAACACCACCAACCCGCCCAGCAACGCGGCGCCTTTAATTAGCAGGTTCGGGTCGAGGTTGATGCCGCCGGGGGCGCGGGGGCGGAAGGTCGCCGGGTTCTTGTCGGCGTGAACCGAGTCGGCCCCGGGGGTCATCGCCGCGGCGGCCGGTGAGGGGGCCTCGACGACATTGCCCGCTTTGGCGGTGGCCACATTGATGTCCATGCGCCCGTAAACTTCGCGGTTGAGGGCGCGGCTGTTCTTGGCGGCCTCGCTCAAGCCGAGCGCGGTGTAGTCGTTGACGATCTTATCGCCGGGAAGCTTGAGGTAGTTGGCGTAGGTGCGCAAAAAGCCGCGCACATAAATATCGGGCAGTTTGATATCAAACTGGTTGCTCTCGTACTTGTGCAGGTAGTCGCCGCGAATCTTGGTGGCTTCGGCAGCCTCCCGAATGGAGATGCCTTTGCGTTTACGGGCTTCTTCGAGGCGTTCGCCGATGGTCTGCATAGGGTGGGCTTATGGAAAAGGGAGGGGGAGGGGAAGGCGGATTTTACAACGAGTCGAGGTCGACGAGGATTTCGCGCGGGCTGGAGCCGTTCTCGGGGCCGACGATGCCCTTTTGCTCCATCAAATCCATGATGCGGGCGGCGCGGTTGTAACCGATGCGCAGCCGGCGCTGGATCATCGAGGTGGAGGCGCGTTTGGTGGATTTCATCACCTCGAGAGCCTGGTCGTAGAGTTCCTGGTCGTCGCCGAGGTCGTCCTCGGCCCCCTCGCCATCCTCGTCGTCGGCTGAGGCGTCGCGGTCGATCTGCTGTTGAACGGACTGGGCGTACTGGGGCGGGCCGTTCTTCTTTAAAAACTCGACGACTTCCTGGACCTCTTCGTCGGAGACAAAGGCACCCTGGGCGCGCACCAAGCGTGAACTGCCCGGGGGTGAAAACAACATGTCGCCGCGCCCGATCAGGGTGTCGGCGCCCTTGCCGTCGAGGATGGTGCGGGAGTCGACCTGGGAGGCGACTTGGAAGGCGATGCGGGAGGGCAAGTTGGCTTTGATCACCCCGGTGATCACGTTCACCGAGGGGCGTTGGGTGGCGATGATCAGGTGGATGCCGGCGGCACGGGCCAGCTGGGCGAGGCGGGCGATGGAGGTCTCGATCTCGGCGGGAGCGACCATCATCAGGTCGGCGAGCTCGTCGATGATGGCGACGATGTAGGGCAGGCGTTCGGGAATGACCAAGCCGTCGTCGGCGGCGAGCGGATCGATACCCTCCAGCGAAGGCTGGGTGTCGCTCAGGGCGCTATCGACTGCGGATTTTTTGCGGCTGTTAAAGCCGGCGATGTTGCGCACCCCGACCTTGGCGAATTGTTGGTAGCGCTGTTCCATCTCGCCGAGCAGCCACTTGAGGGCGGCGGGGACCTTTTTGGCCTCGGTCACCACCGGGATGAGCATGTGCGGGAGGGAGTTGAAGACTTTGAGTTCAACCACCTTCGGGTCCACCATGATCAGGCGCAGGTCCTTCGGGCTCTTGCGGTAGACGATCGAGGCGATGATCGAGTTAATGCACACCGATTTGCCCGAGCCGGTGGCGCCGGCGATGAGCAAGTGTGGCATCTTGGCCAAGTCGGAAATGAGCGGCTTGCCAGAAACATCCTTGCCGAGCGCGATGGGGATCTCGGCCTTGGCTGCGGACCAGTCCTCGGATTCGAGGATCTCGCGCATGCCGACCGGAGTCGGGATGCGGTTGGGGATCTCAACGCCTACGGCGGCTTTGCCCGGAATGGGTGCGAGGATGCGCACCGATTGGGCGCGCATCCCGAGGGCGATGTTTTTGTCGAGGGAGGCGATTTTTTCGACACGCACGCCGGGGGCGGGGACGAGTTCGTAGCAGGTGATCACCGGGCCGACATGGATCTCGCCGGGGGTAACGCTGACGCTGAATTCGCCGAGAATGCGCACCAGGTCGGCCATGTTGCGGGCGTATTCGGCGTCGGAGCCCTCGGCGGTCCCGGGAGCCTGCTCCCTGAGCAGGGTGAGGGGCGGGAACTGGTAGTTTTCCTCGACCAAGGGCACGGCGGGGGCTTTGGCCTTCTTGGTTTCCTCGGCTTTGACGATGGCAACGGGCCGTAGGCCGGCCGGGAGTGTTTCCAGGGTGGGCTCGGGTTTGGTCGGGCTGCGATTGATCTTGGGCAAGGCCGGCGTGGTCTCACCGGCGGCTTTCGTTTCCTCCAGGGCGGTGGACGGCTGGGGAGTGGGGGCGATTGGCGCCTCGGTTCTCCGTTTGGCCTGGGCGGCTTCGACTTTGGCCGCAGCGCGTTCTTGCCGCCAGGCTTGGAGGGCCTGCAGGAGTTTGTCGCACTCGCCGCCAATGTCGCGCACCAGAATGAAGACGAAGGCGAGGCAGTAGGTGATGCCGAGTAGCACCAGCGTACCGAACACCCCGAGGGTATCCTTGAACAGACCCTGGTAAATCAGGTTACCGAGCAGGCCGCCGAGGCCTTCGGTGAAATACTGGTTTTTGGCGAAACTCTCGATCATGGCCACCAGCGCCGAGCCAGTCACGATGCAGGTGAGCATGGCCGTAATCCGGGTAGCAATAAAGGGCTTGCCGTGTTGCACGGCCAAATAGCTGAGCAGAAACAGGAACGGGGGGATCAGCCACAGACTCAGGCCGATGGTGTGGATCGTCCACCACGTGAACTCGGCCCCGAAGCTGCCGACCAGATTGGGGGCAACTTGATGAAAATTGGTGCCGGTTTGCCGGCTTTGTTCGGGAGCAAAGTCCAAAAAGGCCACCGACAGCAACAGGCCGACGAGGAAGTAGGCGCTCGCGGCCACCCAGCGCGGGCGGTGGCGCGGGGGCTCAAACGAAGGCGTGGCTTTTGACGTTGAACTGACGGGCTTGGACATGTGGTTTGCGGCCTAGGATCAAAGAGTGAACTTGATGCCAGCGCGCTGCCCGCGTAAATGCAATATCCCCCTGCGTCATTTTCACGCTCAATCCAATTTTCGCGATGTCTACAGTGCTTCGTTTGCAGCCCTTGTATCAGGACCGAGTCTGGGGCGGACAGGCGCTCGCGAGCGCGTTTCAACGCAGCCTGCCGCCCGACCGTCCGATTGGCGAAAGCTGGGAAATCGTTGACCGTCCCGAGGCGCAGTCGGTGGTCAGCGGCGGGGCCTTCACCGGCCAGTCGCTCCGTGCGGTCCTGGCCAATCAAAGCGCCGCGATCATGGGCCCGACCTGGCCCGCCGACCGCCCCTTCCCGATCCTGGTGAAGTGGCTCGATTGCAAGGAGCGCCTCAGCCTCCAGGTGCACCCGCCCGCCGCAGTCGCCCCTGAACTTAAGGGCGAGCCGAAGACGGAAAACTGGTACATCGCCGCCTGTGCCCCCGGTTCGCACCTGATGGTTGGCTTAAAGCGCGGGGTCACCCGCCCGCAGTTTGAACAGGCGCTCACCGACCTGACCCTTGAGGACTGTGTTCATCGCTTTCCCGTCGCGGCCGGGGATTCGATTTTGGTGCAGAGCGGTCAGATCCACGCGATCGACGGCGGTAACCTCATTCTCGAAATCCAGCAAAACTCCGACACCACCTACCGCGTTTATGACTGGGGCCGCGTCGGTCTGGACGGGAAACCGCGGGCCATGCACGTCGAGCAATCCCTCAAGTCGATCAACTGGGACGACTTTGAGCCCGCCCCCGTCCGGGGGGAGCGCGCCGCCGCGACGATCGCCGCCGCCCGCGAATTCAGTGTCCGCCGCCTGCCGCTGGCGGCAGGTGAAAGCGTGGCGTTTGCCGCCGGCGAACAGCCCCGCATTCTCAGCGTGGTCGAGGGGCGATTGGTCGACCCGACTGGCGAGGTTTTGGCGCGGGGCGACAACGTCATCCTGCCCTTTGCTGTAAAAAACACGTTTATCGCCGAAACGGACGCACTGCTGCTGGTCACCGAAAACTTTTGCTGACACACCTGTGTCAGTGAAAGTCATGCGTTTTAACCCTTCACGTTCTCGGCGGGCTGGAGGGGTTTTAACTCAAACGGTGGTTTTTGTGCTTTGCGCCGGGTCCATGCTGGCCCTGGGTTGGCTGGTGCTGCTGCCGGGGCTGTTCACCAGCGTGATCCAGGATCGCACCGGGTTTCCGGCCCAAATCGAGGTTTTCTCCGCCAACCCGTTCACCGCCGAGGTGCGCATGCGCGGACTGGTGATCCTGAATCCGCCCGGCTTCGCCGACGCCAACTGCCTAGAGATAAGCCAGTTCGACGCCAAGGCCGATCTGTTTTCGCTGCTCAGCCGCACGCCGGTGCTCGATTTGAGTACGATCGACGTGGCGCGCATCACGGTGGTGACCAACGCCTCTGGCACGACCAACGTTGATCTGATCAGTCGGCGCTTTGCGCCCGCTGCGACCGAACCAGCGGCGCGCTCCGGCGCCTTCCCGGCCGCCCACCGTGCGCCGCTCCAGTTCCTGGTGCGCAACCTTGAGGTGCGGGTGAATCAGGTGGTGATCAAGGACGAGCGGCCCGGAACCTCGCCCCAGCAGGTGCACCAACTCGCCTTTCAGCGCAGTTACCGTGACGTGACCCCGGAGACCCGGTTCAACTCAGACCTGCCGCCGGCGGTGACCGCCGCCGCTAAAGAGGTCGGGAAGCGGGTCAATGGGGCGCTCAAAACGCTCCTCGCCAACACCACACAGCCGATCCCGCACCAGACGTACGCTTGGGGCGATAAGGGCAAAAAAGACTGAGTCGCGGGAAAATGCCGTGCGGGGCGCTAGGAAACTTGAAGAACGGCCGAAGGCTTGTTTAGGTGTGCGTTTTATGAACGCGCCCGACTCCGAAGCAAACGACACCTCTGCCACCCAACCTGCCGTGAACCCCGCGCCCGTCCCCGAGGCCGCCGCCGCGCCCGCCACCCCCGACTCGGCCGAACTGCTCGCCACCGCCAAAAAAGAGGCGGCTGACAACTACGACCGCTACGTCCGCTCGGTGGCCGACCTCGAAAATCACCGCCGCCGCACCTTGCGCGAAAAGGAGGAGCTGCGCCAGTTCGCCGCCTCCCGCGTCCTCGAAGACCTCTTGCCCGTGCTCGACAACCTCGGCCTCGGCCTGGCCGCCGCCAAGGCCCCCAACGCCGATCTTAAAACCCTCGTCGGCGGCATCAGCATGGTCGTCGACCAGCTCAAGAGTTCCCTGGCCAACCACGGGCTCAAGGAAGTTAACCCGCTCGGCCAGCCCTTTGACCCCAACCTCCACGAGGCCATTTCCCAGCAGCCCAACGCCGAGGTAGCCGAGGGTTCCGTCGTCACCGTGGTGCGGGTCGGCTTCACCCTCAACGGCCGCCTGCTCCGCCCCGCCTCCGTCATCGTCTCCACCGGCCCGGCCGTAATCGAAGCGACCACCGTCTGATTATTCCCATGGCCCAACAAGACTACTACGAGCTGCTCAGTGTCGAAAAAGGCGCGAATGAGGAGGAGCTGAAAAAGGCCTACCGCAAAAAAGCGGTGCAGTTCCACCCGGACAAAAACCCCGGCAACAAGGAGGCCGAGGAGATGTTCAAGAAAGTCTCCGAAGCCTATGAGGTACTCAAGGACTCGCAAAAGCGTGCGGCCTATGATCGCTACGGCCACGCCGCCTTTCAGCAGGGCGGTGGCGCCGGCCAGCGCGGGCCCGGTGGCGGTGGCGGCGGTGATCCGTTCGACATTTTCCGCGATGTATTCGGTGGCGGCGGGGGGGGCGGCGGCGGTGGGGTGTTCGACGAGATGTTCGGCGGCGGCGGGAGTGGCCGCGGGGGCGACCGCGATGGCGCCGACCTGCGCTACGACCTCGAAATCACCCTGGAAGAGGCCGCCAAGGGGCTCGAAAAAGAGATCTCCTTCCGCAAGGCGGTGACCTGCGAGCGGTGCAGCGGCAACGGCGCCGAACCCGGCTCCAAAAAGGTGCTTTGCCCGACGTGCAAAGGCCACGGCCAGGTGCGCCGCAGCGGTGGTATCATTACCTTCAGCCAGACCTGCCCGACCTGTAACGGCAGCGGGCAACGCATTGAAAAGCCCTGCTCGGCTTGCCGCGGCGAGGGTCGCACCGCCAAAACCACCAAGCTCACCGTGCGCGTGCCGGCCGGCGTCGAAACCGGCTCGCGCCTGCGCTCCAGCGGCAACGGCGAGGCGGGCATGGCCGGCGGCCAGTCCGGCGATCTCTACATCGTGATCAACGTGCGCGACCACGAGCTGTTCGAGCGCCACGGCAGCGACCTGTTCTGCGAAATCCCGATCAAGTTCACCCTCGCCGCCCTCGGTGGCAGCATCGAGGTCCCTACGCTCTCCGGCAAAGCCACCCTGAAAATCCCGGTCAGCACCCAGAGCGGCACCACCTTCCGTCTCAAGGGCAAGGGCATGCCGAGCCTGCGCGGGGGCGCGGCCGGCGACCAGCTCCTCCGGGTCCAAGTCGAGGTGCCCCAGTCGCTCTCTCCCGAGCAGCGCAAGATACTCGAAGACTTCGCCCGCGTCAGCGGCGATGCCGACGAGCCCACCTCGAAGTCCTTCTTCGAAAAAGCGAAAAAGTTCTTCTGAGCCTGGCCATGCGTCTTGTCCTCCTCGGCTCGGGTCGCGGCTCCAACGCCGAAGCCATCCTCTTGGCCCAGCGCGCCGGCCAGCTCGGCCGGGCCGAGGTTGTGCAGCTGTTCTCCGACCAGCCCGAGGCCGGTATTTTGGCGCTCGGGCCCCGGTTCGGGGTGCCGGCCACCTACCTCGATCCGGCGCCGTTCAAAACCAAACTCGATGGCGAGGGCGAGCAGCGCTATATCGCCGCGATTCAAGCCTGCCGGCCTGATCTCGTCGTGCTCGCCGGTTTTATGCGCGTGATCAAGCCGGCCTTCCTCGCCGCCTTCGCTGGTAAAATCATCAACTTGCACCCCAGTTTGCTGCCCAGTTTCCCCGGGCTTGACGGCATTGGCCAAGCTTGGCGGCGCGGCGTCAAAGTCGCCGGCTGCACCGTGCATTACGTCACCGCCGAAGTGGATGGCGGGCCAATCATCGACCAGGCGGTCGTGCGCATCGAGGCCGCCGACACCCCCGAAAGCTTTGCCCGCAAAATCCACGCTGCCGAACACACGCTTTTGCCGGTGGTCATCGCCCGCCTGAGCCTCGCCAGCGCCACCCACGCCTGAACCCCATACCCATGAAAACCAAGATTTTTGTCGACGGCCAAGAGGGCACCACCGGCCTTCAAATCCACGAGCGCCTGTCGCTCCGCCCCGAGCTCGAACTGATCGAGATCGAGCCGGCGTATCGCAAGGACCCCACCGCCCGCGCCGCCTGCCTCAACGCCGCCGATGTGGCGTTTCTCTGTCTGCCCGACTCCGCGGCCAAGGAGTCGGCCTCGCTGGTGGTTAACCCGCGCACCTGCATCATCGACGCCTCGACCGCCCACCGGATCGATCCGGCCTGGGTTTACGGCGTGCCCGAGCTGGGCGCCGATTACCGGGCGGCGATCCGCACCAGCAAACGCATCGCCAATCCCGGCTGCCATGCCACCGCCTTCGCCCTGGCGATCCGCCCCCTGGTCCAACGCGGGCTGATCCCGGCGGATTTCCCCC
This sequence comes from Rariglobus sp., assembly GCA_044353465.1. Classification (GTDB taxonomy): domain Bacteria; phylum Verrucomicrobiota; class Verrucomicrobiia; order Opitutales; family Opitutaceae; genus Rariglobus. Next base: position 18,030 of record JBILBW010000015.1, on the reverse strand, counting down.
TCTCCTGCTTTTCCATCACCGGCTACAGTGGCGGCGGCAAAAAGATGATCGCCGACTACGAGCGCACCCCGCTGCCCGAGGCGCTGAAAAGCCCGCGCCCCTACGCGCTTGGCCTGATGCACAAGCACCTGCCCGAAATGAAGGTGCACGCCGGTCTGGCCAATGCCCCGATTTTCACCCCGATTGTGGGTAGTTTTTATCAAGGTCTCACGGTGACCGTGCCATTGCCGCTGCGCCAGTTGCCGGTCGGCCCGAGCCCGCAGGCGCTGCACCACGCGCTGGTCGAAATCTACGCCGGCGAACGCTTTATCCGGGTGCTGCCCTTCGGCGACGAGAGTGTGCTTGATAGCGGCTTTTTTGACGTGCAGGCCAACAACGGCACGAACCGCTGCGACGTGGCGGTGTTCGGCCACGCCGATCAGGCGGTGGTCATGGCCCGGTTGGACAACTTGGGCAAAGGCGCCTCTGGCGCGGCCATCCAGTGCATGAACCTACACCTCGGGTTCGACGAGGACGCGGGCCTGGTCGCTTAACCGACTCCAGCGGGGGAGAGCCAGTTGCCGTCGTCAGAAGCTAATCCCCGGCCTCCGCTCTCCGGCAACTGTCCTCCGGCTATCAAGCGAATGCCTCCTGAGCTTTAAAACCGTCCTCCGAGTTGCAGAAACACGCCTCCGGGGTCGCGCCAAGCCCCGCCGCCACGGGCAGGAGGGGCTCCCGCTTCCGCCGTGGCCTCGGTTTTACCGCACGAAGGTGCCTTCGTCGTCGCCGGCGTGGGCGCGGGCCAAGGCGACCAGCGTGTCGAGGATTTCCAAAACCTCGGGTTCCTTTGCCCGGCTGAACTGTTTCGTCAGTTCGGCCGCCGTGATCGGGCGGGCGGCTGCCGCCAGCGCGGTTTCGACTGCTTTGGCCCGCTCGGCGAGGGTCTTGGGCCAGGGCTGCTTGGCTGTTTTGAGCTTAGAGCTGGGAGCTGGGAGCTTGGAGCTGCGAGCTGGGAGCTTGGAGCCCGGAGCGGGTGGGGCTTCGGTGAGGCCGAGTTGGGTCTGCTGCTGCGCCGACTTCTGACCGCTGACGGCTGACATCTGGTATTCCGGGCGCAACCAGCGAATCTGGCCCTTGGCTTCCTCGGCCGCGCGGGCGGTGTTGAGGGCGACGACCTTTTCCAAAATCTCGGCGTCGATGAGCGGCCAGGTCCAGCCGTAGGCGTCAGCCACGGCGGCGTCGAGGTCGTCGTGCAGCTGCTCGAGCGTGGATACCAGCGCCGCGTCGTGGAGGGCTTTGTCCTTGGTCGTGAGCGCCAAACCGGCGCGGACCTTTTCGAGGACGTTGTAGATGTCGGTCAGACCGAGGCCGTGCGTGGCTTGGGCGCGCTTGCGGTGGGCGTCGAGCTCCTCGGCGAGGGCGCGGATACGGGATTTCTGCGACTCGGTGCAGGCGGGGAACGGGAAGGGGTCGAAGCAGCGGGTTTTGTTGTAGCGGGGTCGATCTTCGAGGGTGCCGCCGGCGGCGAGGGCGTAAACGACGTGAATGCGGCTGCTCAGGACGCCAAGGTGGAAGGCATCGTCCGAAGCGATGGCGATGAGCATGTTGTCGGGCAGGACCGAGGTCTCGAGAAACTGAAAAAAGCGGTATTTGGCGGTTTCGACGGTGGCGATGTAGCGAGTGAGTCCATCGAGTGCTTTACGAAGATCGCGGCGAGGCTCACCGTGGACCCACCAAGTGTCACGATAGCTCGACCGGTTGTTCTGATCGCGCTCTGGCTTAACCGTGGTAAGGACGTGTTGATAAACTGCAGGGAAACGCGCCCGCACGGGTTCGAGCGGTAGCCCAAATAGGTCGATGGTCATCACGCCGCGTGGCTTATCCGTCAAATCGCGTCCGTTTAAATATGGCCTAATATGGTTTTTCAGGCCGGGAACGGTTTTCAGTCCGAGGGCGTTGGCCTGCTCCGGGGTGACAATAAAACCCGCGCCGTGGAGTTTAACTCCGGGGGAACTGATGCCCACATTGGCGATCAACGGCAGGGTATCTTCCAACTCCGCGCCAATGTTTAGCCCCGAGCCGATCCGGCCATGTAACGCGGTAAAGGTCACTTCCGCCGAGCCGTCGTCCAATGGGCTTTCACTGTTTACTAATAGAAGTTCACCCGGAAATGCTGAGGGGTCCGGTTCGCCGACCTGCCACCGGTCTGCGGCGGGGTTGCCGAGCACGCCCACCGTCATCGCGATACGCACGGCCGCACCATCCGCCGTGTCCACCCACGGATGATCGGGGATAGCGAAACGCAGGGAGAGTCCATGCATGAGCGCCCGCTTAACGACGCGGCGGTTGAAGATCATGCGGATGGAATTGGTTGTGATTAAGCCGAAGCGACGAGTGCGACTGGCGAGCGTTAGGTCAGCGGCTTTGTGCCACCAATACATCACGAAATCAGCACTGTCGGGGACCTCTGGGTACGCCGCTCGCAGCGTCTCGGTGTAGCCGTCGCCAAGGTCTTCGCGCATCCGGCTCGCTCCAATAAAAGGCGGATTACCGACGATGAAGTCGGCCTCGGGCCAGACTGCCGGACGCGGGTTAACGAACGTGTCGAGCGGGCGGACGGCTTGTTCGTTGGGGACTTCGCGGCCGGTGACCGGGTCGACCTTAAACGTGCGGCGGTCCCAAACGAACCGGGTTTTGCCGTCGGGGCCTTTAGCGAACTCCTTTTTGTCGAAGGCGAGCACGGCGTCGCGGTTTTCGATGTTGTTAAACTTTTTAAGAACGGGCTCGGCGGGCGAGGTCTCGCCGTAGACGCGGAAATGCCATTGGAGGTAACCGATCCAGAGGACGAGTTCGGCGAGGGCGGCGGCGCGCTCGTTGAGCTCGAGGCCGAGGAATTGGTGGGGATCGACGGTCGCGCCCTGAAGTTTTAGGAAATCGGTGTCGTCGCCCAGGTCGCGGAGCAGGTTGATGACCTCGCCTTCGAGGCGTTTCATCTGTTCGAGGGCGACGTAGAGGAAGTTACCGGAGCCGCAGGCGGGATCGAGCACCCGGATGGCGCAGAGCTGGGAGTGAAACTTGTTTACCTCGGCCTTGGCGGCTTTGAGGTCGCCGCGCTGGGCGAGGGTGACGGCGGCGATGCGCACCGCGTCCCACTCGTCGCGCAAGGGCTTGATGAGGGTCTGGAGAACGAGGCGCTCGACGTAGGCAACCGGGGTGTAGTGGGCACCGAGCTTGTGGCGTTCCTCGGGCGAGAGGGCGCGTTCGAGGAGGGTACCGAAGATCGCGGGCTCGACGTGGCGCCATTCGAGGGAGGCGGCTTTGCGCAGGAGAGCGAGTTGCGCGGTGGTGACGGGGAGGGCCTTGGCGGAGGCAAAGAGACCGCCGTTGAAGTAGAGGAGCTTTTTCTTGAGCAGGCCGGAGAAGCGGCCCTGGTTCATGTCTTCGAAGAGGAGTTCGAGCATCGGCACGAACGCACCGGTGTCGGCTTTTACGGATTCGAGCAGGTCGTAAAAGGCGTTCTTGGGGAGCAGGCCGACGTCCTCGGCGAACATGCAGAACAGGCAGCGGGAAAGAAACTCGGCGACGAGTTTGGAGTCGTGGCGTTTTTCGAAGGATTTGGCCAGTTCGGCAAGGTAGCCGGAGACTTCGCGGGTGACGGCGGCGGCCTTTTTGGACGGGTCGAGGGCGGCGGGGGCGGTCCAAACTTGGCGGAGGCGCTCGCGGTGGTCGGGGTGGGCCAGGTCGGCGAGTTTTATCCGGTGCGAGCGGGCGTCGGGAAAGGGGAGGTAGTTTTTACCCTTCTGGGTGAAGTCGGCGTAGAGCTCGATGACGTGGCCGACATCGACGACGAGGAGGAAGGGCGGCGGGTTTTCACCGGTGGGCAGGGAGCGGGCGTAGCGGTCGGCCTGGCTGAGGGCTTCGAGCATGGCGCGGTCCCAAGCGGCAGTGCCGCGGGCGACGCCGCTACGCGGCTTGATTTCAGATCGGAGATTTAAAATCCCAGAGGAGGGATCGGGGGCGGAGGCGTATTGCTTGGCTTCGAGCACAAAGCAGTCGCGTTTGTAGAGGTCGATGCGGCCGGTACTGGTCTTGGTGGAGCCGCGGTGGTGGAAGGTGACGGCGCGCTCGAAGACGTAGGCGTTGGTCTCGGTGTCGGCGCCGGCGGGGTCCGGGCGCGGGACGCCGAGCAGGTCGCAGAGTTCGGAGAGAAACAGGACGTAGTTGGCGCGCTCGGCGGCCTCGGCCTTGGACCAGCGGGAGATGAACGGGGCGAGGAGGGCGGGACTGGGGGTCTCGGACGACATGCGGCGCTGGTTTTGTGGCGGTCGTAAACGGCTAGCGCAATCGCGGTCTCGGACAAAGTGAGTAGCCCCCTCGGTTGAGGTGGGCCGACGGTTGCCGTTCCACCCCGGTGGGTCGAAGCGGGCTCGTTGTTTTACGCCAACACCTACTCGTTCGTCAGGCCGGGCGAACCGGTAAAAGAGAACGAATAAGAGAACGATTCCCGCAGCGTCGGCCCTGTGAGGCCTTTAGAGGCCGCGCCGCTGGAGTTCGGCTTCCAGTTGGCGCATAAAGGCTTGCGCGTCGGTCGGGCTGGGGCGGTAGCCGGGCTTGCTGATTTCGGTGAAACCGGGGCGGCCCTGATGGTCGATGATCCACTTGCCGGTGACCCCGTCGCTGAAGGTGACCTTGCCGCTGGCGAGGGCGTTGGGCAGCAGGGTGACGCGGTCAACCTCCAGGCTCACGCCGGCACCGGGCAGCGCGTGGTCGGCCTCGGCCAGGTCTTCCTCGGCGGGCAGGCCGGCTGCCGCGCTCGGTGCGGGCGCGGCGGGGGCGGGTGCTGGCGCGGCTTTGCTTAGGTCGTTGGCATCAGCTTTCTTCGGCGCGTCTTTGAGCTGGAGATCGAGGTCGTCCACCAGGAAACGCACGTCCATGTAAGTCAGCGCCAGACTGAAGTGCTGGCGGAGTTTTTTTTGGATCTCGGAGAGGTTGTCGCCGGCGCTGACCCAGCTGGCTACGGTGGCGGTTTGTTCGGGAGTGAGGCTCATGTTTTTGAAAAGGAAGTAACCCTAGAGCACACCAATGACCATGGATATTTCAATTCGTGTCGGATTCTTTTGGGGTAGGTTCCTGCTTGCAGGCGATGGATCGAACGGCTTCGCCAGCCGCTTTCGCCTGCAAGAAGGCTCCTTCCGGCGATCCGCCGGCCCGCACCCGCTCAGCGGCTGAGCTGGGTGCGAAGGAACTCGATCGAGCCGCGGGCGGTGGTGTCTTGTTCCATCATGTTGTCCACCGATTTGCAGGCGTGGATGACGGTGCCGTGGTCGCGGCCGCCGAAGGCGTCACCGATTTCCTGCAACGAGTGTTTGGTGAGGGTGCGGCTCAGGTACATCGCGATTTGGCGGGGAATGGCGATGTTGTTGGGCCGGCGCTTGCTGGTCATGTCGCTGTGGCGGATCTGGTAGTGATCGGCCACGCGTTTTTGGATGATCTCGATGGTCAGCTGGTTTTGGGCCTGCTCCATGAGCACGTCCTGGAGCAACATTTCGGTCGCCGGCAGGTCGATGCTCTTGCCGGTGAGGGTGGCGTAGCTGGCCACCTTGATCAGCGCGCCTTCTAGGCGACGGATGTTCTTGGAGATGTGGAGGGCGACGAAATTGGCGACATTGGCAGGGATGTCGAATTTGAGGGTCGCGGCTTTGGTGCGCAGGATCGCCAGGCGGGTCTCAAAGTCGGGCGCCTGGATGTCGGCCGGAAGTCCCCATTCGAAGCGGGAAACCAGACGGGCTTCGAGCTTTTGGATGTCGGCGGCGCGTCGGTCGCTGGAGAGAATGATCTGTTTACCCGACTCGAACAGGTCGTTGAAGGTGTGGAAAAACTCCTCCTGGATGCGCTCCTTGCCGGCGAGGAACTGGACGTCGTCGATCAGGAGCACGTCGACGCTGCGGTAGCGCTGGCGGAACTTGGTTAACGAGTTCTCCTGCAACGCCTGGATGAAGTCGTTGGTGAACTTTTCGGTGGACAGGTAGGCGACCTTGGCGTCGGGCTTGGCGCGCAAAATAGCGTGGCCAATGGCGTGCATCAGGTGGGTTTTGCCCAAGCCGGTGTCGCCGTAAAGGAAGAGCGGGTTGTAGGCCTGCGCGGGGGACTGGGCCACGGCCATGGCGGCGGCGTGGGCCATCTGGCAGTTGGAGCCGACCACGAAGGTCTCAAAGGTGTTACGCGGATTGAGCGAGCCGATGTAGGCCCCGCTGCCGCGCTCGTCGTAGCGGGTGGTGCGTTTGGCGGCGGCCGGCTTGGTGCGCGGAGCGGCGGCGGTGTCCCCAGCGCTGGCCGAATCGATCGAGGCACCGGATTTCTTCAACTTAACGGTGATGGCTCTCCCGGCGGTCAGGCGCAGGCGCTGGACGATCAGGTCGAGGTAGTTGTCGTTGATCCAGATCGCGGCGAAATCATTGGGCACCCCCAACGTCATCGCGTCCTCGGTGGCTTCGAGGCAGCTAATCGGCTCGAACCAGAGCTGATAGACATCCTCCGGAAAGAGTCCTTTGAAATCGCTTTTGACGATTTCCCAAAGGGTCGGGGAGGTGAGGACGGGAGGCATGGAAAAGGGACCGGAAACGGACAAAACGGGAGATTATTCACACGGGGCGCGGAGAGGTGGTTCGGAGGCGCGTCAACGGGATCAAATCTGCGTAGCACGTTGGGAGCCAAAAGGGGGGCGCGCCACTGTTAATGTGGGCGGCGCAATGGTTTTACTTTAACCTACTCGTTATGAGTTGGTTAAATTTTTTTAAGGTTCGGCGTGCGGCAGGCGGATCGGACGAGGACGAGTCAAAGAGCCACCGGAGCGATCCGGTGAAATTAGCGGGGGGCGAATAACGGGTAAGGCGCCGGGAGATTCAAGCGCAAGTTTCCCCCAAGTTATTCACAACGGGACTGCGGATAAGTTTTTCACTTTTTTGCATTGCCAGAGCGGGGTTTTTTTTAGTCTCCGCGGGGCCTGCGGCGGGCGCCCCGCAAGCCCGTCCGGTGGGGGCGGCGCGGGTCTTGCCCTGGGGTCTGATAGGCGGCTAACTGCGGCCATGACCGATGACGTTTTCCTCGACGACATGGAGCGGCGGGCCTTTCGGTATTTTTTCGATACCGCGCATCCGCACACCGGCTTGATCCCGGACCGGGCTAAGGCCGACGGTTCCCGTCCCGGGGAGATTGCCAGCATCGCCGCGGTCGGGTTCGGCCTTACCGCCCTGGTGATCGGGGCGGAGCGCGGCTGGGAATCACCGGCCCGCTGCCGCATCCGGGCCGAGCGCGTGCTGCGCAGCCTCTGGCGCGACGTGCCTCACGAGCGCGGCTTTTTTTTCCATTTTGTAGCCATGGATACCTGCGCAAGAGCTTGGGGCTGCGAGGCCTCGAGCATTGACACGGCCCTGGCGGTGCTGGGCGCCCTGGCGGCCGGACGCTATTTTGGCGGGGAGGTGGCCGAGCTGGCCGGGGCGATCGAAGCCCGGGTGGCGTGGTCGTGGTTGGTGGATGAAGCCGGGCGTATCCGCCATGGCTGGACTCCGGAGCACGGGATGATGCCCTACACCTGGGATCAGTATTCGGAGCACTTGGGAATGACCTGGTTTGCCGTGCACGGGGCGACCCATCCGGCGCCCGCGCTGACCTGGAGCGCCTGGAGGCGTACGCCCTGGGTCGATTACGCGGGCGAGCGCTTTTTGCAGCATCCCCCGCTTTTCGTGCACCAGTTTCCCCAAGCCTGGATGGATTGGCGTGGTTATGCCGACCCGGTCAGCGGGATTAACTATTTTGCCAACGCCTGTGCAGCCACGCGGGCGCACAAGCAGTTTTGCCTCGACCAGCGCTCGCGTTTTCCCGGCTACGAGGAGAACGTGTGGGGGCTGACCTCTTCGGACGGGGCGGCCGGCTACCTCGACTGGGGCGGGCCAGGGGTGCGTCCCGGCGAAGTGGATCCGCGCATCGACGGCACGGTGGTGCCATGCGCGGCGGCCGGTTCGTTGCCCTTCGTGCCGGGAGACTGTTTGGCGGTGCTGCGCGAGCTGCATACCCGTTGGGGTGAAAAAATCTACGGCCCCTACGGTTTCGCCGATTCGTTTAACCCCCAGACCGGCTGGGTGGGCGCCGATGTGATTGGGATCGACCAGGGCATCACCCTGCTGATGGCGGAAAACTTTCGCACCGGGCTGGTCTGGCGGCTGATGGAGCCGTGGCGGCCGCAATGAGACGGCGCGCGGCGTAGGAAAGGTTACCCCTTCAGGCTAGTAGCGCTGACTGGCCATCGGCTTCGGTGCTGACGTTTTATTTGATCAACACGTTGATACAACGTGTTCAGATCAAAGCGTTTGGATTGGGCTTTGGCTGCGAGAGGTTCGCCAGCTATAAAAATAGTTGGCCGGTCGCCTACCCCTAAGCGACCGGCCATTTGCTTTCTAGGTTACCCCAAAATGTCCCCGCTAAGCGGGAACGAGGCCGACAAAGCCAAAACCCGGGTCGCTCGTCAATGTCCGTTCTTGTTTTTTTGCAGAATTATCCAGGCTAGGATTTGGTTTTAGGGTAAATTTCTGATGGTTCGCTTTTAACGGGGTTATGGGCGCCTCCATTTTTTAGGTTTCGAGAAAGGAAACGTGTTGGCTCAGGGGGTTTCGGGGCGTTTCCACGGAGGCCATGCCCGCTTGGGGGTAACCCAAATACACCAAGCCGAGTGTGCGGTGGGTGGCATCGAGGCCCAGCCAGGTGGTGAATTCGGGGCTCAGCGTCACCGGCGGGGTGCTCCAAAACGAGCCGAGCCCCTGGGCGTGGGCCGAAAGCATCAGGTTCTGCACGGCGCAGGCGGTGGCGGCGATTTCCTCGATTTCGGGGATTTTCCCCTGCGGCTCGATCCGGGCGGCGATGGCAATGGCGACGGTGGCCAGTCGTGGGGCGGTACTCAGTTTGACCCGTTTGTCGGCCTGGCGGGCGGCGACCGGGGTCGTCCGATCATAGAGTTCGGGCAGGGCCTCGGCGAGGCGAGCCCGGGCCGGGCCGCTGAAAACGTAAAAGCGCCAAGGCTGGGTCAGTCCGTGGGTGGGGGCGCGGTGGGCGTCCGCGAGGATTTCCTCCAATAACTCCCTCGCCACCGGACGGGTGGAATCCATGGCGGCGGGCTTAAGCGAGCGGCGGGTGCGAAACAACGACATGGAAACCACGGCAACCGCGGGGCCATACCTTGGCAAGCGCGGCGAGCCCAAGGGCTCGCGGCAATGCGGCTGGCGTCATTTCCCGAAGAGCGAAGACGCCCCCCCAACGGCTACTTTCGATAAAACGTTCCCGTACCCAAAACAATGCGGTCGTCCCGCTACGCGCGCAGGACTCCGAACGAAGCGCGAAGGGAGGCGATTTTGATCCGAGATCGAAAAGTCTTAAAAAACCAGCGAAGGGTGCAGGGGCGGTGGGCTCAGGGGGCGAGCTGCTTCCACAACGCGGCGGCTTTTTCGGCCACCAGCTGGCGGGCGTGGGTCACCTTGGCGGCCCGCGCGGCGAGGTTGGCGTCGGCGATTTGCGCCAAGTCGTCGAGGTTGTAGAGGAACACGTTGTCCAGCTTGGTCACCGCCGGGTCGATGTCGCGGGGCAACGCCAGATCGATAAAAAAGAGCGGTTCGGCGCGCCGTTTGAGCATCGCGGTGGCGGTCTGCGCCTGGGTCACCACCAGGTCCGGGGCGGCGGTGGACCCGACCACGATGGAGAAGTGGGCGAGGTGGGTGGCGACGTGCTCCCAGGGCAGCGCGGTGGCGTTGAGGGTGGTGGCCAATTCCATCGCCCGGCCGTGGGTGCGGCTGGCGATCGTCAGGGCGCCGGCCCCGCGGCTCTGGAAGGCCTTGGCGGTTTTTTCGCCGATTTCACCGGCGCCGAGCAGCAGAATGCGGGTGTTGTCCAGTTCCCCGAAAATCTTCAGGGCCAGCTCGACGGCCACGTTGGCCACACTGATCTGGCCCTCGGTGATCGCCGAGTGGGTGCGCACGTATTTGGCGTGTTGGAACACCTTTTGGAACAGGCGGTTGAGGACGGGGCCGGTGGTTTTTAGGCTCTGGGCGTTGGCGTAGGCGGTCTTGATTTGGCCGAGAATTTCGGTCTCGCCGAGCATCTGGGAATCGAGCCCGGCGGCCACACTGAGCAGGTGGTCAATCGCGGCCAGGCCCTCGGCTTGCCGGCTGATCGCGGCGAACTGCGCGGCGGGCAATTGCTGGAAGGCGCAAAAGGCCATGCGCAGCTGGTGGACGACCTCGGGGGAGTCGGCGCAGCCGTAAAATTCCACCCGGTTGCAGGTGTTGAGTACCGCGAGTTCGCGCAGGCCGGGGAGGGCGGCGGCGCTGGCTTGAAAGAGGGGGAGACGCTCCGGGGTGAGAGCGAGTTTCTCGCGCAGCTCCAGCGGGGTGGTGCGGTGGCTGGCCCCAAGCAGAAAAAGGACGGGTGCGCTCATGCAGGGGAGGCACTGCCGCTCACCAGCGGGAGAGACAGAAGGAGGAGGGCAAACAGGGCGAGGAGAAGCCAGGCGAGGCGTTGGCCAACCAGCAGGCTGCGCAGCCGCAGGGCCAACGCGCCGGTGTAGGCCGCCCAAGCCAACCCGGTGACGGCGAGTTTGGTGGGGTTGACCGCGGCCCAGTCATGGCGCCAGTAAACCGCCCCGACCAGCAGTGACGCGCTGAGCACCCCGACGCCGAACCCCAGCAGCCGCAGGCTGATGTGGTCGAGTTCGCGAATGGACGGCAGGAACGAAAACAACCCGTTGAGGTGGTGGCGCTTCAGACTGAAGACCTGGAGCACATACATGGTGGCGGTCAGGGCCAGCAGAGCAAAGATGCCGTAGCTGAGCAGGGCCAGGGCGGCGTGCAACTCGATCCACGGGTTGCCGCCAAAAACACCGATTCGGCGGACCGCGTCCCAAGCCGGGAAGGACAGCGACAGGGAGGTCAGCACGGCGCCCAGCAAGCAGGTGAAATAACCAAGTAAACTAAAACGGAAGGTGGTGCCGATCACCAGGTAGAGGGCCATGGCCGACCAGGCGATGAACTGAAAAAGCTCAAAGGTGTTCCCCAGCGGGCAGCCCTTGACCTCGAGACCGCGCAGGTAGAGCCCGAAGGTTTGGAGGGCGAAGCCGGCGGCGATGATGAAGTACATTAACAGCCGGGAGAGTGGCCGTTCGCGCAGGACGGCCAGCGTGCCCAACCCGAAACCGGCGAGGTAACATGCGGATGCCAGCCAGAGCCAGGTACGATCGATAAAAGTATACATGTCGAGGGGTGCGTGGGGCACGCTGTAAAAGTCGCCGGCCTGGCGCAAGACGGAGCTTGTCGCCGAAGGGCCCTAATTTGGGGCAGGCCTTTTCTTTTGCGCCGATTCGTGTTTTTCTCTCGGCTTCCCTCCATGTCGCACGCTCCCGCCAAAAAAGAAAACCTCCTGCTCAACCTGGTTTTTAATATCCTCATCCCCACTTTTGTCCTCTCGAAATTGAGCACGGAGGCCCGGCTCGGGCCGGCGGGCGGGCTGGTGGTGGCGTTGATTTTCCCCCTCGGTTACGGGGTCTGGGATTTTCTTAAGCGGCGGAAGGCCAACTTTATTTCCATCATCGGTTTCGTCAGCGTTTTACTCACCGGCGGGCTTGGTCTGCTCCAGGTGGGCGGGCTGGGGTTTGCGATCAAGGAGGCGGCCGTCCCCACCGTGATCGGCTTGGCCGTGCTGATCTCGTTGAAGTCTAAAACCCCGCTGGTGCGCACCCTGCTCTACAACGACCAGGTGATCGACGTGGTCCGGGTTGAGCAGGCGCTCCACGCGCGGGGCAGCCGCCCGGCCTTTGATCGCCTGCTGGTCAGCGCGAGCTGTTTTCTGGCCCTGTCCTTTCTGGTCAGTGCGGCGCTCAATTTCGGCCTCGCCCGCTACCTGTTAAAAAGCCCCCCGGCCACGGCCGAGTTCAACGCCGAGCTGGCGCGCATGCACCTCCTGAGCTGGCCGGTCATCGTGATCCCGAGCATGCTCATGATGGTGTTCTCCCTTTGGCAACTGCTCGGCGGAATCAAGCGCCTGACCGGTTTGGAGTTGGATGACATTTTTAAGCCAGCGTCGGACAGGACGGCTCCAGCCCAGTCGGGGCAAACCAGCTGAGCGGTGTCGCGCGTCTGCGCGCCTTCCGCGGGGCGGGCCCCGCCTGAAATCGCCGGCAGCATTTGGGCTGGGGGGCGCTTTCGTCCTTGCGCCGCCCGCCCGGGGTTGCGCTTATCGCTTTTTATCTAACGCCATGGTCTCCCCCGAAACGTTCAACCACATCGAAAACATCAAGAAGCGCGCAGGGCATCTATGGAGGTTTCTTTGACTGCGAACAAAAGCTTCGCGAAATAGAGGCCCTCGAAGCCCAAATGGGCGATCCTACCTTCTGGGATAACAACGAGCGCGCTCAAAAACACATCGCCAAGGTCAACGCGCTCAAGCGCGCCGTCCTCCCGGTGGTCGATTTCCGCAAACGGGTCGCCGACATCGACGTGATGCTCGAGCTGATCGACGCCGGCACCCCCGACGAAAAGGACGAATTCGGCGCCGAGCTCACCGCCCAAGTCGACGCCATGCTGCCCGAACTCGACAAAATCGAGATCGGCGCATTCCTCACCGGCCAGTTCGACCGCAACAACGCGATCTTCTCCATCCAGGCCGGCGCCGGCGGCACCGAGTCCAACGACTGGGCCGACATCCTCTACCGCATGTACAACCGCTGGGCCGAGCGCCGCGGCTTCCAGGTTGAGCTCATGGATGTGCAACCCGGTGATACTGCGGGTATTTCCAAGGCGACGATCCTCATTAAGGGGGAAAACGCCTACGGATACTGCAAGGCCGAGCGCGGCGTGCACCGCCTGGTGCGCATTTCCCCGTTCGATTCCAACGCCCGCCGCCACACCTCGTTTTGCGCGGTCGACGTGGTTTCGGAGATCACCGACGAGATCAAAATCGACATCCCGGAGAGCGAACTGCGTATCGACGTTTACCGCTCCTCCGGCAAAGGCGGCCAAGGGGTTAACACGACCGACTCGGCCGTGCGCATCACCCACATCCCGACCAACACCGTGGTGGTTTGCCAAAACGAGCGCTCGCAGATCAAAAACAAGGCTGCCGCGATGAACGTTCTCAAATCCCGCCTCTACGAAAAGCGGCAGGACGAACAGCGCGCCGAGATGGACAAGTTCTACGGCGACAAGGGCGAGATCGGTTTCGGCGCCCAGATTCGCAGTTACGTGCTTCAGCCGTACCAGATGGTGAAGGACTTACGCACCGGCGTGTCCACCTCCGACAGCCAGGGCGTGTTGGACGGTGACATCGACCGGTTCATCACCGGGTGGTTGCGGGCCGGCTGCCCGCGTCACCGCAACAAGGATATCCAGATCGACGACGAGTGAGGCGCCGCCGCCGCCCCGGGCCGTTGGCGCTCCGCCCGGGCCCAGGTCGGCCGGGCAGGGGAGCCGTAACGAGACAAATAGATTATATCGATAACGAGAAGGATACGCCGTCCCGGAACGAGCCGACTCCGTCGGCCCGCTCGGCACAGGATGTCACACGTAGCGAGACCGCGGGGGGCGGTTTTGATCCGGGTGCCGGAAAGCCTCGAATTATCGCCTTATCCCAGCGGCCGGAGAATGCGTTTGCTTCACGCGAGGGGGGCGCGGAGTCTGCGACCCTATGAGTCTTTTTGAGATCAAAGCCGAAATTTCCCCCCAAGCGGTCGATGCCATCGACGAGGTGTTACTCGAGCTCGGGGTGGAGGGATGGAGCCTGCTGCAGGACGTGATTATCCCACAGGCTTGGATCGTGGGGGTTTTTGTCGACGAGGCCGAGGCCCGCGCGCGCTGGTCCGAGCTGGTCCTGCTGCTCGCCGGCTTGAGCCCGCTGGCCGAGCCAACCTTTCGCGCCCTGGCCGACCAGGACTGGCGCGACAGCTACAAAGCCCACTTCAAGGCCTCTCAGTTTGGCCGCCTCCACTGGGTGCCAGTCTGGGAGCGATCTAAATTTCAAGCCGCTGCCGGTGAGGTGGTTATCTGGCTGGATCCGGGCCTGGCCTTTGGTACCGGAAACCACGAGACAACCCGGCTATGCTGCGAGCGCCTCGTGGTCTTGGCTGATCAGGCCGGCGCAAGGGTGAGCGAGCTGCGGGTCATCGACGCGGGCTGTGGCTCGGGCATCTTGGCCCTATCGGCCGCCAAACTCGGCTTTGGTTCTGTCGCTGGTTTTGACAATGATGGCGAGGCGGTTCGGGTCAGCGAGGAAAACGCCGCCATGAACGAACTGAGCGGGGCAGTGGCCTTTTTTACCGGCGATTTGGTCAGCGGTCTGGCCGGCGGTCGGCAGGCGGAGGTGGTCTTGGCCAATATTCAGGCCGACGTGCTCATGCGCTTTGCCAACGAATTGGTCGGCGCGGTGGCCGCTGGGGGCAGTCTGATCTTGAGCGGGATTTTGGCCCAGGAGTTGGACAAGGTCCGCGCGGTGTTTGCCTCCACCGTTCCGAGCTGGAAAATCGCCAGCCGGGTGATGGGGGAGTGGAGCGACCTGGCCCTGACCCGGGTCGGTTAATCGGCGGATTTTGCAATCGGGGGCGTTTTTGGGGCGTTTGGGCCACGAAACGCCCTTTTTTCTGCCCTAGGGAACCGTGGCGAGGGGAGAAAAGGCCGTTTTTAACCGGTGGTTATAGGGGGCCATGACCCGATACAACCTCGACGCCGCGAGGTTAAAAAACCACCGAAAAAGCGGGGTTGCCCCCGGTATTTTGCCTGAAATTGGGGTGAAATGGGCTGGAAAATCAGGGATTGCACAACGTGGCGTCATCCATTTCAAACTGGCCCTTCAGGACAGAAAACGTAACGCCCATTTAACTCAACCTAGGCACACCTTGGACCTAAAACAGATCAAACAAATCATCGACCTCATGACGCGCTCCGAACTGACCGAATTCGCGGTCGAGGAAGAGGGCTTTAAGTTGAAGATCCGCCGTGGCGCCAATGGCCTGCCGGTGATCAGCAGCAGCCGCGCCAGCGCGGCTCCGCTCGCCGAGGTCGCTTATGCCGCTCCCGCCGCCGCCCCTGCGTCGGCCGCCCCGGCCCCGGTCGCCGCCGCCCCCGCCGCCGACGATGCCGGTGTCACTTACATCAAGTCCCCGATGGTCGGGACTTTCTACCGTTCGGGCTCGCCGGAGAGCAAACCCTACGCGGAAAACAGCACCAAGGTGGTCGAAAATTCCGTGGTTTGCATCATTGAGGCGATGAAGATCATGAATGAGATTCAAGCCGAGGCCAAGGGGGTCGTCGTCGAGGTTCTGGTCGAAAACGGCCAACCCGTCGAATACGGCCAGAAGCTCTTCAAACTGAAGCAGGCCTGAGTTTTAGCTGCGGTCTCTCCCTCCACCCAAACCGCCGCTCGTCGCTGACTTCGCTGATTTAGTATTGGCGCATTTTGGTGCGTGCCAGCGGTTGATTCATTATCCACATTCCTGATGATCCAGAAAATCCTCATCGCCAATCGCGGTGAAATCGCCCTCCGCATTGTCCGCGCTTGTCGCGAGCTTGGCATTAAGACCCTCGCCGTTTACTCCGAGGCCGACGTGCAATCCCTGCACGTTCAGCTGGCGGATGAAGCGATTTGCATTGGTGGCCCGCGCGGCGCCGACAGCTATTTGCGTGCGGATCGTATCATCGCCGCGGCGGAAATCGCCGATGTGGATGCCATTCACCCGGGTTACGGCTTTTTGTCGGAGAACGCCAAATTCGCCCAGCAGTGTGAATCATGCAATATCAAGTTCATCGGCCCTAAGTCCAAGACCATCTCGATGATGGGGGACAAGGCCGTGGCCAAGGACACGGTCAAAAAGGCGGGCGTGCCGACCGTTCCCGGTTCCGACGGTCCGGTGGATAACGAGACCGAGGCGGTCAAGGTGGCGCGCCGCATAGGTTACCCGGTGATCATCAAGGCGGTCGCCGGCGGCGGCGGGCGCGGTATGCGTATCGCCCACAACGACATCTCCTTCGCCAAGGAATACCATGTGGCTCGCAACGAGGCGGAAAAAGCCTTCGGCAACGGTTCGGTTTACATCGAGCGCTACATTGAGAAGCCCCGCCATATCGAGTTCCAGATCCTCGCCGACAGCCATGGCAAGGTCCTGCACCTCGGCGAGCGCGACTGCTCGATCCAACGCCGCCACCAAAAGCTGATCGAAGAATCCCCGTCGCCGTTTCTCACACCCGATTTGCGCAAAAAGATGGCCAAGTGCGCCGTCAAGGCGGCCGAGGCGGCCGAATACGAGAACGCCGGCACCATCGAGTTCCTCGTCGATGCCAAGGGCAATTTTTACTTCATCGAGATGAACACCCGCATCCAGGTGGAGCATCCGGTAACGGAGGAGTGCACCGGCATCGATCTGATCAAGCAGCAGATTTTGGTGGCCAACGGCGAGAAGCTGGCCTTCGACCAAGCCGACATTAAGTTCGAGAAGCACGCCATCGAGTGCCGCATCAACGCCGAAGATCCGGCCCGTAACTTCGTGCCCTCGCCGGGTGCCATCGGGCTGTATTACGCCCCAGGTGGGCACGGAGTGCGCGTCGATTCGCATGCGTATTCGGGTTACAACATCCCGCCCTATTACGATTCGATGATCGGTAAGCTCATCTGTTACGGTCGTGATCGCCCCACGGCGATCCAACGAACCTACCGGGCGCTCAGCGAGTATCTGATTCACGGGGTCAAGACCACCATCCCCCTCCACAAGGCCATCATGTGCGATCCGACCTTCATCGAAGGTAAGGCGACCACCGCCTACATGGAGGACTTCTTCGCCCGCACGCCGACCGATCTGTTCACCTAAACCGCCCCGTTCAAGCGTGGGTTCGCCTCCCTCTTGGCGTTGGTCTGCTGCGGCAGGTTGTCGAAAGTTCATGGCCGCCCTTGCCTGCCGAGCCTGTACACGGTTTCATTTTTTCCCCTATCACCATGCAATCGCCTGAGTTCATTTCCTCGCCCCGCTTCGACGACCAGCCGGAGCTCGGCGACATCAAGATCAACCACAACGTGGTTGCCAGCATCGTCCGGCTAGCCGCGCTTCAGGTGCCTGGGGTGGCTGGCGTGGGGGGCGGCCTCGTCGACGGACTAAGCGAGCTTTTCAGCAAGCGCCGCGAGTCCGACCACCGCGGGGTTAGGGTTAACGAAACGGATACCGACACTTACGCGATCGAACTGAGGATCGTCGTGAAGTACGGAGCCGAAATCGCCAAAACCGCCTACGAAGTCCAGTTGGCTGTGCGCAAGCAGGTGATCGCGATGACCGA
Source organism: Rariglobus sp. (assembly GCA_044353465.1). Taxonomy (GTDB): domain Bacteria; phylum Verrucomicrobiota; class Verrucomicrobiia; order Opitutales; family Opitutaceae; genus Rariglobus. The sequence goes on along the minus strand of JBILBW010000015.1, from coordinate 703 downwards.
GAAAAATGTCGCCAAAGTCGATGTGATCATTGAGGGCGTTCGTTTACCCAGCGATCAGTTGGCCGCAGCTGACAAAGCTGAGGATCTGTGGCCGGAGGCCCCTGCGACCGACTAATTAGGGCTTCCCCGCCATGATCCCTGTTGAGGTTTTCGACTTCTCAAGCGCGCAGTTCGCGCTCGGCTGGAGTGCGTTGGCGCTCTTGGTCCTGCTTCTTTACCTGCGTCCGCCGGCTGCGCTGACGCTCATTAGCAACGACCAGGGTGAGCTGCGGATATCGCGCCAAGCGTTGCACCGGCTGGTTGAGAGTTGCTGCGAGCAGCTTCGCGGTGTGGCTACGGCGCGGGCTAGCGTAGGGCGGCGTGGAGGCAAGTTTACCGTAACCTTGCGCTTGAAAGTTCGTCCGAACGCCAAGCTCGACGCCATTCAGGGCTATTTAACCCAAGAGTTGGGGGAGATTTTCAGGGAGAATCTCGGGGTGGGTGAGATCGGACGCGTGCGGGTTAAGGTGGTCGGGGTCATTCGTGATCCGGCGGCCTTTTAGGCTGAGTGGGGCTTGTCGCCCTTTGGGGGTGGCGTCGGCTCCGATATCCCTAAGGGCTTGTCAGCAAATAAGTGTAGCAATTAAAGCGTGGGCATGCAGGCTCGGAGGATGCATAAAACCGACCCAGTAAGGCGGCGATTTGAGCGACTTTCTCCATGGCT
>JBILBW010000094.1:0-10386 GCA_044353465.1 Rariglobus sp. | reverse complement strand
GCCAGGCCCTCAAGCATCTTGGAAAGAGAGCCAAACGACATGGTCTCGGTCGCCACCCAGATGGGTAAATCGGGGTATTCCTGATAGGTGGTTTTGTAGTGGTCGATGAACAGTTCGCGGGAGCGCTTAGTCTCGCTACGTAGTTTGCCCAACCAGTCGGGGTGATCGGACTGGAGGTAGAAATGCGCCTGATTCGTATGGCCGAAAGGCCCGTAGCTTTCACCGAAGGTGTGGGCAATGGTGGTGCGTAAATCCAGTTCGATCAGTTCAATGGATTCGGTGAACAGGTCGCGGAGTGCACGGTCAAACTCGTAAGCGTGGCGAATCTGCTCGAAGGTGGTGCCGGTAATGTAAACGTGCCGTGGTTGCTCGAATACTAGGCCATACCCTGCGAAACTGTAATAGTTGATATGGCTTAGCGTATCAGCAGCTGCAGATTGATCATCAATGACAAGGCCACGGGTTCTCAGCTTCTCAATCTGCGCGGGGACAGACAGCCATTTTTTGGGATAGGGAACGCTCATGCTGTGATACCCTTCCAGGCGATTTCGAATTTAGGCAAAAAAAAGACGCGCCCTTTATGTGCATCCTTCTTGCGAACGAGAGGCACGGCGCGTGTGTTGGCGGTAACGTGTGTAGCCACCCCACACCCGGCAAGAGAATTTCCTGAAATAAAGTCCTGAAGTGGCGTCAGCCCATTAATGCGTGGGACTCGGCCTAAGGCAAAAGAGGCGGCGAGGGTTTTGGCAGAGTGGAGCATAATGTCGAAAAGAGCAATTAGCCGCGCAGGGTCCAGCGGATGGTGAAGAGGCCGTTAACGTTCGTGCCTTGGGTAAGTTTAGCCTCGATGGAGGCGATGAGTTCGTCGCGTTGGCGGTCCACCTGGTCCTGGGCCTCGAAAAGGGAGCGGCGCTTGTCATTGCGGGTTCCTTCGAGACTGCGGATGCGTTTCTGGGCGGCGAGCTTGGCCTCAAGCGTAAGAGCGGTGGTGGCGTCGCGGCGGGCTTCTTTAATGAGGCGGTCGAGTTCCTTGATTTCGCGTTCAAGGCCGAGCTTGAGGTCGTCGGACCAAGATTCGAGCTTGGCGGCTTCGGCCTCAAAAAAGCCTGCGTTGCGTTCGGAGACGGTGCGTTGAATGGCGGCGCGGCGTTGCCCGGTGAGGGCGTCGAGCGCGGTGATGGGAGCGGGTTGAGACGGGAGTGATGCCAGGGTTTGACCGGGCAAGGTGAGCAGACGGGCGGCGGCCGTCTCATCGAGCGGTGCGCCGGTATCGGTGACGGCGGAGACGATGAGGTGGTCTTCGGATTGGTCGAGGGATTCGACCGTGAACTGGGCGACGGTGAGCCAACCCGACTGGCCGACCAAGGGTTCGAGGGCGCTGACGATACCGTCGTGGTCGCCATAGGAAAAGGCGACTTCGGCGAGCGGGAGGGTGCGGGACTTGGCCTGGGCAAGGACCGCTTCGGCGAGGGGATGACTGAGGCGATAGAGATGGGCCTCACCGGTGCGGCGGGGCAACTCGTAGCGACCGAGCGGGATCGTGCCGGCAAAGGGAGACGTTTTGAGGACAAAGCCGGTGTCGTCACGGAACTCGGCATGGGCGGCGAGTTCGTGCCGGGTGAGGGCAAGCAGAAGGCGCTCGTAGCGGCCGAGGAAGGCCTTGGCGTCTGCATCGCGCATTTTAAGTTTTTCGCGCACTTCGTCGTCGAAGTTTTCCAGCAACTTGCGACGGGTCTGGGTCATGGAGGCGTCAATCTCGGCGCCCAAATCGAGCTGGAGCTGGTCAAAGGCGGCTTTGATTTCGTCGGGCTGGCGGCAGCGCTGATAAATGGCGGCGATGCGTTTTTCGAAATCGACGCCGGACTCGATGGAGCCGAGCACCTCGTCGCTGGCCCCGAATACGCCCTCGAAGAGTTGGAATTTCTCGGAGAGGAGTTCAAAAACCCGCTGATCGGCGGCGTTCTTGCGGTTGAGGAAATTGACCACGACGACGTCGTGTTTTTGTCCGTAGCGGTGGCAACGGCCGATGCGCTGCTCGATACGCTGGGGATTCCACGGTAGGTCGTAGTTTACGACGAGGGAGCAGAATTGAAGATTGATGCCCTCGGCCCCGGCCTCGGTGGCAATCATGATGGAGCCCTCCTCGCGGAAATAGTCCACTAGGGCGGAGCGCATGTCGGCCGATTTGGAGCCGGAGATGCGGTCGGTGCCGGAGTGACGCTCCAGCCAGCGGGCATAAATAGCCTTGGAGCGGTCGTCGGTGTTGGAGCCGTTAAAAAGGACGATGCCAGAACCCCACGGGCTCTCGGCGAGCACGCGGAGCAGGTAGCTTTGGGTGCGCCGAGATTCGGTGAAGATAATGGCCTTCTGCGGAGCGGGCGGGGACATGCCGGCCATGCGAGCAAAACCCACTTCGAGCGCTTTGAGGAGGGCTTTTCCTTTAGCGTTGGAGGTGATCGAAGTGGCGAGGGAGGCAAAGGCTTCGAGGTCGGCAATCTCTTGCGCGAGGGTGGAGCGGTCTGCGGCGGAAAGCGGGGCGTTATCGTCGTCCTCATCCCCCCACTCCTCGGCCGTTTCGTCGAGGCCTTCGTAATCGGTATCGAGATCCTCTACCAATGAGGTGGACGGCTCCTCCTGTTTCAGTTTCGCCCTGAGCCGTTTGGTAATGGAATCGAGCGCCCCGGCGATGGCGAAGGTCGATGAGGCGAGGAGTTTTCTAAACACCAGGGTCATCAGGGAACGCTGACTGGCAGGAAGCGCGATCAGGTTGTCGCGGCGGAGGTAGTCAGAGACGAGCGCGTAGAGACGATCTTCGGCCTCTTCCGGGGTGAACTCTTCCACTATGGGGAGGCGCTTCGTGTAGGGCACATAGGCCGTAACCTGGCGGCGGAGGGTGCGGTGGCAGATGGGTTTAAGCCGCTCCTTAAGTGTTTTAAAAACCTGATCTTGGGAGAGGTTGGCGAACTGGTCGCGGAAACTCTTGAGGTCACCGAAAGCGTGTTCGTCGATGAAACTGACCAGGCCAAACAGTTCGAGGAGGGAATTTTGCAGCGGGGTGGCCGTGAGCAGAAGCTTATTTTTATCGGCCAGGGCCTGCTTGAGGACGTTGGCGATGACGTTGGACGGCTTGTAAACGTTGCGCAGCCGATGGGCTTCATCAATGACGACAAGATCCCATGGGGTGTTGTGGACATCGGAGGCCTTGTTGCGCGCGAACTGGTAGGAACAGATTACGATGGAATCAGTGATCTCAAAGGGGCGGAAGCGGCCGGTGCGGATGGCGACGTTGTACGATTTAGCCTCAAGAATGGCGCAAGGTAGGAAGAACTTCTCGGAAAGCTCCTGATGCCATTGCTTGCGGAGATTGGACGGCGTGATGATGAGGATACGCCGTTTGCGCTCGGCCCATTTTTGGGAAATAACGAGGCCCGCCTCAATGGTTTTGCCAAGACCTACCTCGTCGGCGAGAAGTGCGCCTTTAGACAGGGGCGAATGAAACGCGAACAGCGCGGCGTCCACTTGGTGGGGGTTAAGATCGACTTGGGCCCCCGCCACTGCACCGGCGAGCTTTTCGGCGCTGTCGGAAGAACAGCGTTTGGTCAGCTCGTAGGCATAAAACTTGGCTTGGTAGTCGGTCAGCACCGCCGGTTACCCAAGCGGGTAAAGGGGGATGGGTAAAAGCAAATGATGGCCGAAATGCGGAAAGAAAAAGCCCCGGCGCGGGAAGCGGTCGGGGCTGGGGGGAAGATCGGTGGACTGGGGCCGGTGGTCGGGGGCGGAGTGGTCAGGGTTTGAACGAGTCGTTGGGCTTACCGTCGTCGGCGAGGTCGCCGAGGTGGTTCACGGCGTCTTTGAGGAGGGAAGCGGCGGCGAAGACGGTCAGGCCGATGGGAGTGCCGGAGAGGGGGCCGGCGATGGTGAGGGCGAGGCCAGCGGCTTTGCCAAGGAAGGAGAGGATGTGGAGGAGTTTGGTGGGCATACCTCCTTGGAGTGGTGTCAACCGGGTGGATGAATTCGGAGTGGTTACACAGAGACGGATGCGATGTCGGATGAGGGCACCGAGTAAGGACCCGGAATCAGTCTTCGGGGGCGGGCTTGGCGTTGCGGTCGCGAAGTTCGCGGCGGATGCGGAGGCAGAGGTAAACGAGGGTCGCCACACCGACCATGAGGCCGACGTAGGCGTTGAGGCGTTCGAGGGTCGTGAAGGCGAAAAAGCCGACCGCGCCGTGATACGGCACCGGGTCGCGGAGGATGGAGAGGGTGGCGGGGAGCATGGCGGAGGGAGGACGGTGGGCGGAGGGCGTATGCCGGTGGGCGTAAAAAGGGGCGGCGGTCGTGGTGACCTGCCGCCCGTGCGCTGTATATATAATAGCGAGCGTTAGCTGGCGGTGAGCTTGCGTGCGCAGACGGGGCTGGTGACGCGGATGGCCTCGAAGGAGAGGATGGCGTTGGAGCGGGCGAGAGCGGTTTTCATGGGAGGGGGGCGGAAGACGGAGGACGGAGCCGCCGGGTTAGCGGAAGAGGTCGGGGCTTTCGGCTTTGGCCTTGGCGTAGATGGTCTGGAAATCGGCGCTCGGGTGGGCGGCACGGATGGTGGCCAGTTTCTGTTCTTGGCGGGTGATTTGGCTGGCGGGCGTGACGGTGTCGTCGGTGCCGGTGGTGAGACGGGCGAGGACGGGGTTGATCGTGAGGGATTCGAGGGCTTTCACCGCTTTGGTTTCGTCGCGCAGGAGCGCATCGACCCAGAAACCGCGGGTGTCGGTGTCCTTGGCGGGGAGGCGGCCGGCGCGAACAGCGGCGTCAACGTGGGCCTCGGCGCGGTGGCGGGCTTGGGTCGCCATGAGTAATTGGAGTCCGGCGAGTTCGCTTTTGATCGCGGTGGCGTGGCGGGTGAGCTGGGCAACTAGGTCGGCTTCGTCAGTGGCGGAGGCGTCGACGAGCGAAAGGGAACGGAGGGTGGCGATGAGGTTTTGCATGGGCATCGACTCAGCCACCGTGTCAACCGGTGCGGCAGCGAACAGGGGTGCGATTCGCTTGAACGCGGCGCGATTGACTAGGCCGCCCATGTTGATTTCGGAGCCGGTCACTTGGCCGGTTGCGTCGAGGTGGAACGTCGGGGAAAAGCGTCGAAAGGTACGGCCTTCGACGGACTTTTTTCCGGCGTCAGACCAGTCGAGGCGGGCGCGGACGCCGCCGGTCTGCGGTTCGTCACCGGCCCAGTAAAATTCAGTCGGCCAGGCGGAGGCTTCGCGGTCCTCGTGGTTGAAATCGAAAAAGGGCCGGTCTTCGCGGCCCTCGGCGGCGGCGGTGAGTTTACCGGCGAGGAAGGTTTGCAGGACGGAGGCTGTGGCGGCGTTTACTGCGACTTCGACCGAGACGGGTTTGCCGCCTTGGGAAGCCCGGATGCGGTGGCGGCCGGGCGGCATGTATTGGATGTCGGCGGGGAGCGCGGGGCCTTCGGTGAGGGCATTGGCGAAGGCGGCGTGTAGCGGTGCGTTGACGGCGGTGGCGAGGGTCATGCCACAAGCGCCGTGTCAACGGGGGGCGCTCACTTGGGCGGCTGGTAGGCGGCTTTGGGGACGCGGATCAGGGAGCTGCGGCAGTTGTAGTGGGCGGGCGGCGGGGAAAACCAGCCGTCACCCCAGCGGTGACCGTGGCGACCGAGACACACCTCGGTGGTGCGGCCGTCGAGGATCGCATCCCAAACCAGATAATCACCGGCGACTTCGGCCTGGGCGAGTTCTTGGGGGAAGGCCGCCTCGGCAGCGGCTTGGCGACCGGCAAGGGATGCGGAGGACTCGGAGGCCGCGTCGAATGGCGCACCACACCCGCAACCGCAGGCGCAGGCTTTGGCGGTGTTGGGCGGAGTGGCGGAAGATGTCTGAGGTCGGAGGTCAGATGTCGGATTAGACGGGGATGGTGCGGTGGATTTGGCCGGCTGAAACAGGGCTTCGCTTGGGGCGGGCGAAGGGACTTTGTGGCGTTCGTAGAGGTATTGCAGGGAGACGGGCAGGCCCATGTCGACAAACAGGGTTTTGTCGCGGGTGGCCATTTCCTGCTCACGCTCGGGGCGGGTGATTTCGACTTCGACGAAGGGGACTTCGTCGGCAGTGCCCCAGTTTTGGGCGATCAGTTGGGGGATGAGTTGGTCGTTGAGGATCGCGACGATGTATTCGGCGTAGGTTTCAAAGAGATCCAACTCGACCTCTCGGTGCACCTCGGTGGCGGCACGGCTGCCTTCGCCATTGTGCTCCACCGATAGGTTTTGCCCCAAAAGCATGATGTCGCAGGCGCGGTCGGCGATGCCCATCAAGCGTTCGCTCGGGTCGTTGGGACCGGACACGCCGGGGGTGGTGCCCTGCATGATTTGCAGGTTGGTGCCTTGCGGGAACGCCCCCCATGAGGCCGTGCCCATGTTGCGGAGCGCCGAGGTGATGGCGTCGATTTCGAGCTGGGTGGCGGTGGTCGGATAGTTGGCCCAGCGTAGCGGGGTGCCGAACAGCTCGGCCTTCTGGACGAGCCATTCCCAACCGAGCATGTGACCGAGCCAGAGCGGTGCCAGAGCGCGGAGCTGGGCGGCTTCACCGAGAGCGCCGGACTTCGATTGAAAAATGCCGGTGAGGAATTTGCCGGGGTGTTTGGCGAAGGGGGTGAGCTTCCGATCTGAAGTGGCGACGTTGTTCCCGTTGAGGCGGAGCGCGAGGGTGCCGTCGGTGTCGATGCCGAGGTATCGGGTCGGGACACGGCGGAAACCGACTGGCACGACGTAACCGGTGGTGTCGTTGGCCCAGTCGATTTCGACCACGGACAGACCGCGGGCAACGGCGTCCATCAGTTCGTAAACGGCGGAGCCGAGCGGGGCGCGGGTGGTGTCCACGTAACCGCGTTGCAGGTGTAACGCCGACTCCACGAAGGCGGCTTTTTCTTGGGCGGTGGCGGAGGGTTTACCGTTTTTGGGGGTGTACGGCTGCACGTTGAGGGGCAGCTTGCGGATCGCGTTTTTGATCTTCTGCAGGTTGGCGCGGAGACGCGGCCAGGTGTCTTCCATCAGGTTAAACAGGTCACTTTGCGCGGCGAGGTCACCGCGGGCGCCGGCGTCGAGGAGTTCACCAATGGCGTCGGGCGAGAGGCTGCGGCCGAAGAGTTGGGGCTCAAAGTCGCGGGCGGTGGGGCGGATGATGGGTGATGGGGACATGGTTCGGAGGGATGACGGAGGTCGGGAGGCGGAGGTCGGATGGAGGGAGGACTGAAGCCGGAGGGCGGCGGCGTTACCGCGTCCAGGCGCAGCGGTAGCGGGTGAGCGCGGGGCGGTGGCGGGCGTTGAGGCCGGTGGGGACGCGTTCGGCGGCGAAGGCCCCCGTGCCGGCGGAGGGGTTGCGCTGGGCTGCGTGGATCGCGAGGGCCAGAGCCGTTGAGCGATCGGCGTGGCCGTCAGCAGTACGGGCGGCGGCGTAGCGGATCGTGCCGCCGGGGCTGACGATGCGTTGCATGCTGCCGAGGTCATCACGGATCACCGCGGCCGCCGGTAGCCCAACGGTGCGTGCTTGCAGTGCCTTTTTGAGCCGTTCGAACAGCTCACGCTTGCGGTCGCCAGTGAAGGTGACGCCTTCGAAACGGGTTTCGTCGAGCGAGGCGGCGAGGTGTTCGCTCACGGGTCCGCCGATGCCGGTCGCGTCGATCGCGGTGAACGCTGCCGCCATTACACGGGGCAGCAGGATTTCTTCCTGTTGGGGGAACGGAACGCGGTCGAGAACGAGGACTTCGCGGGTAATCAGTTGGCCGCCGTGCAAGCGTTCGAGGGTCCAAGCTACGGTCAGGTCCCGTTTTCGACCGACGTCGATGCCGATAAACAAGGCCGGTCGCGGCCGGAGGGTTCGACAATAGAGGTCCGTAAGCGGATCGAGGGTAGCTTCCTCACATTCACAGCCTCTGACGAGTTCGGCCGGGAACACCTGCGATGAGTGCTCCATGAACTGGCACTCGAACTCCTGCGCCCAGCCTTCCGGATCGGCCAAGTTGGCCCGCAGTTCGTCCACGTTCAGCGCGAGGCCCTGACCCACCGCGTCGTAAACACTGGTCTTGTGGCGAGAAAAGGCCGGCGCGTGCTCCCACAGGTCGAAATACTTGTTATTCCGTCCCGCCGGGGTGGATATGACGCGCAGTTTCAGCGCACCGCGTAGCGGGTTGGAAATAATCGGGTAAACCGCGCGCCAGATCTCCTCGGGGTTTTCATGAAACGCGAATTCGTCCAGCACCAGATTGGCCGAGTAACCGCGCGCGGTGGACGGATTGGCAGGGAGCGCGAGCACCCGCGCCCCGTTGGGAAACCGGAGCTGCGATTTCTGGATTTCGGGCCGGTATTCTTGGCCGGTCGAATAACTCACCGCGTCGCAGAAAATGCCTGCTGCACGGTTCACCTTGTCCATGAACTCCAGCGCCTGCCGTTCACCGGCGCTCAGGATAACCCAATCGCCGCCCGTCTCGATGGCGTCGGCTACCACCTCGAAGGAGGCCGCGAGGGAACCGCCGATTTGGCGGGATTTGAGCCAAATTTTGAAGCGAGCTTTGTCCTGCACCCAAGCGCGTTGGTAGGGCAGAAGCAGATCAAGCGGCGTGACCGCGAGGCGGCGGTCGGGCTTGTAGGTTTTTTTAGGGGTGGCGCGGCTCATGGCGTGGGCGCGGCACTGACCGTTAACGCAGGCGCTTCGCTGGCACCGAGGCGGGAACGCCACTCACGCATGATGTCTTTTTCGCGGTCAGGTGTGATGTTCACCTGCGTGGCCACCACGGTGGTGGGTTGGTCGCGGTACACGTCGGGTTTGTGGGCCTTCAAAAAGAAGATTAAGCAGGCGTCGGAGTAGCGGCGGCGCTCACCGCACTGCTGGCCTTTGGCGTCGAACACGGGCTCGCTCCAACCGTCGATGCCACGGCGTTTCAGCTCGAGCTCGGCCTCTTCGATGCGCGATGAATTACGCACACGGTCACGCTCCAGCTGGGCCGACTGGAGCACTGGCACGAGGTCGGGTTTGCGCTGCAGGTGGCGGTAGAAGGTGGACTGGTCGATTCCTTCTTTTTCGATGGCGTTGAGTGACGGCGCACCGTCGCGGATATCCTGCACGACGCGGTCAAAGAGCGCTTGGCTGAACTTGGGCGAGCGACCGAGCTTGGCGGCTTTGGGAACGGCGATGGGCATTGAGGAGGAGCCCGTGTCAACGCGCCGAACGGGCGGACGACGGAGGCGCGTAATGACCAATGTCCAAGGACCAATGGCCAATGACGGGGGGCGAAATAAGCGCGCGCAGGCGGATTTGGCGGTGGTTCGAAAACGCGCTGGGGGCTTGGGGCTCGGGCGGTTCGGGGTTCGGGGCGGGCGTAGCCCGGCCCTCGGGCGCGGAGTCGGGCCGCGGCGAGGCTGGGCGAGCACGGCACGACGGAGCCGCGTGCCAGGGGCACGCAAGGCGCGCCAAGACGCCAGCGGAGCGATGCGGCGCGGACGCGCGGGGCCACCGCGCCGGCTGGGCGGCGGGGGGAAGCTCCCCCCGTGAACGAGCTTTCGAGTGAACTTGGGGGGGCGCCTGGCGGCCGGCCGGACCAGCGATGGCTTTGTGCCAACCCGCCCAGCGACGTGACGCCCGAGAAAACGGACGGCCCGGGCGGGGGCGGGGGGTATCTATTCGCGCGGTAGCGCCGCTAAAAGACGTTCTACCGGCGAAGCCGAGTGATATTTCGGGGTGCGCGCGCATACTGACAACGCACCGTAGTGAGCCCCGAGGGTGGAGCGTGTAATACGACATTATGACCAGTGGCCGCCGCCCCGAGGGAATGCTTGGACTGAGGGGCGGATTAGCGGCCATTGGACATAATGTCCTGTTACACGCGGAACCCGCGCAGCTGCTGTGCCAGAAAAAGCCCGCGACGTGGGACGTGACTCGGGGAACGCCCTCGCCGGGCCTGGCACTGCGGGTGCCGGGGCTCACGGAGGTCGCCCGCGTTTTTCTCGCGCACCATCCTTCGCGGTGGTGAGTGAACCTGCGAACGAGCGGGTGGAGTGGGATCGTTGAGGGGCGTTGTCGCCCTGCGCATCAAAGCCTTCCGGCGTATGAGGTGGGCCGTAGCGAGTCCCGAGCGGTGGGCCAAATTTATTGAGGCTGGGCGAGTCGGCGGCACTCGGTGAGCACCTGGCTCGGCAGGCGCGGAATCGAGGGACGCTGTCTCGCCCCGCTGACATTGGTTCGTTGAGGACGTTAGCAGCCGGACGGACGAGCAGGCGCTGGCGGTCGTGCGCCTGGAATGGAGCGGAGTGTGGGAGTGGAGACGGAGGGGCACAGGGGCCGCCGGGCCGGGGGTTTGTGGCCGTCTCGGCCGTAGCCCCGTTTTGACGACGCG
>JBILBW010000216.1:0-3286 GCA_044353465.1 Rariglobus sp. | reverse complement strand
CGACGAGACTTGGCTCGAAGCTGAACGACGCGGACAACCCGTCGACAAGGAAGACCCCATCGTGATTGCCGCGGTTTGCGACATCGTGATGCGCATCGGCGCCCAAATGCGCACCTCCCTTAACCAAGCTCATCCGGAGTTTGTCCACGATCAGGACCACGTCGAGTTACTGGCTGCCTAGGCGGCCAGAACGGCCACCCCCTTTTGCAGGGGTGCCGAAGCCGGCCTGTGCGCGAACCGCCAGAGCACGGGCTCACCCCCAACCACGCCGTCGGGTTTTACGCCTCGACCAGATCCACCCGGGGCTCGAGCGCAGCGATCCGCTCCCGCAATTCGCCGTCCGTGGCCCCAGCCGCGGCAGTCAGGGCCGCAACCGCACAGGCGGTGGCAAAACGCGCGGTGTCAGCGATTGAGGCGCCCCGGATTTGCGCGATCACTAACCCCGCTACCATCGCATCGCCAGCGCCCACCGTGCTCCCCACCGTCACTGCGGGCGGGCGAGCCACGACCACCGCCTCGTCCGTGACAAAACAGGCCCCTTCGGGCCCGCGCGAGACCACCACCAGCCCCACCCCGCCCGCCACCAACGCGCGGGCGGCCGCAATCACCGCAGCCTCGGTCGGCAGCGCCCGCCCAACCAAGGCCTCCAACTCGTGCTGGTTGGGCTTGATGATGTCGGGCCCCGAACGCAGCGCCGCCGGCAACGCAGCTCCGCTGGTGTCGAGCACCGTCCGCACTCCGTAGGCCTTTAGGGTGGTGATAAGTTCAGCGTACAACTCCGGGTCCACGCCCGGCGGCAAGCTCCCCGCCAGCACGCACCAGCCGCCCCCCCTCGCCAACTCGGCCAGCTGCCCGCGCAAAACCTTCACCTCTCCGGCCCCAGGCGTGAGCCCGGGGAAATTGAGATCCGTGGTCTCGCCGCTGAGCGGATCGAAAATCTTGATGCCCACGCGGGTTGCGCCCGGCAGGCGCAGGCAGCGGTCGGAGATGCCGCGCTCGGCGAACAACGTCGCGAAGTCTGCGTCGTTATCCCCGCCCAAAAAACCCAGGGCCGCGACCGGGTAACCGTGGGCGGCGAGCGCGGCGGCCACATTGATGCCCTTGCCCCCGGCGCGATCCGTGGAAGTCTCGACCCGGTTGACCTTCCCAAGTTTAAAGCCCGGCACCGTCACCGTGCGGTCAATGGCTGGATTGAGCGTCAGGGTGAACAAAGGCGGGGGCATGGCGAGCGAGCGGGAACGTTAAAAGCGGGCGGGGGGTGAAACCGAGCGAACAAACCGTACGAACTCAACTCTTGGGTGGCCCGGTCGGCGTTCGTCGGTTCAGCCGCGTTTGAGCCGGAGCAAGCGCTCTCCGGCAGCGTGGAGCGTGGCGGATTTTTTGGCGAAATTGAGCCGCACATAGCGGTTCTCGCCCCGGGCGAAAAAGCTCGATCCGGGCACCGGGGCGACCCCGATTTCCCGCGCCATCCAGTGAGCAAAGTCCACATCGCTGGCGTAGCCGAAGGGCGAGATGTCGAGCATCACGAAATAGGCGCCTTCGGGCCGCGTGTAGCTCAGGCCGGTCTGGTCGAGGTAACCCAGGAGCACGTCGCGCTGAGACTGGTATTCGGCGGCGAGCGCGGCGTAGTAGTCGGCCCCCCAACTGAGGGCCGTGACCACCGCGTGCTGCAGCGGGGCGGCCGCGCCCACCGTGAGGAAATCGTGCACCTTGCGCGCCTGCGCGATGAGCTCCGGGGCGGCGTGCAGGTAGCCGAGCCGCCAGCCGGTGATGGAAAAGGTTTTGGAGAGCGAGGAAACAGATAGGGTGCGCGCCGCCATGCCGGGCAAGGTCGAGAAATAGACGTGTTCGCGCCCATCGAACACCAGGTGCTCGTAGACCTCGTCGGTGATCACAAACGTGTCGAACTCCTCGGCCAGCGCGGCGATTTGCAGCAGCTCGGCGCGCGTGAACACCCGCCCACACGGGTTCGAGGGATTGCAAAGAATGAACGCCTTTAACCCGCCGCCGGTGGCGAAAGCCGCGCGCAACTCCGCCGGATCAAACCCGTACGCAGGCGGGTGCAGCGGCACGTGCACGGCGGTCGCCCCGCTCAAAATGGCGTCGGCGTTGTAGTTCTCATAAAAGGGGGTAAACATCCCGATCCGGTCGCCCGGATCGCACACGGTCATGACGGCGGCGAGCATGGCCTCGGTCGCTCCGCAGGTGACCACCAACTCGCGCAGCGGATCCACCGGGCGGCCGGTGAAACGGGTCAACTTGGCGGCGAGGGCGTCGCGCAATTCGGGCGAGCCCCAAGTGACCGCGTATTGGTGGCGACCGGCGTCCATCGCGTCCTTGGCGGCCTGCACGAGGGCGGCGGGCGGATCGCCATCGGGGAAACCCTGGGAGAGGTTGATCGCCCCGTAACGAGCGGCGACCCGCGACATCTCGCGGATTAGGGATTCGCTGAAAACCGCGGTGCGGCGCGAGGTACTCGGCATGGTGGCAAAAGAAAACCCGAGGATCCGCCAAAAAGCCAGTTAGCTCTCGGCTCCCAGCTCCTAGCTCTCAGCTCCCAGCTCGTCGCGCTACGGGATGACCAAGGTCAGGCCGGGGTGGAGGGCGCCCGCGTTGGGCAAAACGGCGCGATTGGCTTGGAGGATGGACTGGACGCGGGCATTGTTGGCGGTGCCGTAGAAGCGCTTGGCGATCGAATAAAGCGAGTCGCCCTTCTGCACGAGATAACGCTTTCCGCCGGCCGCCGGCGCGGGGGTGGGGGCGGTGGGCGCCGGCCGGGTGGGATTGCGTAGCGAGACCGTCGGGGCCACCGGCGTCGGCAGCGGCGGCGGGGGCGCGACCACGACCGGCTCGGGAGCAGGCGATTCGGCGACCGGCGACTCGGCGGGGTTGATCGCCAGCGGGGCGAGCCCATCGGAGGGTTCGGCCACCGCTCCCGGCGCAGTCACCAACGACGAGGGGGAGCCCGAAGAGGCTGCGCTGCGCGAGGTGTTAACCGCCTGGGTACGCACCCCGAGCAGCTGGTCCTTGAGCTGGGTGTTTTCGCGCTGGAGTTGATCCACCCGGTCGAGCAGGTCGATTTTTTCCATCTGGTTGTCGAGCGGCTGGGCGGGCAGCGTGCGGGCAAACTCGCGGGTGGCGGCGTCGATGCGCTGGCGCACCAGGTCGGACTGCGGCGAGTTGCGCTTCAACTCGCGGAACTTGCGGTAGTGGTAAATTGAGGCGATCGGGTCCTTGATGTGCTGCTGATAAAGAATCCCGATCTCCAGGTGAGACTCCGGGGCGT
>JBILBW010000093.1:0-10529 GCA_044353465.1 Rariglobus sp. | reverse complement strand
CGGGAAAACCCACGACCGTTGCCGGTTACGGAATCACCGATGCGGTCGCGACGGCACAGCTCACTAACTACGCGACCACGGCCCAGGTGAGCACACAGCTGGCCCCGTACCAGCTCGCCGCCGGCAGCGGTGCCGGCCTGACCGCGCTCAACGCCTCGGCGCTCACCACCGGCACGCTACCCGCCGCCCGTATTGCCGCAGCCTCCCTGCCGTGGACTACCCTCACGGGAAAACCCACGACCGTTGCCGGTTACGGAATCACCGATGCGGTCGCGACGGCACAGCTCACTAACTACGCGACCACGGCCCAGTTGATCACGCAGCTGGCCCCGTACCAGCTTGCCACAGGCAGCGGCGCCGGTTTGACCGAGCTCAACGCCTCGGCCGCTCACCACCGGCACGCTGCCCGCCGCGCGGATTGCCGCTGGTTCTTTACCGCTGGCATCGCTGGCGAATGATCCGCTGGCCCGCGCTAACCACACCGGCACCCAGGCGTGGACAACCATAAGTGGTAAACCGACCACCCTTGCTGGCTATGGCATCAACAACGCGGTGGAAAAAAACACCTCCGGCGATGTCACCGTCTCCGGCTCGACCACCTTGCAAGGGGCCGCCACGCTCCAAAGCACCACGGTGCTAAACGGTTCCACGACCTTAAACGGGGCGGTTATCTTTAACACCCCCGCCCCGGTCACCGGCCTGCGTGTCGCGCCTGCTGGCGACATTCCCATGATTACGATCACCCCGTAAAAACTCCTACAGCCCACCGCTTGCCTGCATAACCTTCGCGTCCTCAACCTCCGATGCTCAACCGTCTATTGCTCAAGCACGTGCTGGCAACCTGCGCCGGTATCTGGCTAAGCCTGCTGGTTACGGCCGGCCCGGTCCCGACCAACAAACCTGCCGCGTATCCGGACTGGTGGTTTACGCAGGACGTTATTCCGGTGCGCCCGGAATTCTCTGCCTTAACACCGACGACGAATCCGCCGTTGAGATGGCCCGACCACTACCAGCTGTCTGACGACTACGCCGTAGCCAACCTCGGCCAGCTCAAACACATCGCCATCGCCGCCGACGTCGCGTTCGATGCCAGCCTACCCGACCAATCCGGCGCTGTAATCGATGCATTGGTCGGCCCTTGGAAAGTCTATCCCGCCCCTGGCTCCCCAACCCGCGACGACTTCGTCGCCCTGAACCTCGGCCAACTTAAAGCCGTCGCTAAACCATTTTACGACCAGCTTTACAAACTTAACTATATCGGCCAACCTTTTACATCAGCGCAGTCGCTTACGTCAGACTTTCCCTATCCTTGGAGTTATTCGGTTGTTTCTCCCGACGACTATGCCCTGGCCAACATTGGTCAGATTAAACATCTCTTCAGTTTTGATCCGTCCATCGTTGATAAGGATCGCGACGGAATGCCTGATGCTTGGGAGTCGCTATACGGACTAAATCCACTCGTGAACGACGCTCTGGATGATTTGGATCAAGACGGTATCCCAAATCGATTCGAGTATGGTGCGAAATCGAATCCCGCTAATCCGTTGTCGATCCCGGTCAATCGCCGTCGGGTTCCCTCGGACTACGCCACTATTCAGGCCGCCATTGATGCCGCTGCACCCTATGACGCCATCGAGATTGCTAGTGGCACCTACAAAGGTGTGGGCAATCGTTCTCTACAGACGAATGGTAAGCCTTTGCTCGTCTTAGGCACCGGCTCGGGAACCGTAATCCTGGATCAAGAAGGGTCTGGCACCGGGTTCGCCACGACGGCCAATCTTTTGCTAAAGGGAATTTCCTTCAAAGCACCCTCGGGGCCCGTTGTCCACGTGCAACGGGGCTATCTCATACTCGCGGATATAGTGGTAAGTCAGGCGACCGCTTTTGGTGGCCCCCTGATTGACCTCGTTTCGACTCAAGCCTCTATGTTTGGCGTGCATGTGCGATCAGGCCAGGCGGCGGGTATTCGTGCTTCCAATTCCCGACTGAACATTAACGACTACCGTTATACGAATAATCAGGTAACCACAGGGGTTTCGGCACTCAATATTTTGGGTAGCAATTCCGCAGTGTTAACCCGAGCCCTTCTGGTGGAAAACGTTTCGGGCGGGCCGTTGATCCGTTTCGATGGGGTCAACAATACCACGACTTGGACCAATTCGATTATCCTGAATAATCAAACAAATGGGAGCACTCTTTGGGAAAACGGCTCAACAGCCACGATGATGACCCATGTTTCGATGGCATACAATCGGACCACCGGCCTGCTGGGTACCAGTTTGCAAGGTGCGATCGGAGGCACTCTCGAGATTCGAAATTCGATTTTGTACAATCCTGCTGTACCAAATGAATTCAGTGGTGGATCATCCCTGGCGCTTACCTCAGTAATAAGCAGCCAAGCCAATCTTGGTTCTCAGGTTCGTGTCGTAGATCCACAACTTACCCAATCCGGGCATCTTCGGTATACGTCCCCGGCAATCAACGCGGGAACGGCCGGCACGGGTGTTGATCGAGATTTCGATTTGGAGGTGCGCCCGAATCAAAGTTCTCCGGATATTGGGGCAGACGAGTGGGTTCCCGATGTAAAACTACCAAAACTGCCCGCTTGGTTCGTTGCTCTTTACGGCGTAACCAGCTTTACCGCCAATGGCGATGATGATAACCTAATCGACTATTTCGAATATCTAGCCGGTACAAAACCAACTGTAAGGATTTCCGGTGCTGATGGCGTTCCCGACAAATTGTCCGGTCCGCCCGTAGTATATGCCGGTGAGAACTTGGCCCTGATCTCCGGTCTAGCCGCCGAGCTGCAAGGGTTTGTATATGATGACGGCCTTCCTACTCCTCCCGGCCAACTATCGGTCGAGTGGCAGGCCTTTGACAAAACCGGTTTACCCGCCCCCGTAGAACTGGTCGAATTTGAGAACCCCACCAACATCAAGACGCTCGTGCGCGTTTTGCAGCCCGGTAAATTCACCTTTCGTTTAAGAGCCTCGGACAATGCTTGGGCCAACACGGTCCAGGAAGATATCGCCGTGGAGTGTTCTGGTTTTGAAATGAGTTACGGGGATTTGGTGGGTCACTGGCGTTTTGAGGAAGGCGGCGGTCTTTTTGCCGCCGACGACTCCGGAGATGGCAACATAGCCGAGCTTAAGGGCGACAGCGGTTGGACTCAGGGGACCGCCGGTCAGGGCCTGCTTGTCGGACCCGGACAAGGAATGGCTGTGGTGAAAGACTCCTCCAGTCTTGAGATTGAGGGAGAAATGACGCTGACGGCTTGGGTCAAAATCAACTCACCCTCTTCCAATGTTTACCAGCGAATTCTTGCCACCAAGTATTCTTGGACTACTCTTGGCGGATACGACTTAGGATACAATCCAGCTTACAAGCGACTTGCTTTTGGCGGTTTTGGAAGCCAGCAGTTCCTCGCCTTTGACGTGGATCTAAATCAAGGTTGGCACCATGTGGCAGTAACCTTTAAAAAGGATCCTAGTCGGTCCTTTGCCTATACCGGTACTTTTTACGTCGATGGTGAAAAGGTCGAAGATCGCCCCTTCACGCCGGAGGGTTTTCCTTGGGTGACTCGACGGGTTGCCGCCTACGAACGTTTTGATTCGAGAGCGCCGGCGATAGTCGATGACCGTATGCGCCTTGTAACGAAAAGTGGTTCTCAATTTTTCATCGGTTCTAACGCTGAGGGGAGTAATAATTTCAAGGGGTCTCTCGACGATTTGCGCGTATATCGTAAATCACTCGACGACGCAGCCATTCGTGTAATTTACAAGGATCGCAACGGGCTGCGTTTATGGCTTCAAGCCTCGTCCGCGCAGGTGGGTGCTGGCGCTCCTGCGGTGGATTCCTGGACCGACCTCACCGGCAGCGGTTTAAGTTTGTTGCCACCCTCAGCCGGAGCTCGGCCGAAGCTAGAGGTTAAATCGGGTCAACCTGCGTTGGTGGTGTTCGACGGCCAGGACGACAGTCTTACGGCGTCCCTGAGCGAAAGATTGGGGGGCTCGGCCACCTACTTTGTCGTGGCCAAGGGCATGGCGGCGGGTTCACCGGCGGGGAACGGCATCCTGGCTACTGCGGGTGCGCCTTCTCTAACCAGCCTCGAACTAACGACCAATGCTGCGAAAACACTCGGTCTACAAACCTACGGCGCACGTCGTTACGATATCGGGTATGCGGACACCTCCGTTCACCTCTACACCATCGTGGTCGAAGCGGCCAACCCTGCCAATAATACTCCCGCCACTCTTGCGCTCTATCGCGATCAACGCCTCGTCTCAACTCAGGTAAAAACGGAGACCGAGGCCCAGTTGCTCACCGCCTTGGTTTTGGGCCGCGGACGGCAGGCGGACTCTTTTGCCAGCGTGGGCTTGGCAGAGATTCAAGTCTTTGACCGGGCTTTGCAGCCCCTGGAGCGTCAGCGTGTAGAGAACTCGCTCATGCGTGATTACGTCGTTCCTTCGGCACGATTACTTGAGCTGACCTCGCCACGGCAAAACGTGACCCTCACCAAGGTCGCCGGGAACCCGATCAACATTCCCTTGCGTGCGCGTGTGATCGAGTCGGGCCGCCCCTTGGATCGGGTCGATTTTTATGCCAACGATGTTCTTATCGGCACCGATACCCTGGCTCCCTACGAATACGTATGGAGCGACGTGCCCGTTGGTTTTCATCGGGTCGTGGCGGTGGCGGTCGAGGCGGGCACGCTCTTCAAATCCGATTCATTGGCGCGCGATCTCACGGTCGTGCCGGCCGGAGCCTACCAGATACTCCGCCTGCCCGGCGGTGAAGCGGCCTTGGATATTTCCGATATGGCCAGCTTGTCTTCGCCGGTCTACATTTCAGGTCATGGCGCAGGGAAACCCTTGGTGTGGAAATCCGGCACGGGCTCAGCTGTCCCGTTGGCTTTAAATGCCGGAATGAACCGGGGCCAAGCCGTCTCGGTCAACGCCTCTGGTGTGGCGGTGGGCTGGGTGGTGACTTCTACCGGCGTGCAGAACGCCGCTTTGTGGAAGGCCGATGGCAGCCTCACGCTACTACCCTTTGCCACCTCGCTTGCGGAGAATCTGAGCTATGCCACCCATATTTCGGACTCAGGTTACGTGGCCGGCAACTATCGGGCCGGTCCTCAAAATCTGAATCCCTTCCTGTATGATGCTAATACCAATGTGATGAATACCCTCTGGCAAAACTCGTCTTCGGATGATTTTGCCAACTATGTCAGCGAAGGAGGCGTTCTCTCCGGTGCGATCGGATGGAAGCGTCCCCCGGTTCCTCCCGATTGGATTTTCATCGGCACTTTTCTCACCGATCCCGTGGTCACGGCCGAGCCGGCGTTCGCTTCGGGGTCCACCCAAGTCGTAAAAGGTCCTCCTGCTTATCCTACTTTTACCTTAAACCCCGAATGTCCGAACCCCAACTATGTGCAGGCGCTTCAGGCATTCTTGCCTTCGTTTTTTTCCAGTCAGATCAACGCTATGCAGGGTTCCACTTGGGTGGGGCAGTCGGGTTATATTAATCAAGTCGGCCAGAACACTTATCAGTACCAAGGCAAAAACTATGGTACTTGGTGGGTCTCCGCCACCAAACAGGCACATACACGCACGGGGAGGGGCGATTGGCTTCGTTTGTCCCCTCCGACCTTGGGTGGTTTGCAAAGCGAGGCCTTGGATATCGCGCAAGTTTCCGGTCAGGGTCAGATGATTGTCGGCTGGGCGCACACCGCCAAAGGCGCAAAGATTTACCCCATCCCCAACTTTACCGATCCAGGCTATGCCTTTGCGACCGAGGAGATTCATGCCTTTGTACAGAGCGGTTCCGGCCAGATGCAAAATTTGAACAGCCTTTTGGTCGATTGGCTTCCGCTGAATTCTGCACCCGCTGCCAAGCAAAACGGCTGGGTCTTGGTGCGGGCCAACGCCGTCAACAACCAAGGCTGGATCGTGGGTGAGGGCTACTTTAACGGAGCCTATGCCGCCTATGTGACCGCATCGTCGGTTGACACCGATGGGGACGGACTTTCCAACTTCGATGAAGCCATCCTCTATCACAGCAATGGCGCATCGACCAATTCCGATACCGATACCCTCGGTGATCTCCAGGAAGCACTGGCGGGTTCCAGTCCAGTTTTACCCGATACCGACGGCGACGGCCTGCCCGATGAATGGGAGTTCCTGCATGATTTGAATCCCGGCAGCTCCGCCGGTGACGACGGCGCGGCCGGCGATCCCGATCGCGACGAACTAACCAACCTCCAAGAGTATCAACTGGGTACCCACCCTTACAAAGCCGATACCGATGGCGACGGCATGCCCGACGGCTGGGAAGTCAAATACGGGTTGAACCCTCTAAATCCTGCCGATGCCGATGCAGACACCGACACCGACGGCCTCATCAACCGCCTCGAATGGCAGTTCGACTCCGATCCTACCAAAGCGGACGGAGATGTCGCCACGACCACCCAGCAGCTTCCCCACCCGGTCACCGGCCTCATCAACACCGGCGACGGCCTGACCGACTTCCAAGAGGTCCTCCTCGGCCTTAATCCCCTCGTTTACGACGCCACCACTTTCAGCACCGCACGCACCGGCCAAACCAACTGGCTTCAGCACAACGACCCCAGCACTGACACCGATGGCGATGGACTCTCCGACCAAGCCGAAAGCCTTCGCAGCACGGCCCCAACGGTTGCGGATACCGATGGCGATGGCATGCCGGACGGCTGGGAGCAAGTAAACGGCCTTGACCCACGCTCCCCGGCGGATGCCCTCAAGGACTTGGACAGCGACGGCCTCACCAACCTCCAGGAATACCAGTTGGGACTTCTGCCCTACGATTACGACAGCGACGGCGACGGACTCGGCGATGGTTGGGAAATTGCACAAGGTTTCGACCCCAAGAGCGGACGCACCGGATTGTTCGCCTGGTGGCGCTTCGAAGGATCGGGCGAGGTGTTCAACGATTCCGGCAACCTCAAACACGACGGCCGCTTGCGCGGGGCCGCCACTCAAGGTGTCGAGGGGCGCGTTAAAGGATCACTGTCGCTCGATGGTCACGACGCCTTTGCCGTCGTACCCAACCAGCCCGATCTGGCGCTTAACGCTGCCTCTACCCTGGCTTTTTGGTTCAAGCCCGCCGTCGGTTCGCTGAACACCCCCCGCCAGCTCTTCGACAGACGCGGCAGCTACACCCTCGAAATCCAGCCCGGCGGTCGCCTGCTGTTCACTTGGTTTAGCGGCGGTCAGGCGCGTTTCGCCGCCAGCACCGCCTCTCTCGCCGAAGACCAGTGGAATCATATCGCCCTGATTCTCGACCGCCCGGCCGGAGCAATCCGCTTTGTTCTCAACGGCGTGTCCGCCGGCGTGACCACCACCGATCTGAGCGCGCCCTTCACCTCCGGTTCCTGGCCTTTGATTTTCGGCAGCCACCGGGTGTTACCTGTTTCCCGCACGCCCCTCGGCCAAATTGATGACGTGCGCCTTTATGACCGGATTTTATCGCAGGCGGCCCTAACCTTGTTGGCCAATCCGCTCAATCCAGATAACCCCACGCTCTATCCCGGCGACCCGTCCCTGGAAGCCAACCAGGATCGTGACGGCGATGGGCTAACCGAGTTTAAGGAATACCTGGCCGGCACCAATCCCCTTTCCACCGACACCGACGGCGATGGTCTGAGCGACTCCGACGAACTGCGCAGTTACCACACCGACCCGAGGTTGCTGGACACCGACGGCGACGGCCTATCAGACTTTGCAGAAATTAAGACTTGGTTCACTAATCCACTGTTGCAGGACACCGACGGCGACACGTTGAACGACTTCGACGAAGTGATGGTTTATCATTCCTCCAGTGCGCTCACCACGGCCAAACATTGCGTGGACAAGGACGGTTATGCGCGGCCCGACGGTTGGGACACTGACGGCGATGGCACACCTGACGGCTGGGAAGTGTATTATAATTTTAATCCGTCGAGTGCGGCCGACGCGCTACTCGACCCCGACGGGGATGGTATCAATAATGTAAACGAATATCGCCAAGGTAAAGAGCCTCACTACCCGGACGACATTAACGCGGCGGTGGACAGTGACGGCGACGGCTTGTCGGATTGGGCGGAAAAATACGTCTATCACACTGACCCGCACAATATAGACACGATTGGTGACGGTGTGGGCGACCTGTATCGAGTGCTCAACGGTTTGATCAATGCCGATGGCACGACCACGGGGCATCCTGAGTTTGCGGCGAGCGTCGATTTGGACGGCGACGGGCAGACGAATATAGCGGAGAAGAACCAAAAAACCTCGGCCAAAGACCCGACCAACCGGACTGCGCTAGCGGTGGCTGCGGTGGGAGTAACACCGAGGCCAGATATTGGCCATGTGGCCTATGACACGGTGGTTGAGCCGGTGCCGATCCCCTCGCAGGTAGTGGCGTTGGAATATACGCCAGGTGATCCGGTGTACATTCGGGCAGACCTGGCCGTGGACCAATTGATTGCGGCGGTGGATTCCGTTTCAGTTGAAGATCCCTCGGGCACGGTTCCGGCCGAGGCGCTGGCGGCGGGCGCGGGGGTGTTGGATGGTAAGGTACCGGGGGAGCACCTCGGTGAGGTGGCGGAAGCGGTGTATAGCTATATTAACGGCTACGACATCAGTGCCTTTGTCGCTAAATTGCCATTGGGTGCGGACGGCTTGGTGCGTTTCAAGGTGGTGCCTAAGGTGATGCCTATATTTATACGTGACCCGAAGCCGGTCACGCCGACGCCGGTAACGCCGGTAACGCCGGGTGGAACGACTGGTGGTGGAACTACCGGTAGTGGTGGTTCGTGGGGAATCGGGGTGAGTTCTGACAAAGGATCCAAAACGACCACTCCACCGGTCCAGAAACAAAAACCGCCCGTGAAATCCGTCTACGCAACAAGCCAGATGACTGCCAGCGCGCTTCACTATGAGCTCGCGGTGGATATGAACCGCGACGGCGTGATCACCCTTTCAACCGAAGATGCCAGCGACGCGACCACAAGCGATAAACCGTATCGTTTTTGGTCCAATGACGATGATGACGGGGTTGATACTGTCGGCTATGAGAATTTTCCGTCAGCCCGTAAAGACTCGCAAGATTCGTATATATCAAACAATCGTGATCTGGAGGATTTTGCCCGGATTCATTTATATATAGGTGGATTACAGGATGCACTTACCGGCGCGAATCCGACGCTCAAAGTCGGGCTGAAATGGAAGAATGTCACCAGTGGGGCGCCGTCGATCCGAATCTTCCGCACTCCGGCTGCGCAGCAGGGCAGTGATGATTATTTGAAGAGCGATGCCGCAGGCACAGCATTGCGGGCCACGGCCAACGCCCAGACAACTGCGCTTCTGTTATCGGGCACCAGTTCGGTAATGTTGCCAGTTAGCTTTCTGGATACGTTGACAGCGACCCAGCCCAAAGCCTGGTTCGTGTTTGAGGGTGTGACCGAGGGCAAGGGGCAGCTCGTGATTACGATCAACAAGGCTGATGGCACCGAGATTGGCGAAGGGCCGGGCGTTTGGTTCGATCTGAAGAATATCAAAAAGATGTATGAACGGGCTACTGCGACTCCATCAGATGGTTTTGGTGCTCCCTATAACTCGAGCACGGAGCCGACCATACCGGCCATAAGCTATCAAATTTATGCCTCAGATGGAAATGCGTTCCAGGCACCCCCTGACGAAGAGAAAAAGGCCCTGGTCTTTGTCCACGGCTGGAACATGAGTTTTGGTGAATACCAAAATTTTAGTGAAACGATGTTTAAGCGGTTGTGGTGGCAAGGCTACAGGGGGCGTTTCTGCGCATTCCGGTGGCCGACCATGACCGATCTTGACAGCTATAATACCAGCGAGCACCGGGCTTGGAAGTACGGTCCGGCTTTGAAAGCCTACGTCAACAGCCTGCCTGTTGGTTATATCAAAAATTTGGCTGCTCACAGCATGGGCAACGTGGTGGCTGGCTCTGCTCTAAAAGCGGGCTTATTGTTAAACAACTACGCGCTTATGCAGGCTGCGATTCCGGCCGGGTGTTATAACTCGGATGTGAGCATCAATAACTATGCGCGTTTTGTTAATGCCGAGGTCAACGATCCGACCCCCGATTTGGCAAATCCAGATAAGGGCTATCGAGGCCATCTTACGGGCGTCACTGGCAACCTGATTAATTTTTACAACATAAACGACTTCGCATTGGTCGCGGGCTCTTATCCAATCGTTGGCCAAGTTGCTTGGGAGCAGAATCAAATCAGCTATAAGCCCAACGCGGTTGGCAATCTATACTATGATTATGATCCTGCTCGTTCGTTCGCCGAGCGATATCAACTGTGGCAGGCTGGGGCTGGAGCAGGCGGCCACATTATCCGTCGCTATGGGCGGCGTCAAGCGGCTAGTGCACTGTTTTTGTGTATAATGTTCTGAAGAACTTCGACTGGCGATTGACCGTCAAGGACGACGCGAGGCCGGTTATTGAGTCTCCACTCCGCTTTGGATATTTGG
>JBILBW010000215.1:0-3297 GCA_044353465.1 Rariglobus sp. | reverse complement strand
GACCCCGCACCCGTGGAATCCCTGGCTGCTGCGCCTGCACGGGGCGGGCGCGATGGTCGCGCTGGTGGTGGTGGGTACGCTGCTCGGGGGGCATGTGCGGGCGGCTTGGCGGGCCGGGTGCAATCGCGTCACCGGGGCGGGGATGATCGCGGTCTGCGGCGGACTGAGCGTGAGCGGCTATGCGTTGTATTACGTCGGTTCGGAAGCGGGGCGGGCGCTGGCCAGTTGGGTTCACCTCGGGCTCGGCGTCGCCTTTCCCGCGGCCTTGATCGTGCACATTTGGCGGGGGCGCCGGGCGCGCCGGGACCGGCCAGCCGCCTGATCCACGATCGGACTTTTTCCTCTCCGCCCGAGCGTTGCCGCGGTGCCAGGCGGGCGAGTTTGGTGATCCATCGAAGCGGGCGGATGGCCGCCCCCAGGTGTGGCGAGCGGGGCTGCAACCATTCAGCCCTGAGGTCACGGCCTTGGCCAATGGCAGTCCACGGCCCAAGGAAACGGCTGGCGGGTCCGGCAGACCGGTTTAGCGGGGTGGGAGCTGGCGGGCGGCAACGGCGAGGACCGCCGCGGCAAGCAGATCGATGGCAGCCACCGTGATGCGAACGGGCAGGGGCAATCGGGTGATGAACAGGACCACGACGGAGCCGATCAACAGGCCGATGGCGGCGGTGATTAGGACAGGGCGTTTTTCGGCAAGGGAGGAAAACATGGATGGGTTAGCTGAAGAGCGGTAGGGCAAGACGTAGGGTGGTGCCAGCGGGGCCGGACTCGAGCAAGATAATGTCTCCGTGATGCGACAGCATGATACGCTTGGCGATGGCCAGGCCTAGGCCGGTGCCATCGGAGCGGCCGGAGAGAAACGAGTCGAAGATGTGGGCCCGTAATTCCTCGGGGATGCCGCGGCCGGTGTCGGCGATGTCGATCAGCGCGAAGTCGCTTTCGCCGCGATTTTCCTGGGCGCAGCGGATCACGATGGTTCCGCCATCGGGCATCGCCTGGGTTGCGTTGATCAGCAAATTGAGGAGCACCTGCTGAATCTGGCCCTTGTGGACCTCGACAACCAAGGGGCGCGGCGGCGGCTCGAAACGCAGCTGGATCTTGCTCTGGGCGAGTTTGAGTCGGATGAGCACGATGGTGTCGCCGACCATGTCGGCCAGGCCCCAGCGGGAGTGCAGGCTGGAAGGGGCTTTGGCGAAATTGAGCACCCGGGAGACGATCGCCTCGAGCTGGTCGAGTTTTTCGCTGATCACCCGCACGTCGGTGCGCCGGGCATCATTCACCGGGAAATCCAAGTCGAGATAACCGAACAACAGTTTGATCACCGTGAGGGGGTTGCGGATCTCGTGGGCGATCTCGGCGGCGAGCAGGCCGAGGGTGGTGAGCTGTTCGTTTTTGCGCAGCGACTCCTCGCTTTGGAACACCCGCGAGTAGAGGCGCGAGTTTTGCAGGGCCACGGCTCCGAGCGAGGCCAGCGCGGCCAGCAACCGCTTCTCGTCGTTGTTGAAGCGGTGGACGTGGTCGGTGAAAACGGCGAGCACCCCGATGACTTCGTTTTCGTACAGCACCGGCGCGGCCAGCAACGAGCGCAGGGCCGGGTCGGCCGGCAGATCAATCAGGTCGAGAAACTCGGGTGATCGGATGTTGCTGAACTCGATTTGGCGACGGGTGTGGAGAGCGGCCGAAAGCAGGCAGGAGGCCAACGGCAGTTCGGGTGCGGGCAGGGGCGGGCGCGCGGCGTCGGTTAATGAAATCAGGCTGATGGTATCGCGCGGGGCGTTGTAGAGGTAAAAGGCGCAGGCGCGGGTGTTGGTGATGATGCGCGCGTCACGGGTGATGGTATCAAAGAGTTCCCACTGCTCGAGTTTACCGACCAGCGACTGGCCGATGGTGATGAGGGACTCGAGCTGGCGGGCCTTGCCGCTGAGGTGGCTCAATTGCCAAAGTCGCTGCATGACTGCGGTGGCTTCTTCGCCGATGCGGATAAGCAGCGCGAGATCGGTTTGGTCGAAGCCCCCGAGCCGGTCGCTATCCACGTTGATCACACCGAGGATCTGGCCGCCGGCCTCGACCATGGGCGCGGCCATTTCGCTGCGCACTTCTTTGCGAATGGACACGTAGCGGGGGTCGGCGGACACATCGGCGACGAGTTGCGGGCGGCCATGAAAAGCCACCCAGCCGGTGATACCCTGGCCGAGTCGTAAGGAGACTTCATCGGCTTCGTTAAAAAGCCCCTGATGGACGTCGATTTCGAGTTTGCCGGTGTCGGGGTTGAGCAGGGAAATCGAGCCGGAAAACGCCCCCAGCGTTTCGATGGTCACCGCCAGAATGGTGGTCAGGGCTTCGCGCGGATCATCGGTGCGGCCGGTGAGGCTGCTGATGCGATAAAGGGCGCGATCGGCTCGCGGGTCGTTCAGGGCGTCCATGATCAAAAGGTTGTTAATCGGGCCTGGGAGCGGCGCGAGGCGTACTTAGATCGTAATGGCCGTAATCGGGCCGTTGGCCGGGGCGGTCTGGAGGGGGGCGTCGGTGGTAATGATCAAGGCAAGCGCGTCGCGCAGGGCGTGCAAGCGGGTGGTGTCTGTGACCGGGGTGTCCGCAGCGGGCGCGTTGTCGATGTAGAAGGTGTCTATGGCGATGCCGCGCTCGGTGCCGATGCGGGCGAAGGTGATGTCGTAACCGTGGTCGCTGATGGTTTTGGCCAGGCGGAAGAGCAGGCCGATCTCGTCGCGAGCCTGGACCTCGACGATGGTGCGTTGCATCGCCAGTTCATGATAAACGTCGACGGTTGGCGGGAATGAGCTGTGGTGGAGTTCGCCTTTGGCGGCCGCCCCGTAGCGCGGCATGGTCAGCTTGTTGGCCTGGGCCACGATCGCGGGATAAAGATCCTTGGCGGAAACCAGGGCTTCTTCGACCGTACGGGCGAAAATCTCCTGGGCCTTGGCGCTTTGCACGATGCCGCGGTTGGGTTCGACCACGTAAAAGGTGTCGATGGCGATGTGGTCGGCGCGCGAAATCCCCTTGGCGCCGAGAATCGACAGGCCGGCCACACTGAAAGCGCCAGCCAGTTTATAAAACAGCCCGGCCCGGTCCCACGTGACAATATTGACCACGGTGAGCGACCGGTTGAGGTCGTCTTTCCATTCAATCACCGGGCGCAACGAGCCAGTGGAGTCGGTTTCGCTCATGGACTTCAGCAGGCGGTTAACCATCCGCAGGTGAAGGGTGATCTCGGCTTCCTCCGTGTGAATAAAATAGCGCTCTGGCAGGAGGTTAAAATGCGCGGCGATTTCGTCTTGGTTG
>JBILBW010000214.1:0-3323 GCA_044353465.1 Rariglobus sp. | reverse complement strand
AATAGTAGAGCGCAATCGCACTTAGGGCGATGGCCAGCAGGCTCAATTGGCCGAGCAAACTGCCCACCCCGCCCGCCTGAAACGCGGCTACGAATACCGAGAATTTACCAAAGAATCCGGCCAGCGGGGGAATCCCCGCCAGCGAGAGCACGAATACCGTCAAGCAGCCCGCGAGCAGCGGCGAGCGCCGGCAAAGGCCGGCGAGGTCGGTGATTTTCTCGCAGCCACCCTGCCTCTCCAGCACCGCGATCACCCCGAAGGCTCCCGCAGTGGCAACCCCATAGGTGAACAGATAATAAAACAGCCCGCCAAACCCCACCGCGTCCGCCGCCGCCACCCCGAGCAGCATCACCCCGGTATGGGCGATCGCCGAATAGGCCAGGAGCCGGCGCAAGTTGGTCTGGGCGAGCGCGGCCAGATTTCCAAGCAGGAGCGAGGCGCCGGCGAGCACAGCCACCAGCGTCACCCAGCCGCCCCCTTGACCAAGGGCCTGGGCAGGATCGCCGGCCAACCCCCGCAGTCCGGGCCAGAGCAGGCGCAGAAAGAGGGTAAACCCAGCGAGCTTGGAGGCCGTAGCGATCAAGGCGGCCGAGGGCGTCGGTGCGCCCTCGTAAGCGTCGGGCGCCCAAAGGTGAAATGGGGCAGCGGCAGCTTTAAATCCAAAGCCGACCAACACCATCACCAAGGCGAGCCCGTGCAGCGGCGTCAGTTCGCCTTGAACCAACCCCGCGGCGATGCGCGCCAGCTCGAGTTCTCCGGTCAGGCCGTAGAGCAGGCTGAAGCCAAACAACAAAAACGCCGTAGCCAGGCCGCCAAAGAGAAAATACTTGAGGGCGGCCTCGGCGGATTCGCGCCGTTCTTTGTCAAAGCCGGCCAACAGGTAAAGGGACAGGCTGGCGAGTTCGAGCGCCGCAAAGGCGACCAACAGGTGGCTGGCTGCCGCCATCAGGGTGAACCCGGTGGTGGCGAACAGGATGAGCGCTACGTATTCGGCCGGGTGGCGGGGCCGCTTGGCACCCGCGGCGACCCCGAGCGTGATCAACGCCAGCACCAGCACCCCCGCGCGCGACGCCACCGCGAGTTCGTCCAACACAAACTGGTTTCCATAAACGCCGCCGACCGCCCCCACCATGACCGAAGCGACCAGCGCGCCGAGCAGGGTCAGCGCCCCGAGCACCAGCGACGTCGTGAGTCGGGCGGCAAGGGTTCGGCGGCGCCCGAAGATCAAATCGGTGGCGAGCACCAGCAACGCGCCGTCGGCCAAAATGATCTCGGGTTGAAGGGCGTGGGCGAGCTCGGCGTAACTGAAGGTATTCATTGGGCACCTCCCCAGATCGCGCGCAGCGCCGGCGACTGCAGGCTAGGCACGATCCAGTTGAGCAACAGGTCGGGCTTCAGTCCGATCAACACGATGGCGGCCAACAACAGGAGCGCCCCGGTTTTTTCCGGCCAAGTGAGCGGCGCGTAGGCATGAGCCGGAGCATCGGCGGAGTCGCCGGTTCCCGCCTGGCCAGCCCCGGCGTCACCGCCGGCGCAGGGGGCCCACGCCGCGGCTTGGCCAAAAAAGGCGATCTGGATCGCCCGCAGGGTGAAGGCGGCGGCGATCAACACGCCAAACGCCCCGCACACCGCAAAGAGCGGGGAAAACTGCCAAGCGCCGATCAGCAGGGTGAGTTCCGCAGGGAAACCGCTGAATCCGGGCATGCCCATCGAGGCCAACCCGGCGACGACAAACACGACCGCAGCAAAGGGCATCAGCCGATGCAGGGGCAATTTTTCCAACTCGGCCAACTGCCGGGTGTGGGTGCGCTCGTAAACCATCCGCCCGACCACCGCAAACAGCAGGCCGGCAATCGCCCCGTGGGAAAACATCTGCAAGACCGCCCCGGACACCGCCACCGGGTTGGCGGCGGCCAGGCCAAGCAACACGAAACCCATGTGACTGACGCTCGAGTAGCCGATCACGAATTTAAAATCGTCCTGCACCAGCGCGACCAGGCCCGCGTAAAGGATGCCGGTGACCGCGAGGGCGGCGATCACCGGTTGCCAAAAGGCGAGCCCCGCCGGTATCAGCGGCATCGCGACGCGCAGGCAGCCGTAGGCCCCGAGCTTCATGACCACGCCGGCCAGCAGCATGGAGGCCCCGGTGGGCGCGGCAACGTGGCCGGTCGGCGCCCAGGTGTGGAAGGGGAACATGCCGGCAAGCACGGCGAAACCGGTGAAGATCAGGGCAAAGACCGTGAGTTGGCCGCCGCGATCTAGGGAGGCGGCGGCCTGGGTCAGTTCGTCCAAGCCGAAGCCGCTGGCCTGACCGCCGGCGTAGATCCAGAGCAACCCGGCCAGCACCAGCGCGCTACCAGCGAAGGAATAGAGCGCCAACTTCATCGCGCCATACTGGCGGTGGGTGGAGCCCCAGTTCGCGATCAGGAAATATTTGGGCACGATGGCGATTTCGTAGAAAACGAAAAACAGGAAGGCGTCAGCGCTGAGGAACACCCCGTAAACCCCGCCAATCAGCGCGAGGTAGAAGGCGAAAAACTCCCCCACCCGCTCCTCGATGTTCCAGGAAAAAAGCACGCCGGCAGTCGCGGCCAGCCCGGTGAGCACCACCAGGGTCAGGCTGATGCCGTCGGCGGCCAGGTGGTAATGGATCCCGAGTTGGGGGATCCAGGGCACGTTGACCAAGGTCACCCACTCGGGCGCCGGCTTGAAGTCGAAGGCGGCGGCCAGGGTAAGGCCCCAGGCGGCAAGCGCGGTGAGCAGCGCCACGACGCGGGCTCCGGCCGCGGAGCGGTGACCGACCGCCAGGGCGAGCAAGGCCCCGGCAAACGAAAGATAAAGGGTGTAGGGCAGCAGGTTCATGGCAGACGCGCGGCCCACGAAGTGACCAGCGGGTTAATCAGGCTGACGAGGCATTGCGGCCAGACCCCGAGCACCAGCATCAACACGGCGCTCGGTACGAGTGTAACGATTTCCAGCGCGCTGAGATCCCGGAACGCGGCAACGCCGGGGCCTTGCGGGCCGTGGAAGACGCGTTGCCAGAAGGTCAGCAGGAAATACGCGGTGGCGAACAAGCCGAGGCAGCCGACGACCGCCGCCCAGGGGGCGAGCCCGAACACGCCGCGGAACACCAGGAATTCACCGACAAACCCATTAAGCCCGGGAAGACCCAGCGAGGAGAACAGCGCCACCCCGCAAAGGCCGGCGAAGATCGGCGCCGACGTACGCACCCCGCCGAAGTCGTGAAGCCCGCGTCGGCCGCCCGAGCGGGCTTCCAAAATGCCCACGCAGAAGAACAGCGCCGAGGCGGAAAGGCCGTGGTT
>JBILBW010000213.1:0-3324 GCA_044353465.1 Rariglobus sp. | reverse complement strand
CCTCGGCCCTGAACCGCCGTTGGCCACCGCCCCAAGCTGATCGCGCTTGCGTTCAGCCTGCCGCAACACCCTCGAACCTCATCTATCCGACGGGCAACGCCCGCCGTCAGCACTTTCTACTGCCGGATTTAGGTTTAGGAGAGTAGGACCAGTCCTTAGGACCACTTGCGAAACAGGTGGTCCTAAGGACGGGGGTGGTTCCGGTTTCAGAACCACCTAGAACCACTTGCGAAAACAGGTGGTTCCGGACGCTTTGTTTGACGATTATAGCAGAGGTCATGATGGTCGTTTAGGCCTCTTTTTCGGACTGATAATCGACACCCATCCAACGCTTGGTTTCGCTCCAAAAGCGGATGATTTTGCGGCGCGGTTGGCGGATCGAATCGAAAACCGCCAGGCAGCTGAGGTCGCCCTTGCCGTTGGCGTCGAGTTCGGCGGCGATGTGGTTCAGGATCTCGCTTTGGGTATGATCCTTGTCGTGGCGCAGCGGTGGCATGGCGGCGAACAGCGTGCGGTAGCTGCCGGGGAAAAAGCCGCGCTTCCCCTGTTTGACGCCCGCTCGCTTGGATTCCGCCTCGTTGCCCTTGATCGCCTTCGGATCGGCATCAATGCGTCGAAAGCCCATGCCGGCCCACTGGATGACGAATTCGTCGGGACTGGGTAGGTCGCGCAGGATCGGCGAGACGGTAAACGCGTCCGGCTGTTCGTGCGGGGTCATGATGAGGAGCGCGTCGGGATCGCGACCAAACACGGAGGCGCCGGCAACCCGGTCGATGGCGTCACGGCCAGTGAGGTTGCCCTTGGGGAAATGGGCCGCGATCAAGACTGCGGCGCCGGTGTCCTGCGCCAGTTTTTCCAGTTCATTGAGGACCTGAGCCATCTCGGTGTTGGAGTTCTCCTCCCGGTCGCCGTAGGTCTTGTAGATCGGATCAATAATGATCAGATCGGCACCGGTGCGGGTGGTCATGGCGCGGAGCTGGCTGGCAAGTCCGACGATTTCGTTCTCCTTGCCGCGCCGATTCCAAACGTGAAAGCGCGACAACGACGAGGGCTCAAAACCCCGTCCATTGCAGATCATCCGAATGCGCTTCCGGTAACTGAACTTGGCGATTTCCAAGTTCACGTAGAGGACCGTCGATGCCCGGGTGGGAATCCGCACCAAGGCGCACCCAACGACACGGCAATCGCCAGGTCGGTGAGATTCCATGTCTTCCGGCTTTTCGAGGGACCGGCGATGATCATTTTGGCCCCTTGAAACAGGATGCCCTCGATTAACTGAGGCGGATCGGGTTCGTCCTGCGCGCAGAAATCCGAGGCGCGAATCAGGCCCTCGCATTCGACCTGCGCCGTTGACCACGCAGCGAACGAGGCCGGGCCGACGTTTACTGCCAGCAGTCGTTGGAATCCCTCGTTACGGCGGCCACCGGGACAACGAGAAAAACGCGACGGGTTGCGGTTCTGCGGGTCGAGCTGCAGCTCGGGCACGCTTTTCCACAGGAGCTCGCGGCGTTCGTGGAATTCGGCCGCAGTGGTCGCTTCGACTCGGACCCAAGCGTGGATCGAGTTGCCGCCGGAGTCGATCAAGGCGGCAATGGGCAGACCGGAGGCGCGCAGCAGGCGCTCCTGTTCGGGCTTCGAGAGGGTATCGCTTTCGATCAGGGTGTGGCGGAAGCGAGTCACGTCCTTGTCGGAGCCGGTGCTTTTACGGACCACTGGGTTGATGCGCAAATAGAGGCCATCCTTGCCGCCAAAGACCCGGTTGATGCCACCGCTGGTTTCTAGGCGGGCCAGCCATTGGTCGCGGGTGAGGACGTTGACACCTCCGTGCTCGGGCACGGCACGGGTTTCGCCATCGGCGATCACACCCGGAGCGAGTGAGACGATGTCATCGGCGGCGAAACAGGTGCGCAGCAGAAGCGGCAAACCGTGGTCGGGCCCCAGATCGGCACTGGTGGTGACCGGCACGGATGTGGGTGAAGGCGTGGTGCGGACGGCTTGCGGGCGTGGCGACTGACCAACGGTGGCACGTCCGAGGGCGGAGCGCAGGTGGTGGTTGGCCGTCTCCACGGCCGTTCGGCAACTGGCGTGGAAACAGTAGATCGTCGGGGCATGGCCGCCGACCGTGTCCAACGAAACGCGGCAATCGCGCAGGTTCGTCGGGTTGGTGTGGGCGGACGCACCGGGACACGGACAGAAACCGGAGACATCGTCAGTCCAGTCGATGGCGCCAAGGGTGGCCTCGGCCACCGCGCGGGACTGAGCCGGACTGAGCTCGGCTGCGGCGGGGTAATGAGGGAGGGTCGAACGGTAACGGAGGGACATGGTCGTTTGGCGAGGCGGTTGCCTCAACGGGTGAAGTGGGCGGAGAGGAACGCCTTGGCCTCGGTGAAAGAGGCGGTTTAAGGATGCGGGTGGTTTTTCCGGCGCAACCAGGCGAGCTGCTTGGGCGTGGCCAGTTTCAGGTTCCGGCGCATGAACACCCGATCTAGCAATATCGAGGCGTGACCACGGCTGCGCACCGCGTTCGGGTCGAAGCCGAGGTTTTGCAGCACCGAAAGCTGTTTGGCCGACGCGGCTTGGTCGTGCCACCGCATGGTCGGCTCCCACTCAGCCAGATCGACCTCGTGCAAACTCAGGGCGAATTCGACTGGGTCGAGCAACTGGCTGCGACGACGGGCGTTTTGGTCCAGTTGTTTAACCAGTTCGTTTTCTCGCTCGGCTTTGGCATCGGCCACCAACGCGAGCAGGTCGCGGCCCTCGGCGTCGGCACCGCCGGCTGTGCCAAACTCTTTGGCCGCCGCTTCGAGAATGGCGGTGATGGTGTCGGCCTCGGCGGGCGAGGAAGCGACCAGATGGGCCGGGCGGACCAAGGCGTGCCGTTCGGTGTGCCAGAGGAAATCCAAAACCAGCAGGTTTTGCTTTTGCGGATGAATGCGAGTTCCGCGCCCGATGATCTGCGAATACATCGCGCGTATTTTGGTCGGGCGCAGGCAGACCACGCAGGCCACCGAGGGGTCATCGAAGCCCTCCGTCAGCAGAAGCGAGTTGGCCAGAATCTGAAACTCACCGGCAGCGTAACGGGCGAGGATGGCAGCGCGGTCCTGGCTCTGACCGTCGATGTGCTCGGAGGTGAAACCAGCAGCGCGGCAGAGATCCACGAACATTTGGGACGTCCGAATCAGCGGGAGAAACACCAGGGTCTTGCGGTCCCCGATGGCGGTTTTCAGTTCGGCGACGATTTTTTGCAGGTACGGCTCAATGGCCGCGCCGAGGTCGGCGTCGCTCAAATCACCGGCGACCGTGCGCACAGCGGACAGGTCGATG
>JBILBW010000211.1:0-3341 GCA_044353465.1 Rariglobus sp. | reverse complement strand
AAATTAGCGACCAGGAAATGGACTCACTGCACCTCGTTACTGACCCTTTTCATGGAGAATGGAATTACACCATCCTGCCGAAACCAATACCTAAAATCGATACGGTTATTTACTGACAGGCCCTTAGGCTTTAACGCTGAGAACACCCCCTTGAGGCCCTTCGAGGAAGGCATTAGAAGTCCGATGAATGGAGGGGGCGAGTAGGCTTGGCGGGCGCCGCTGTATCATTGCCGCTGTTTACCTAACGAACCGATCAACGGCAGGAGCTGTTGGCCTGCGCTCCAACGTTCCCACTGGCACCAACTGAGGAGTTTCAGACGC
Organism: Rariglobus sp.; assembly: GCA_044353465.1. Taxonomy (GTDB): domain Bacteria; phylum Verrucomicrobiota; class Verrucomicrobiia; order Opitutales; family Opitutaceae; genus Rariglobus. The sequence continues at coordinate 3,020 of JBILBW010000211.1, read as the reverse complement.
ACCACCGCGACATTCCCCCTCATCTTTCATCGCTGTAGTTAATTAATAGGCGCCGGCACACCGTGTTGCTCCTAGTTTATTGGATTCAATAGTGAGTTCCCGGAAGGGGGCGGGTTGGGGGTGGCGATGAAATTATCCGAAGGGGGCGGTTCCTCCTTGCCCCAGTCGCCGGGCGTTTCGCTCATGGTAAAAACCAGCGTGGTGTCTCCCTTGATTTCGTTGTGGCGGCACCAAGACCGTTTAAACGGTTTCCCGTTCAGCGTCACCGACGCCACGAAATCACCCCGTCCGCTGCGGATGATTTCCAGTTTCCCCTCCTCGGGGCGGTTTACCGTAATGTGTTCAAAAAGCGGCCCATTCAGAAAATAAAAGTCCTGTCCCGCGTTCGGAAACAGGCCAAGCGCTGCCCATACGTAATAGGAAGACATCGCCCCACTGTCGTCGTCGCCAGGATAGGAAAGCTCGTTGAAGCGCTGCCGTACGACCTCACGCACCGACTGCGAAGCGAGGTCGGGACGCCCTGCGTAGTGAAACAAAAATGGTGCGAGAAACCCTGGTTCGTTGTCGAATGAGATCAAATTCGCCGCCTGGGCGTGTAGTAGTCTTTGGATAAATTGCTCCCGCCCTCCCATCCACTCCACGAGCAGTCCGGATTGGTGCGGCGCAAACAACGAGTAAGTCCAACTGTTCGCCTCGTAGAAATACAGGTCCCACGAGCCGGGGTATTTTTTCAGGTCAAAACTGGGCCACCGGCCATCCTCGGTTCGGGGTGCGACGAACCCTTTGAATCCATCGCTTTGAGCCTCAGGGTTAAAAAGATTCTGCCACTGGCGCGAGCGGGCCAGATAGTGCGCAGCATCGCTGGCATAGCCCAACCCGTGCGCCACTTGGGAGGCCACAAAATCGTTATAAGCGTATTCCTGGGTATTGGAAACCGACATGGTGCCGGCGGGAATCCAACCGTGTTGGCGATAGGTGTGCTCGGTGCCCGCCGCGGTTCCCTTGCGTTCGTGTTGCGCGTTGTGAGCCAGCACCCCGTAGGCCGCCTGCCAGTCCACTCCTCGCAAGCCCTTCACGTAGGCGTCGGCGATGATGTTATCCACATCGTTGCCCCCCTGGTCCTCCTGGCAACGCAGGCTGTTTTCTACCGTTTCACCGCGCACCAGTTCCGGGTTTTTCATGCCGCCCCAGCCGGCCGAAAACGTGTCGCGCACCTGCCCATCCACGCGCAAGCGTTCCACGAAAGAGGCGATGTTTTCGCGCACCATCCTCGGTTTAATCAGCAGCATCAACGGGAACGTGGTCCGCCACGTGTCCCACACCGCATATTGGTCGTCCCACATGGGTCGCTTCGCCTCAAAGCGCGCCAGGTCACCGGTGCGCTCACGTGGCATCAATTGGGCATGATATAACGCCGTGTAAAACCGCGTACGCTGCTCCGCGTCGCCGCCTTTGACCGCGATGCAACCCAGGGCTTCGTTCCACTGCGCGCGCCCCGCGTCGCTCACCGCCTGCAAGCTCCATCCAGGGATTTCCTCGCGCAGGTAGTCGCGCGCCTTTTCGACACTGTGAAAGGACACCGCCAGTTTCAAACGAACCACCGCCCCGTCCTTGGTGGAAAATCGCCACCACGCGCCTACCCGGTCGCCCTCGGTGCGCCAACTTTCGTTCAACGCGTCGGGCGTGATCTGCCGGTTCTTCCACGTGCCCGAAGCCGAGGGAGTGGTGTCCAGTTCGCCATAAAAATAGACCACGTAATTCCCCATGCCGAATCCGCCTGCATAGCGGCTGGAGCCGCTCACCACGCGGCGTTTCGGGTCGAGGCTCACCCGACTATCGCGCACGTAGACGTCGGTGATTTGCGTGGCGATCTGGCCGGGGATTTGTTGCCCGAGATCGAGGCTCAAATGGGCATCGTCGGCGGCGGGGTAGGTGAATTGATACAGCACCGCGTGCCGAGTGGGGGCCAATTCGGTGAGAATATTGTACCGCGACAAGCGTACCTTATAAGAATACGGCGTGGCAACTTCTTCGGCTTTGTCTGAATCATGCGCTTCGGGTGACACCCTGAGGCCGATTTGCGGCGAAAGCATGAGGTTGCCATAGCGCCCCCAACCCGTGCCGCTGACGTGCAACTGGCTAAAGCCGCGAATGGGTTTCTTCGAGTGATAGCCGGCATGCATGCCCTCCGGCGTGTCCGGGCTGGGGTGGATGGACCCATGCGGCAAGGTCGGTCCGATCACGGTGGAACCGCGATTCGGGCGAACCCCGACGAGCGGGTTCACCGCATCCACCGGCTCCTCTGCGGCTCTCAGCGCCCCGGTAAAGACAAAACCGAGCCCCAGCGACGCAGCCAGACCCCCGCACCGCAGCCGCTTGGCAAAAGAAGGGTGGGGCTGGCCCTGGATGGCTTTCGTAAGCCGTAAGGTGTGGGTCATTGTGTTAATTAAGTCGGACGAGTAGTTTGGGTAACAGGTCGGGGGGCCGGGCAACTTTTGGGTACGCATGAGCATCCGTGTTAAAACGGGGTGCTGGACGCTGTCGCGGCCGTTCCATTGGGCGCTTAACCAAAAACCATGCACGGGGAACCGGCGGGGCTCTGCGTTACCCACCGAAGCTTAGGTTTTAGACCACCCCCACGCTCAAGTATCAGGTTCCTCGTCGTTTCAGTGGGCTACGAGGCTAGCCCAGGGTGGTCGCTGAACTCTGCGTAAAACCCGAAGTTTTATCTCTAGAACTCCAGATAAAACCTCGGCGTTCGACTCCGCCGCTGATGATCAGGGGGTCTTGCCCAATCCCAGTAATGGTGGCGGGGTGGCCCGAATCGTTGCTGCGCTGAGCACGGGAGCAAAATCGTCTGCCCGCTCCAACTTGGCTTCATGAGTGTAGTTGGTGTGGACGATGGCATCACCAAAAGTGCAGCCGGTGAAAACCTGCCACTCAGGGGTGATGCGTTTAAAGCGTCCGATGGCCCAGTCGTTGTTGCTGCTCCAGTCGGCCTTCCATTGGGCGTCCAAGTT
>JBILBW010000210.1:0-3349 GCA_044353465.1 Rariglobus sp. | reverse complement strand
TCCCGCGAGCAGCAAAAGCTGGCCCAAATGGTGGCCGATCACCGCGCCTACCACAAGGCCGGGGTCGAGCTGGCCGAGGCCCAGGCCTTGCTCAAGGACCCCCAAGGCGATCCCGAACTCAAAGAGTTGGCCTCAGCCGAGTTGCCTGAGTTAGCCGCCGCTCGCGAACGCCTGCACGGCGCCGTGCTCGCGGCGATGATCCCGCCCGAGGCGAGCGACTCGCGCAACACGGTCATGGAAATTCGCGCCGGCACCGGCGGGGAGGAGGCTGCCCTGTTCGCCGCCGAACTCACTCGCATGTACCAGCGTTACGCCGAGAACCGCGGCTGGAAGATCGAGCCGATGGGCAGCAGCTTGAGCGAGCGCGGCGGCTTCCGCGAAGTCAGTTTCCTAATCACCGGCCAGGATGTCTACCGCCAGCTCAAGTTTGAAAGCGGCGTGCAACGCGTGCAGCGCGTGCCGCTGACCGAGGCCAACGGCCGCATCCACACCTCGACGGTGACGGTGGCGGTGTTGCCCGAGGCCGAGGAGGTCGATTTCCACCTCGACCCGCAGGACCTGGAAATCAGCGTCCAACGCGCCAGTGGTCCCGGTGGGCAAGGGGTGAACACAACCGACTCAGCGGTGCGCATTTTGCACAAGCCTACCGGCATGATGGTGTATTGCGCGGACGGCCGCTCGCAGCAGAAGAACAAGGCCAGCGCGCTGGCGGTGCTGCGCTCGCGGTTGCTCCAGCACAAGGAGGAGGAGGAGCGCGCCAAGTATGCCGACCAACGCCGCAGCCAGATCGGCACCGGCGGCCGCAGTGAGCGCATCCGCACCTACAACTTCCCGCAGAGCCGCATGACCGACCACCGCATCGGGTTGACCCTGTATAGTTTGGCCCAGGTGATGCAGGGGGCGATCGACCCGGTGATCGAGGCATTGCAGCGCGCGGACTTCGAGGAAAAGTTCGCCGCCCTCACCGGCCAACCCTACGTGCGCACCCGCGCTAAGGACGGCGACGACGATTGAACGCGCACCGGCTCCCAAGAATCCGGCTTTTTAACCGCTAATTGACGCTAAGGGCCGCCAATAAAACCACTCAATTTCGGGCTCTGAATGAGAGCTTATTAGCGTTCATTAGCGGTTAATAAAATGCCGTGGTTCTGCCTCTAGTTTTGTTTCATTCTCTCCCCTTACTAAGATGATCACCCTTCTCGAAGTCGTGCAAAAGACCACCGACTTTCTCGCTGCCAAAGGCGTCGACTCGGCCCGGCTCAATGCCGAGCTGCTCATCGGTCACGCCCTCGGGCTCAAGCGCATGCAGCTTTACCTTCAGTTTGAGCGCGAGCTGCCCGAGACCGAGTTGGAGAAAATCCGCCCGCTGGTAAAGCGCCGCAGCCGACGCGAACCCTTGCAGTACATCATGGGCGAAACCGAGTGGTCGGGGCTGCGCCTTAAAGTGGACCGCCGGGCCCTGATCCCCCGGCCGGAGACCGAGTATTTGGTCGAGTTACTGGAAACGCGGCTGGCGGACGCGGCACCGGCGCGGATTCTCGATTTGGGCACCGGCACGGGCGCGATTGCCCTAGCCCTGGCCAAACGGTTTCCGGCGGCCGCGGTGACCGCAGTCGATGCCAGTGACGACGCCCTCGCTCTGGCCGGGGAAAACGCCCGCGCCCTGGCCCTCGACGGCCAGGTCACTTTGGTGAAATCGAGCTGGTACGCCGCGCTGACTGCGGCCGGCGAGGCGCCATTTGACCTGATCGTGTCCAATCCGCCCTATTTGACGGCGGCTGAGACGGCGGCCGCCGAGCCGGAGGTGCGGGTCTATGAGCCGGCCAAGGCGCTGACGGCGGCGGAGGCGGGCCTGGCCGATTTGCGCACGATCATTGCCGGGGCGGGCGTGTTTTTAAACCCCGACGGTTGGCTGGCGTTGGAGACGGGTATCGGCCAACACCTGCAATTGGTGCAGTGGTTGAGCGAGGCCGGGTTGGTTGCGGTGGAATCGAAGCGTGATTTGACCGACCGTGACCGGTTCCTGTTCGCCCGACGCCCGGCTGCCGAAAAGCCTTAATCCACAATGGTTTAACCTAACTCCCGCGCTAGGGCTGGTTGATCCCAGGTCGGGTGAAGTTTAGTCGTTCCGAACTTGGCTCAAACTCGCGCCACGATCTCGCTCCGTTCGGATCCCAAAGCGCTTAGCGGGACGACGGGGCACTAGGTTCGGAGGAACGTTGTTTTTTGGCGACTACCTGACTGCGGGGCTCGCTGTTCCGGTCGCGGCCGTGACCGCGACCACCGGCGGGGTGATCAAATCTTGAACCACACGCAGTGCTTCGCGCAGCGGGACGTCGGCCGACGGATAACGTTCGTTGTCGTTGGCCTCCGGGAGGTCGTCCTCGCCGGACGCCTCATCGTCTTTTTTGCCCGATTTGGCGCGCGGCGGCGCGGGAGGGGCGAGCAGCACTTCGGTGAATTTATAGTCGGCAAGGGCCAGTTTTTTACGTTCGTCCTTCATGGCCTTTTTGAAGTTCTCGTCCGCCGCTTGTTCCTGCCGGCGTTTTTCCAGGTTGAGCGAGACGGACTTCTGCTCCTGTCGGCCTTTAAACCAGTCGATCGACCGGCGTTGGTAGGCGAATTCCTCGATGTGGGCCTGCCTCCGGGCACTGGCGTCAATCAGCGGGGTGAGCTGGGCGGCGGACAACGGTTGGCCATTAAACTGGCTGGTTGGAATGTGGTCCCAAGCCAGCGCATGCGGCAGGTCGGACTCGCCGATGGGGAGGTATTCGTTGACCGAGGGCAGGACGACGTCGGGGATCACACCTTTGAGCTGGGTGGAGGCGCCGTTGGGCAAGTAGAACTTCTGGACGGTGAGTTTGGTGGCCCCGCTTTTGGCCCCGGCGCGGGCAAGCTGGGGGACCAAATTGCGCAATTCCAACACCGTCTGGACGGAACCTTTGCCGTGGGTGGAGCTGTCGCCGACAATCACGGCACGTCCGTAGTTTTGCAGGGCCCCGGCGACGATCTCGGAGGCGGAGGCGCTGAAGCGGGAAACCAGCACGGCGAGCGGGCCAGCGTAGGCGATTGAGGGGTCCTCGTCGTCGTCGATCTTGATTTCTCCGGAATAGGCCCGCACCTGGACGACGGGTCCGGTTTTAATAAACAAGCCGGTGAGCGCGATGGCCTCGCTGAGCAAACCGCCCCCGTTGTTGCGCAGGTCCAGCACCAAACCTTGGATGTGGGCGTCTTTCATCCGGGTGATGATCTCCTCGATGTCCTTGGATGCGCTGTTTTGCGCCTTACCCTCGGCGGAGTTGTCCGGGCCGTAGAAGGTGGGCAGGGTAATCACCCCCAGCGGCACCAG
>JBILBW010000209.1:0-3390 GCA_044353465.1 Rariglobus sp. | reverse complement strand
GCACTTATTTTCTCCGGACAAGGCGCCCAAAAGGTCGGCATGGGCAAGTCGCTCTACGAAAACTCCGCCACCGCGCGCGCTCTCTACGACGAGGCCAACCGGGTGCTCGGTTGGGATTTGGCCAAAATCTGCTTCGAGGGGCCAGATGCCGAGCTTACCCAAACCAAAGTCTGCCAAGTCGCGCTCTTCGTCCACGGTATGGCCGTCCATGCGATCCTCAAAGAGCAGGGCAAGTTGGCTGCGGTGCGCTTTGCCTTTGGCCTGAGCCTGGGCGAAGTCACCGCCCTGACCGTGGCCGGCGTTTTTGACTTTGCCACCGGCCTGCGGGTGGTGGCGGAACGCGGTCGCCTGATGCAGGTGGCGTGCGAAACCACGACGGGCGGGATGGCGGCCATCCTCGGCGAAGAGCGCCAGACCATTTATGATCTTTGCGCGGCCTTTGACATCGAGGCGGCCAATTTCAACGCCCCGGGCCAAATCATCATTTCGGGGGACAAAACCAAGGTCGATGCCGCCGTCGCCGCCGCCAAGGACCGCGGGATCAAGAAGGTGATTCCTCTCAATGTCGCCGGCGCCTACCACAGCCGCCTGATGGAGCCGGCCCGGGCCGCCTTCGCAGACTACCTGCAGGGGGTCACCTTCAACGCCCCGCAGCTCACGGTGTTCACCAACACGACGGGCCAGGTGGTGTCCGCGCCGGTTGCTATCCGCGAGGCACTGGTAAAACAGGTCGTTTCCTCGGTGCTCTGGGAGGACTGCATGCGCTCGGCCGTTGCGGCCGGGGTGACCCGCTTCCTCGAGCTTGGGCCCGGCGGTGTGCTCGCCGGGTTAGCCAAACGCACCGACAAGGCTTGGACGGTGAACAGCGTGGCCGAGTTTGCCGATCTGTCCGCCTGATTGCCTCGGCTGCGACAGTCTGTTGCCCTAGGTGCGCGACCCCTGCCGGCTTCCCCGGGGGGGGCGTTGGTTCCTGGCCTGCCGGTGCGCGGGCCGCTTTACTGCCCGGGCGGTGGTCAGGCGAATCGCGCGCTGGGTTGTAGCCGCGCCGTCGTCGGTTAGGCGTGGGGAGCGTGCCTGGCCCCGGCGCGGCGTGCCGCCAACCACGCTTGCACCGTCGCCAAGGGCCGGGTGTTGAGGACTTCTTTTTTCGTCAACCAGCCTTTGCGCGCCGCGTTGATGCCTGCCGCCACATGTTCCAGGCCCGCGGTGTCGTGCGCGTCGGGATTGATCGCGCAGAGCAACCCCCGGGCCGAGGCTTTGCGCCAATAGCGCCAATCCAGATCGAGCCGATGGGGGTTGGCGTTGAGTTCGATCACCACGTGGTGGGCGATGGCTGCGTCGATCACCTTCTCCACATCGACTGCATAGGCCTCTCGGCGCAGCAGCAGCCGGCCGGTGAGGTGTCCGAGCATCGTAGTGCGGGGATGCTCGATCGCGCGGATGATGCGCGCGGTCATTTCGGCCGAGGATTGGCTAAAGGCGCTGTGGACCGAGACCACCACGTAGTCGAGGGTGGCGAGCACCCCGTCGTCGAAATCCAACCGGCCATCGGGGAGGATGTCGCACTCCGTTCCGGCCAACACGTGGGTGCGGAAGCGCTCCGAGGCGTTGAGGGCCCGGATTTCCTCCACTTGCGCAGCCAGCCGGGCCTCGCTCAAGCCGTGGGCCTGGACGCTCGACTGGGAGTGATCGGCGATGCCGAGGTAGGCCCAACCCAAAGCGTCGGCCGCTGCCGTCATCTCCTCCAGCGTGTTGTGGCCGTCGGAGGCGGTGGTGTGGTTGTGAAAGGCCCCGCGCAGGTCGCCCAATTCGACAAGTTGGGGCAACGCGTCGGCTTCGGCGGCCTCGATTTCGCCGCGTCCCTCGCGCAATTCGGGGGGAATGTAGGCCATCCCAAGCACCGTGAACAACGCCGACTCTGAGGCGGCGGGCAGGGAGTCGGCGGCTTTTTCCTTGGCCGTGCCCTCGCCGGTGGCCAGCACCAGGCCCCATTCAGACAACGACAGCCCGCGCGCCAGGGCCCGTTGACGCATCTGCACATTGTGGTCCTTCGAGCCGGTAAAATGGTGCAGGGCGAAGGCGAATTGCTCGGGCGGGACCAGGCGCAAATCCGCCTGCAATCCGCTTTCAAAGCGGATGCTGGCCTTGGTTTCCCCGCGCGCGGTGATTTCCTTCACCCCCGGCTGGCTAACAAACCAGTCGACCACCGGGGTCACCTCGGTGGCGGCGACGATGAAGTCGAGGTCGCCCACCGTCTCCAGGCCCCGGCGCAGGCTGCCGGCGGCCTCGGCTTGGCTGACTTGGGGGAGGGCGCGCAGCCCGGCGACAATCGGCTCGGCGATTTGTTGGGCGTTCCACCACAGGTGGCGCTTGCCATAGGCCTCGCGGTTGCGGATCCCGGCCAGGATTTTCTCCGCGGTTTTGATCCCAAACCCGGTCAGGGCCGCCACCCGTCCATCGGCGCAAGCGCTGGCAAGGGCGCCGAGGGTGGTAACGCCAAGTTGGTCGTGCAGGGCTTTGACCTTTTTCGGTCCAAGGCCGGGAACGTCGAGCATTTCAACCAGCCCGGGTTCGATCGAGCCTTGGAGTTGTTCCAGAAGGAGGGAGCGCCCGGTAATGTGCAGCTCGGCGATTTGTTCGGCGAGGGCGGCGCCGATGCCCTTGACGGTTTGCAAACGCTCTTCGCGCAGCAAGGTGTCGAGTTCGGTTTGTTCCAGCTCCTGGAGGTGGCGCGCCGCGCCCTGGTAGGCGCGGATTTTAAACGGATTGGCGCCGGTCAATTCTAGCAGCGTGGCAATTTGGCTAAGGACGTCGGCGATCGCGGTTTTGTTCATGGGAGTGCGGTCAATCCGCGCTGGCAGTGGCGACGATTTATAAGGGCAGGCGGCGGTTTGATCCCTACCCAATATGCACGGCGGGTGAAATAACAAGGCCGGGAATGGCCGCGTTGAACTGGGCCGGGCGGCCTGGAGGTTTTGGATGGAGCGGTACCCGATCAGGGCGGTAATCGGTAAGGTGAGCACCCAGCCCTGCAGATCCGCGAAATCAGCCCTCATTAAACCGCACTGAGGCGTTTGCTCGCGCCCCCACCCCTGATCGAGGTCTAAATCGCGTGGGTGGTGGATAGGGAAATGCCGATGCCGAAGACTACCCCGATGATGGCCGCGGCGGTCGTCGCGGCCGCAAAGCCGTGCCGCGGTTGCAAGTTAACCCGCTTGTGACCCATCGGCTAGATGCAGCGGTAACCGCCCTCCGTGGTGCCAACGGCCAACACAACCGAACCGGTTCCAACACCTGGTGGGAACGAGTTTCGCTTTCATTATAAAAAACCGCAGCTGGTCTCCTGATTCAGCGTCTGATGCCCCGCCGCTTGTTTTTTGCACTCATTCA
>JBILBW010000092.1:0-10903 GCA_044353465.1 Rariglobus sp. | reverse complement strand
CATCGAGGATTTCGTGCGCCCAGGAAGCGAAGAGGGGATGCACCTCGACATCAACCACACCTACCCGCGGACGATCGTCACCGATCGCATCGCCCCGGAAAACGTCCACCGGTTAATTGGCATGATTAGCCGGTTGCAGGGCGTCCCGCCGGCCCGATAAGGCCCACGGTGCGGATCGGCGGCCGAGTGAATTAACCAGCCCGAAGGCTGGCGGCGCGCCGCCCGCCTTCAGGTGGGAAACACCCCATGGTGCGGCCCCCCCTGGTGGGGCACCTTGAGGCACCCCACCCCCACGCTCCCGGCGTGCGGCCACACCCCGATCTTTTCCCCTCCAACTACCAGCCATGAATACCCCCCCTCGCCCCACCGAAGGGACCACTCACCCCGCCCCCGCGATCATCTCCAAAAAAATGTTGCGGGAACGCGCCGTGGAAACGGCGCGAAACAACGGGCGACAACCCCATGAGGTCACCAAAACCGATTGGGAACGGGCCAAGCGGGAGTTGAGCGGCGGGCCAGCGGACGCTCCGGGAAACCAGACGCGGGAAGCCTTCCCCACAGCTGGGGGCTGGCCCGCACTCCCCTACGCGCCAAGCGTTTAAACCCCGCGGCCCGCCTCCACCCAAACCCAATGGGATGGAGTTCCAACCACCCCAGATACCCTCAAAGCAGGCGGTGAGGCACTCGCGTGGGCGCCCTCCCCTCCACCCCGCATCATCGAAACCCTCATCCTGAAAGGGCCCTCCCATGAATCAGCCCAGTGAATCGAAACCCAGCGAACTACACCTGGTAAAAACCATCAAGGGCGTCCTTGCCCTCCAGCCATTGCACCCTAGGCCTCCCGGCGAGCCGCACCCGACAGCGCCCGCCCATGCGCATCCAAGCCCCCCCGCCACCGCCGCGGGCGCGTCCCCGGCGCAACCGCCCGCCACCGCAGCCAAGCCGGCTGGCGCCCAGCCGCCAGCGCGGGGAACGGCTCCGATTGCCGGCACCACCCCAACCGTAATAACCCCGGAGGCCGACCTTAGGGCGATTGAGGCGTGGGAAAACGAAGGCGATCCGAACTAATCCCGCGCGGTGAAAGCGTGCGGACAAAGCCGTAAAATCGCCCGGCGAAAAGCGGGGCCGAGCTCCAGCTCGCTTCCGATCCAGTGAACGGGTGCCGCCTTCAGGCCGATCTGGAGCGCGGCGCTTCATCCCGATGAATGAGGAAACCCATACTCGGCCCAAATCGGGTGTGCGCACGGAAAGCCGCTCGCGGGGGGGAATTTATTGGCTTTAAGCGGGAGTTCCGGCATTTCCAAAAGTTCACCATGTTTCGCTTCATCGCCCGACGTCTTCTGGAGACGATCCCCGTCCTCTTCATCATCGTCACAGCCACCTTTTTTATGGTGCGGTTCGTGCCGGGTGGACCGTTTGACAGCGAGAAAGCCACCACCCCCGAAATCCGCGCCAATTTGGAGGCCTATTACGGGCTCAACCTGCCGCTCCACCAGCAATACCTTAACTACCTGAAAGCGGTGGTGCTCCACGGCGACCTTGGGCGCTCGACCAAATACGCCAGCCGCACGGTCAACGAGATCATCGCCGACAAGCTTCCCGCCTCCCTCCAACTCGGCTCGCTCGCACTCCTGATCGCACTCGTCCTCGGCCTAACCGCCGGGGTGGTCGCGGCGGTCAACCGGAACACCAAACTCGACTACTTCACCTCAACGTTCGCCATGGTGGGCATTTGCGTGCCCACCTTTGTGCTCGGCCCGGTCCTGGTACTCCTTTTTGCGATCCACTTGGGTTGGTTTAGCGCCTCCGGCTGGTATGAGTGGCAAGATCGTATCCTGCCGTCGCTCACCCTCGGGATCGTCTACGCCGCCTCCATCGCCCGGCTCACCCGCGGCGGCATGCTCGAAGTGCTGCACCAGGACTACATTCGCACCGCGCGGGCCAAAGGCGCCTCCGAGGCCCGCATCATCTTCCGCCACGCCCTGCGCGGAGGCCTGCTGCCAGTCGTTTCCTTCCTCGGCCCGGCCATCGCCGGCATCCTCACCGGCTCGTTCGTCATCGAAACCATTTTCCAGATCCCCGGCCTCGGCCGCGAGTTCGTCAACAGCGCCTTTAACCGCGATTACACCCTGGTGCTGGGCACTGTCATCCTCTACGCCGTGCTCATCATCAGCCTGAACCTCGTTGTCGACGTGGTCCAGGTGTGGCTCAACCCCAAGCTCAAGTTCGAGTAAGCCGCACCCGCCATGTCCGCTTCCCCGCTTCCCCGCTCCACCGCCCAAACCCCCGAGGCGCCGCCTGAAACCGGCAGGTCGCCGTGGCGCGATGCCTGGCACCGCCTGCGCCGCAACCACCTCGCCGTGTTCGGCGGCACCGTCCTGCTGACCCTGTCGGTGCTATGCGTCATCGGCCCGTGGTTCAGCCCTTACGGCTACGAACAAACCGACCTGTATAACACCTTTTCGCCGCCCTCGCTCAAGCACTGGCTGGGCACCGACCAACTCGGGCGCGACCTGCTCACCCGCCTGCTCTTCGGCGGACGGATTTCGCTCATGGTCGGGCTGGTGGCCACGTTGGTCGCCCTGACCATTGGCGTCGTTTACGGGGCGATCTCCGGCTATTTGGGGGGTAAAACCGACCGCGTTCTCATGCGCATCGTCGACATCCTTTACGCCCTGCCCTTCACGATTTTCGTGATCCTGCTCATGGTATTTTTCGGACGCAACCTGCTCCTGTTGTTTGTGGCGATTGGCGCGGTCGAGTGGCTCACCATGGCGCGCATCGTCCGCGGCCAGATCATGTCGATTAAACGCATGGACTACATCGAAGCCGCGCGCTCGCTCGGGCTGGGCACCCCGCGCATCATTTTCCGCCACATGATCCCCAACATCCTCGGGCCGATCATCGTTTACACCACGCTGACCATTCCCGGGGTCATGCTGCTGGAGGCGTTTTTGAGCTTCCTCGGACTCGGCGTGCAACCGCCGATGAGTTCATGGGGCGTGCTCATCAAGGACGGCGCCGAGCGCATGGAGGAATACCCCTGGATGCTGATTTTCCCCGGCACGATTTTTTCGCTCACCCTGTTCTCGCTCAATTTTCTCGGCGACGGCCTGCGTGACGCCCTCGATGTGCGCGCCGCCAAGGACTGAGGCTGCGCCCCGCCGCTCCCGCTCGTTGCCCAACCCGATCCACCCGCCGCCCGCCATGTCGAAAAAGGAACCCGCCGCTTTTTCCTTTCATGCCGAGAAGCTGATCGCCTCGTTGCGCCGCGTGCCCGACACCACCCCGGAGCGCATGAAAAAGCGCCCGACCAAGGAGCTCGCCGGCCTGGTCGAGGACCTCATGATAAAGTTCCAGATCGGCCGCGAATCGCCCGAGCACACCATCCGCGAGCACTGGGCGGAGGTGGTGGGCCCGGCGCACGCGCATTACTCCCACGCGGTGCAGATCGACCCGCGCGGTCGGTTAACGGTGCTGGCCGGCCATGCGGTCGTGCGCAACGAACTGTTTTTGCACCGCAAGATGATCGTCGAACGCATCCAAAAACTGCCTGGTTGCAGCCAGGTGCGCGAACTCAACATCCGCGCCGGCTAAGCCAGGATGGCGGAGAGCGGGGCAGCCTTTTCCCGCCCACCCGAAAAGACTCCTAGACGCTCAGCCCCTCGAAAGCGTTTCGCGCTTTCGCAACCTTCCGGAAGCGCAAACCCGCATAGCGGCACTTTCCGCCACCTGCCGCCTTGCGCTCCTTGCTTGCGAGGCGTGTGATCAGCCCTCACGCCCATGATCGGTCTCCGCGATGACTCCTCCGACGCTCTCCCCGCCCCGCCGCCTCCCTCGCGCGCGCCGGAGTTCGCCGCGAAGTTGTTCGCCACCGGCGGGTGGTTGCAAACCAACCTGGGGCTAGAACATCGCCCCCAGCAGGAGAAAATGGCTCGCGCCGTGGCCGGCGCCATGAAGTCCGACCAGTCCCTCCTCTTTGAGGCCGGCACCGGGGTGGGCAAATCCCTCGCCTACCTGCTGCCCGGCATCATCCACGCCATGGACCAGTCGCGGCAGATGATTGTCTCCACCCACACGATCGCCCTCCAGGAGCAGCTCGACCAAAAGGACCTGCCCCTGTGCCGGCGGGTGTTTTCCGCCACCGAGGAAACCAAACCCTACGCCGCCTTCAAATCCGCGGTGCTGGTGGGCAAGAGCAACTACCTGTGCACCTCGCGCCTGGCCGCGGCCTTGCGCGACAAAAACGAGTTTTTCGCCACCCCCGAGCACGAGGAATTGCAACGCATCGCCGCCTGGGCTGAAACCACCACGGAGGGCCTGCGGCACGAGCTCAACCCCGCCCCGCTCCCCGAAGTCTGGGAAATGGTCAACGCCGACTCCTCGGGCTGCGCGCGCAAATACTGCAACTGCGACCAGTGCCCCTACCAGCGCGCCCGCGCCCGCATCCGCTCGGCTCACCTGATCATCGTCAACCACTCGCTGCTCTTCGCCCACATCAACGCCGGCGGGGCCGCCGCCAAGGGCGAGAACACCCGCGGCGTGCTTTTCCCCGACGATTTTGTCGTCCTCGACGAGGCCCACACCGTGCCCGAGGTCGCCACCGACCACTGCGGTCTGCGCCTGTCGAGCTACGGGGTCGATCGGATGCTCAAGTACCTCTACAACCCGAAAACGCGCCGCGGGCTGCTGCAAAAACACGGCGACGCGGTCGACCGCCAGCTGGTCGTCGATGTGCTCGAAGCCGCCCACCATTTTTTCGCCTTTTTGGACGAGCGCCTCCTCACCCAGCAGCCGCTGGTGCGGGTGCGCGCCGAGGGGTTTGCCGAGGCCTGGATGGACGCGCCCCTGCTCGCGCTTTACAAGTCGGTGCGCCACCGCGCCGACCACATGGACGAGGGGCGGGAACGCGACGAACTCCTCGAGCAGGCCGGCAAAGTCAAAACCCTGCAGACCAGCCTGCGCGCGTTCCTCGGGGTGGCCGACCCCGACCAAACCGTTTACTGGGTCGAGCGCATGGGCAAACGCCAGAACATCGTCGCCCTGCGCACTGCGCCGATCGACGTGGCGCCGTTCATCCGCGACGAGTTGATCAAACGCGGCACCGCGGTGGTGTTCACCAGCGCCACCTTGGCGATGGGCGGCAAAATCGAGCCGTTCCAGGCCCGCATCGGCGCCCAACAGGTGAAAACCGCCGTCGAACACTCGCCCTTCGATTTCGAGAAACGCATGCGCGTGTTCGTCGCCGCCGACGTGCCGCTGCCCAGCGCGCAGGACGCACGGCTGGCTCTCGACGTGCTCACCGACTACATCGACTTCTGCACCCGCCGCACCCAGGGCGGCACGCTGGTGCTGTTCACCAGCTATTTTGACATGAAGCGGGTGGCCGAAGTGCTCGAGCCGATCTACGACGGTGCGCACCGGCCATTTTTCATGCAGGGCCGGGATTATTCGCGCACCGAGCTGGCCCGGCAACTGCGCGAGGCGGGCAACGGCATCCTCTTCGGCACCGACAGTTTTTGGACCGGCATCGACGTGCCCGGCGACGCCCTTTCCCAGGTGATCATCACCCGCCTGCCCTTCGAGGTGCCCACCCACCCGGTGCTGGAGGCGCGCACCGAGTGGATTCGGGAACGCGGCGGTAATCCCTTCAACGAACTCACCCTGCCGGACGCCCTGATCACGTTTCGCCAAGGGATTGGTCGCCTTATCCGCACTGCCAAAGACCGCGGCGTGATCACGATCCTCGACTCGCGCGTCACCCAAAAGGCCTACGGCCGGCTCTTCCTTGAGTGCATCCCGCAAAAAAACGCCGTTCGCATGAACCGGGAAACCCGCGTGGAGCGATTTGCGCCTTTTGTTTAAGCCGCTCGCACCTAGCCTCAGCCACCCCACCTTAGCGTATGAAATTCCGCTCCGCCGCCATCACCGACATTGGAAAACTCCGGCAGGAAAACGAGGATCGCTTCCTCCGCGACGACCAACTCGGACTTTTCGGGGTGGCCGACGGCCTTGGCGGCATACCGGGTGGCGCTGAGGCGGCCGAGTGCGCGGTGGATGCACTCAAACGCAGCCTGCCGGAACTGGGCGATCAGGCTGACCTCGTTGCACTCACGCAGGCCGTGAGTGCAAGCGTGCGCGAACTGGGCCAATTGATCCACCCGCCCCACGGCATTGGTTCAACCCTCACCTTCGGCGTCTTCACCCGGGGCAAACTCCGCCTCGCCCACGTCGGTGATTCCCGTGCCTACCTTTTTAAACACGGCCAGCTTCTCCGACTCACCGTGGATCACTCGATGGAGAACGAAATCCACAAGCTGAAGGCCCTCGGGGAAAAAATCGAACTGACCGCGGCCAACCGCAAGGCGCTGACCCGCTGCATGGGCCAACCCGGGGTGCCGGAAGTGGACTACCACGAGCAGCCGGTGGCGCCGGGCGAGGTTTACCTTTTTACTACCGATGGCATTTCCAACCACATCGACGACCCAGAGCTTGCCGCCATTTTGGCAAGCCCGGTAGGCCTGGCCGAGCAGCTTAAAAGCATGATCGAACTGGCGCTGCACCGCGGCGGACTCGATAACCTGACGGCGGTGTTGGTTAAAATCGAGGAGGCCAAATGAGCACCCCCGCCCGCTCGCCCCATTTCGCCGCGCTGGTGGCGAAACAACCCGACAACGCGCTGTTCCGCTTCAGCCTCGCCCAAGCCCTGCTTGCCGAACAACGCGAAGCCGACGCGGTCGAGCACCTGGAGCGTTGCGCGCACAGCAAAGCCGACTGGATGATGCCGCGCATTTTAATGGGGAAAACCTTGCTCAACTTGGGCCGGGCCGCCGAGGCCAAGCCGTGGCTGGAGGACGCCCTGCGCCTGGCTCTGGACCAGGACCACCAAGACCCCGCCGCCGAGCTGCAGACCCTCCTGGACGGACTGCGCAGCGCGTAGGCGGCAGCCGGCGCATCGGCGGGTAGCCACACGGAGCCCGCGTGCTGGCAAAAAGAGACCCCACTGCCGCACGCATGATCGCCTGCAACCAGGCGCGTCCACCTTACGGTCCGCCCGCGACTCCGACGCCGGACTTGAGCCCGCAGCCGGGTCGCAAACCCACCGGCGCCGCCATTTTACCCCGGGCCGAGGATAACCATTGCCCAGCGCCGGCTCGGATGTTTCGTTGGCGAACTTCATGAAGACTTGGACCAAGTTCCACATTTCCACCCTGCGCGACAGCCCGGCCGACGCAGAGATCGCCTCCCACAAGCTGCTCATGCGTGCGGGTATCGTGCGCAAGCTCGGCGGCGGCCTTTACACCTACATGCCGCTCGGCCTGCGCGTCATGCAGAAGATCTCCCAGATCTGCCGCGACGAACTCGAGGTCGCCGATGCGATTGAACTGTGGATGCCGCACATCCATCCGGTGGAAAACTGGGAACAGGGCCCGCGCTGGGCCGCCGCCCGCGAGATCATGTTCCGCGTCGACAACGCCGGCGCCAACAAAGGCCGCTCACGCGAACCCGAGTTCGTGCTCGGGCCGACCCACGAGGAAATCATCACCCCCCTGGTCAAAAACGAGATCACCAGCTACCGCGACCTGCCGAAAAACTTTTACCAAATCGCCACCAAGTTCCGTAACGAGATCCGCCCGCGCTTCGGCCTGATGCGCGCCCGCGAATTCGTGATGATGGACTCTTACTCCTTCGACGCCACCGACGAGGGCGCAGTCAAAAGCTACCTGGCGATGAAGGACGCCTACGTGCGCTTCTTTAAGCGTATCGGCGTGACCGCCATCGCGGTCGAAGCCGACACCGGCGTGATGGGCGGGAGTTTCTCCCACGAATTCATGGTCCCCGCCGAAATCGGCGACGATGACGTGATTTACAACGAGGCGAGCGGCTACGCCGCAAACCGCGAAAAAGCCACCAGTGCGCTCGTGCCCGCCGACCTGGCCGACGCCGCCCCCCTCGGCGCCTTCGAGGAGTTCGCCACCCCCGGCGCGTTGACCATCGCCGCGCTCGAGGCCGCGCCCTACGGAGTGAAGGCCGACCAGCAGTTCAAAACCCTCGTCTACATCGGCGACGGCAAACCGTTCATTGTGATCATTCGCGGCAACGACGAGCTCGAAGAGGCCAAGCTGGGCTCGCTCGGCTTCACCCTTTGCCGCCCCGCCACTGCCGAGGAAATCGAGCCAGTACTCGGCGCCAAGCCGGGCAGCCTCGGTGCGGTCAGAGGCGCGATCAAGGACCCGGCGGCCCTCGCCGGGGTGTTCGCCGACCACGCCATCCGTTTGATCGGCAACGGCGTGACCGGCGCCAACAAGGACGGTTTCCACCTGCGCAACGTCAACGTAACCCGCGACCTCGCGATTACGAAGTTCGGCGATTTCCGCCGCGTGCGCCCGGGCGAACCCGATCCCAAGAACGGCCAGCCGCTCCAAGTGAAGCGCGGCATCGAGGTCGGTCACATCTTTAAACTCGGCACCAAGTATTCCGAGAAATTCGGCGCGGTTTATACCGACGACCAGAAGCAGTCCCATCCGATGGTGATGGGTTGCTACGGCATCGGCATCAGCCGCACCCTGCAGGCGGTCATCGAGCAAAGCCACGACAACGACGGCATCATCTGGCCGTGGTCGGTTGCGCCCTTCCAAGTGATCATCACCCTGCTTGATCCCACGGTCGCCGAGCCGGCCGAATTGGCTAAAAAACTTGCCGCCGTTGCCGAGCAGGCCGGCGCCGACGTGATCATCGACGACCGCGAAGAGCGCCCCGGCGTGAAGTTCAAGGACGCCGACCTGATCGGCATCCCGCTGCGCATCACCATCGGCGGCAAGGGGCTGCAGGCCGGCGTGATCGAGCTCAAGTGGCGCGCCAAAAAAGAGGTGATCAAAGTGCCGGTGGCCGAAGCCGCCGAGCACATCGCCACCCTAGTCCGCGACGCCTTTGCCCACGCATGAGCGAGACCAACGACAACCCCGGGGCGGAGCCACAGGAGTGGCGCGTGGTTTTCCTCAACGACTCGGTCACTCGCATGTCCTATGCGGTGATGGTGCTGCGCAAGCTGTTTGGCTTCGACGAGGCCACCGCCGTCCAGCACATGATGGAGGCCCACGAGTCGGGCCGCTCGGTCCTCTGGTTGGGCGTGCGCGAAAATGCCGAGGCCTACGCGTTTTCACTTCAACAGTGGCACCTTTGCGCCACGATCGAATCCGATGAAACGAGTTGATGTCCGTCTGAGCATCCCGGCGGTGGCTCCCCTGCTCGACTTGATCAAGTCCGTTGCCGAGGAGTTGCGCACCCACCTGGCCGTGCCCATCGCCTTGGCCGAAGCCGATGCGGAGCTGGCGGCGGTGTGGCGCGAGGACCTGCTCGAGTCGCAACGCGAGGACTGCGACCGCCTGTTTTCGCTCTTTGACCAAGAGTTTTTCAGCGAAGGGGTGATTTCTTTCGATCGGGAGAACGCCGAAGCCATCCTGCGGGCCTGCGCCGCGCTCCGGCTGCGTTTCCGCCGGACTCACCTGGCGAGTATCTCCGACGAGACGCTTGAGGCGATCGAGGCCAGCACGAACATCGGCAACTGGGACGCGGCGGAGCAGAAGGCATTCGCCTGCTTCATGTTTCTGGATGAGCTGCAAAAAATCATCCTGAAGTACCTCGACCCGATGGCGCCCGAGGAGGAGTGAGCGGCAGGAGGATGCGCCGTAGCGTGGTCGGCGTTATCAACTGCGCTGGAACACCCAATTCGTGTCCGGGCAACTTGGATCCCCACGCGAGAGTGTTGCCCGGAACGGTTTGGCACTTGGTCGCCCCAAAGATCGCCTGGTCCGCAGTGGGTTACTTGGCGATCGCTGCTCTACTTTGGTACTTCGACACTTTTAGTGGGTAACGGTGAGCTTGAGGTGACCTGAGGTGAAGTAGAGCATGGCAATGATGCTATCGATTGAACAAAAGCCACGTGCCTTACGTTTCACCGCCGAGAACACGCTATTGAGGCCTTCCATGAAGGCGTTAGCGGTACGATGAGTCCAGTGGGCGAGTATACCAGGTAAGTGGCGCTCTATCATCGCCGCTGTTTTAACAAAAGTGGAGAACAGGGGCAGTAGATGTTTGCCTGCGACCCAACGTACCCAACGCCACAAAGCACGTAGTTTGCGTCGCGCTAACGATGCATTAGGTAAGGTATAAGTTTCCTGCAAAATCAGCCTCATTTGGTGGGCTTTAACGCTGGCCAAATTGGTCTTCAGAAGGCCGACTTTTTTAGCGCCTGCTTAGCGGTATGATTGGCCGGATTCTTCAGTAGGACCCAGCGTGACTCTTTGAGTAGTTCCCGGTCCGGCTTACTTGCGAGTCGGCACTCCCCCCGCCGCGTCTGGTCGACAGCCATAGTGGCGTGCATAATGACATGGAACTTATCGAAAACGATCACCGCTTGATCGGCTTGGCCCAGAGTTCGTTCGAAGCTTGATCGGCGTGGGGTGGCTACTCGCTAAAACAAACTGTTCCTTCAAACCATATAGACCCGTTTTGGAATAGAAATAGCATAAGACTTTCATTACCGGGGTAAAACCGAGCATCTTCGGTTAGGTCCTCAACGCTTTGGCCAGCACAGCCACCGCCAATGCGTCGGCTCCGCAAACGACTAAACTATCGGGCAAAGTCACGCTGAGCGTTCCAGCACTCCGATTCACCTCGTGCGGCGCCGAGGCCGGCAGATTCACGTCGGCAAATTGCCCCGCCCTTCCGGCCGGATGAGTTCCAATCACAGCAGTTGTGCGCAGTCGCCTCTCTCGCTGTCAGCGGTCACTTCAAAACCGGCCAGTTGTGGTCACTTCAAAACCAGCCACTCTGAGGGTGGGTTGGTGATAGGATTGGTGGGTGGGTAAGCAAGCCGGTTTTGGCTTTCGCGAAGTCGGCC
>JBILBW010000208.1:0-3435 GCA_044353465.1 Rariglobus sp. | reverse complement strand
GAGTTGTTGTGTGGCGCGCTGGTTGCGGCGTTTCCACCGACCTGGGTATTCCGACGGGCGTGGGTGAGGGAGTGGGTTACTGGGCTGGGGGTAGCCGGGATCGTGTTGCCGGTTTGGCTTTATTCCAAAACCACGCTTTTCCCGGGTTTGGCCGCGCTGCCGCCTTGTTTGGGTACGGCGGCAATCATCTGGGCGAACCAGCGAGATGAAGCGGATCGGGCCGGGGGGCCGCCCAGCTGGCTGGGGCGAATCCTTGCCCTCCGGCCCTTGGTGTGGATCGGGCTGATTTCGTATTCGCTGTACCTGTGGCACTGGCCGGTGCTGGTATTTGCGCACTACGGCTGGAATGATTTGAGTGGATTATCGTGGGCGACGCGGTTTGGGCCGGTGGTGATTGCTGTGGGGGTGGCGGTGCTGTCATGGCGATGGGTTGAGCTGCCGTTCCGCGAGCGCCGGATCGCCGCGAGCAGGCGGGCATTGTTCACCTGGGCGGCGGCAGGCACGGGTTTGGTCTGTGCCCTCGGTGGAATCGTGGTGATGACCAACGGGCTGCCGTTCCCCCGTTCACCGATCGCCCAGCTCAATGATACCGCGATGGCGGATCAGGCTCAGCGTTTTTATGTTTCGGTTAATGATATCGAGGCGGGCCGGATCCCTCGGTTTGGCAGTCATCTGCCGGACGCGCCTGTGCGGCTATTACTCTGGGGTGACAGCCATTCCTGGCATGCTGTGCCCGCGTTGGATGAGTTTTGTCGCAGCAGGGGGGGGGCGGGAGAGATTGTCGCCTATGGACTAACACCTCCTCTTATGGACGCCGTTTTTATGACGAGCGGCATGGATAAAAAGACCCCGGCTTGGGCGGAAGCGGTGCTCAAGCATGTGCAAAGGGCCGGTATTAAAGAAGTGGTTTTGGCCGGATACTGGAGCCGATATGAAGAGCTAGATGCCGCGCTTTTAGAGAAGGCGTTACGGGCCACGATTGCGCGTTTTAACGCCGTGGGCTGTCGGGTGTGGGTCTTGCTAGATGTACCCACGCTCAACGTGAATGTGCCACGCGCGTTGACGAGAAGCCCCTGGCCGTTGGCGGCGGCTTCCCATGCGGATTGGCGGCAAACCGTGGAGCAGCATCATCAGAAAAACAAGGTGCTCTACCGACTGGCTGACGAGGGATTATCAGCCGGATTAATTGACCCTGCCCGCTTTTTATTAGATCCGCAAACGGGCCGATACCGAGCCGATGTAGACGGGGTTTCAGTCTATGTGGATAACAACCATTTAACGAACCGGGGTGCTCGGCTGGTTTTATTGCCGGTTTTTAACGCGGCGATGGGGGCGGTGCTGCCGCAGTTACCGAATTAAAGGGGGGGGGAATTCACCAAGCCTGTTAACCGCAAAAGGCGCAAAAAGGCGCAAAATCGAACCGGGTGAATTCCGCTGTCCCCACTTTCGCGATATTTTGCTTTTTTTGTGGTTAAAAATGCCGAATCCGGAAAGTCCGACCTCAACTTCAACGCTGGATTCCTTCCGCCAGTGCGAGGATCTGTTGCACGGCGGCTTGGGTGCTGTAGGGGGAGGGGCGGCCATTGTCGGGCAATCCGGTGGTGCGCCAGCGTTTCCAGCGGGCGACCAAGGCGGTGGCCACGGCGGCGGTTTCCGTGGCAATGACGTGAGTGTGGCCTTCGGTTTCCAGTATCCGGTCGAGCATCGGATTGCGCCAGGTCAACGCCAAGACGGGACGCTGGGTCCAGAGGTATTCGTAGAGTTTTGAGGGGATGTATTCTTCGCAGAAGGCGTCGGTGCCGTGCAGGAGGAGCAACAGATCGACTTGGCGCATGGCTTCGAGGACCTGCTGGCGGCCGCTTTTTCCGGTAACGGGGTCATTTTCGAGCCGGCCGAGAACGTTGACCTTAAGCGCAGCGGTTAGGCGGTCGCGGGCCGACTGGGACACGCTATCGAGTTGGCTGCCATAAACCTCAAAAACCACCTCGGCGGCCATCGTCGGTTCCGTGCGGAGGGCCTCGGCTAGGCCGGCGAAAAACACCTCCAGGTTGCGCGAGGGGTTGAGCGAGCCGAAGTGGCCGATGCGCAGCAGCGGGCCGGGCGTGTAGGCGACGGCGGCGAAGGCGGGGGATTCGGCGCCGGGGATGATGACGTGGCCACGCGCCCCGAGTGCCGGGTGGCGGGCACGGGCGCGCGCCAAGGCCTCGTCGGTGAACCAAAAGGCGGCGTGGGCGTGGCGGCAAATCAGGCCCTCGAGCCATGCCGCCCAGCGGGTGGACTGGCGCTTGGGGTTCATCGCGGTATGGATCATCGGATCGTGGACTTCGGCGATCCAGGGTAGGCCGGTTTTGCGGGCAAGCAGGTAGCCGGCGAGGTGGGCGCTGTTGGCTCCGCCGGTCGAGTAAATCACGGCGGGGCGGCGGGCGCGGATAACTTTTAAGCCGCGACGATAGGCGGGGTAAAACCAGGACCACTGGCTTTCGAGGTGAATGCAGAGCCGCTCCAGCAGATAAAACGGCAGGAGCAGCAACGAGCAGGCGGTCTTGGTCAGTTTGTAGGCAACCCCGGAGCCGTAGCGGCGGCGCAGGCTGTGGCGCAGGTCGAACTTGAGGGCCGACGGGGCGCAGCCGTTAAGCTGGTGGTGTTCCAGGACGGGATCAGGGGTGCCGGTGGTCGCGCTGATGATCACCGGCTCGACTGAGCGGGCGAGGAAGGGGATTTTGTCGGTGATCGTTTGGCTGGCGGCGCGCCCATCCATGTTAAACCCATGGGAGAGAATGAGCCAGACGGGGCGTTGCGGGGTGTCGGGTTTGAGCTTGGCGGTGGCGGGCATGGGCGCGTGGGTAAACTCAAGGGTGGGAATCCGTCCGCCGGAAATCGAGGCGCGATTTCGCCGGGATCAGTGAGGGGACGGTGTAATTTTAACCGCGAAGGGCGTGAAGGTCCGCTAAGTTTAGACCGACCGGAGTTACCGCCGAGTGGCTCACGGAACACGCGGAAGACACCTAAGAATTAACTTTTGAACTTCGGGGTACAAAAACTCCCTTTTACTCGCGCAGCAGGGCGGAGAAAATTTCGTAAACCAACTTCCGCTCCTCGGCAAAAATACAGTCGATGGTGCGCGGTTCGGCGTAGCAGAAAATCACCCGGTAACGACCACTTTTTAACCGGTAGAATCCACTGAGGTCACCTTCGAGCGCGCGGATATCGCCGCCCTCGGTGCGGAGTTTGCCCATCGCTTCGCGCAGGCGGAGGCGCGGGGTCGGGGCGAGGCGGGCAAGGAAGGCGTCCACCTGCTCCGAGGTGTTGACCTTATACATCGGCGGCATCCAGCGGGGTCATCTTCAGTTTACCGGTCTGGTATTTTTTGAGGGTGGTACGGAATTCGTCGTTGGCGAGGAGATCCATCGTCTCTGCGATCGCCTCCATACGGTC
>JBILBW010000207.1:0-3467 GCA_044353465.1 Rariglobus sp. | reverse complement strand
GGCGGAGATCCGGAACAACCTCCTGATTCGCTCCGGCGATACGCCGGTAGCGGATGCCCGCTTCCTGCGGTTGAGCGGGGGATTTACGGCCGACTGCACGGACAATTATTTCCACCAGCCCGACGCTGCGACGAAATCAGGGATCGCCGCACTGGACCGGGAGTTGGGGAGGGTAGTCGACTGCGCCAATCAAGTTTCGAACGGCCACTCGTTGGCGGCGAACCAGGCTGCCCTGCGCGCCTACCTTCGTTCCGTGATCCACTGTTTTGGCGCGCTGACCAGCGCGCCCCCTGCGACCGCCGCCGCCGAAAACCCCTGGGCCGGACCCGACTTCTTTGGGTTTCCGGCTTCCAACCAAGCCCGAGTCGGCCCCTTCGCTCGTCCCATTTCCTCGTTGCAAGCGACCCAACCCACTCCGCGTCCATGAAGTCTTCAAACGCCGCTTGCTCGCTTTACAAAACCGCCAATCCCACCGGCGAGGACTCTGCGGGCAACCCTTCTGCCACAGTTCATCCAGGCGAGTTTGACTCCAGTCACTGCGATTCGAGTCGCTTTTACCTGCTTGGCGGCGGTCCGGGGTTGATTCGCAATGCCGGCTACGAACGATGGGATAACCGGTTTCACAACCCGCTCGCGGTGGATGGCTGCGGGCAACAGGGCGGCCGTAACCCTGCGGTGCCGAAAGAGTGGTCGCTCACGAAGGAATCGCGTTCCCCGCGGACGTTAGCAGTCGCATCCGCCCCGCAGGCGGATGGCAGGCTAGGCGACGCCACCGCCGCTTACGCCGCTGCCTCCGGTATGCGCGCCGCTCAACGAGACCCGCTTTTTATCAAGACCGGGGTGCTCGTCCTGCTGAACCGGGTTTCGGCCAATTCGCCACGTAGTTCCACAATTCGTTTTTGGCCCGAAATCAAAGCGGTGCGGCAGCCTGAGGGCGGGTATATGAGTAAGAAGACGGGCAGTCAGCTGGGCCTTGAGGCGCGATCCCTCGATGTTGGCATGCGCTCTGCCGCCACCTTGCCTTCCACGGGCCGCTCTGGCGTCAGCCCGAGCCAGCGACCCGCTTGGACCCTGACCCCAAAAAACGCCACCGGGACCACCGTTAACGCGCTGAGTTGGTTGGCCCCAGGCAGGCTTCCCCGACTCATTAAACGGAAGCAATCCGGCACCCGTGCTTGGGTTCGCTTCGGCTAAAAAGTCGGCAGGTAAGTCTTTTCCGTCCCCCTTTCCCCCACAGTAAAATCCAAGTCATGCATAAAATGAACAAACAAAGCGCTCTGCGCCGCTTCACCCTCTGCCTCGCGGTAACAACCGCCGTGCTTTTACCCGGCACGGCGCGGGCCCAACTCGCCGTTCCGGATACGAGGATTCTTCCCTCTGGTCTGGCGGCGTCACCGCTGAAGGTGACCCCCGACCGCGCGGACTGGACCTACGTGCGGGGTGCCGCAGCCAGTTTCCGCGTCACCCTCGACCTCTCGCCTTATCCGGCTGAGGGCGTCCCCATTCGCTACAAACTCGGCCCCGAAATGCTCGAGGGTGCCGAAAAAACCGCGGTTGTCCTGGCCGGCGGCCTAGATCTGCCAGTGACGGCCCCGGCAGAACCGGGTTTTGTGCGGTGCAGCGTCACCGCCACGCTCGAAGGCAAGCCCGTCACTGCAGTGGCGACAGTCGGCTACGCCCCCGAGCAGATTAAACCCACTCAGACCGAGCCAGCTGATTTCGACTCATTCTGGGCGGCCCAAAAAGCGACCCTCGCCAAGGTCGAACCCGACTACCGCCTCGAACCTGCCCCCGACCTATCCACCGCCACGGTTGAGGCGTTTTATTTAAGTTTTCAAAACGTCGGCGGCTGGTCCGGGCCGAGCCGGATGTACGGCGTGCTCTGCGTTCCCCGTCGCGCCGGTACTTTTCCCGTGGTTCTCAGTTTGCCGGGTGCCGGTGTGCGCCCCTACAAGGGGAATCGCGGCATGGCGGAAAAGGGCGTGATTACACTGCAAATCGGCATCCACGGCATTCCCGTCAATATGCCGCTGGAGACCTACGACAGCCTAGGTCGCGGCGCCTTGGATAACTATAACCGGTTCAATCTGGATAAACGTGATGCCTACTACTTCCGGCGCGTTTACCTCGGCTGCCTGCGTGCTGCCGACTACCTGACCACCCATCCGAAATGGGACGGAAAAAACCTTGTCATCATGGGTGGCAGTCAAGGCGGCCAGCTCTCGATCATGACCGCCGCGTTGGAGCCACGCGTCACTGCGATTGCGGCCCTGTATCCTGCCTTTAGCGACGTATCCGGTTACCTCAGTGGCCGCGCCGGCGGCTGGCCGGGTTTGTTTCGTCCTACTGCCGGGGGCGGAGTCAACGACGCGCCTGTCGAACCTAAGCTACTTACGACAACCTATTATGATACGGTGAACTTCGCCCGCCGGCTTCGCGTGCCGGGGATTTATTTCCAAGGCTACAACGATGTCGTCTGCCCGCCTACGTCGGTCTTCGCTGTTTACAACACCATCACCGCACCCAAGCAGCTCGTGCTCGGCCTCGAACACGGCCACGCGTGGTCCGCCACGCAGCAGGCACCGCTAGACGCGTGGGTCTATCAACACCTGGGTCTGCGCTGAGCACTTGACACGGCTGAATGTCTCCGCCCCCCCTAGGCTTAAATGACGACTGAAGAAAAGGATTTGGCTTTTCGCGCGATAGCAGGTTTTTGCGCATTTTTTGCCTGGGTATTTTTGGCTGGATACGTTTCAAACGTTCTCGGCAAGAACGAAGAAAAGTGGAAAAAAATGCCCCGATGTATGTCGGGGTACTTTCGTTTTTGGGTGGTCTACTTTTTGCCGTCGGCGAGAAGTATTTCGGCCTTATCATCATTCTTCGGCATAGTACTATTCGGCATAGTGACTCGCCCCCCTTCGGTTATTTTCTATCGACTTTTGGGCTGATCCTTCTGGCTACCCATTACATTAGAAACCTTCAGCGGTCTCGCCGCCAAAGTCGCCTCACCAAAACACCTAAATGAACTTCTTTATGCGAGAAGTTAATTGGCGTTTTTAGCTAACGAATTGGGGCAGCTTATCAGCGATAGCCGTGAGGCCGACAGCTACCGCCGTCTATATCTCGGCTGCCTTCGGGCAGCCGATTACCTGAACACCCGTCCGTAATGAGCCGGCCCAGAATAATACGTAAGTCACTGAAAATAATTACCTAAGGCTTCGAGTGGCGCCCTGTTTTCCTGGTTAAGTTAACCCACACCAATAAAAAACTGGGAAAACAGGTAAAGCCACCGTGCACCCAGCGCAGAGTGAACTGTTTCAGATCGAGTTGGAGGGTTTAGCCTAAATCCGGCAGTAGGAACTAGCCAAAAATCACGCAGGTGATTGTTTGGCGGTCATATGCCGCCGTTTTTACCGCCGGAAAAAGCGCACCTTGAGGGTGAGTCAAAAACCCCTGATCACAAGGCA
>JBILBW010000206.1:0-3485 GCA_044353465.1 Rariglobus sp. | reverse complement strand
ACCCTGCTCGATTTAAAACGCGCCACCGCCGCCCTCGCTCCGCTCGAACGCCTCGTCGCGCTCCTGCCCCAGGTGGCCGAGGCGCGCAACATCCTCGTGTCCGCCTTGCTGGCGGCCGGCCAACCCAGCCGGGCGCTCCACCACGTTGACGCCGCCTTGCAGGTGCGCCCCGGCCACCCCGCGACCTTGGAAAACCTCGGGCGTTGCCTGCGCGCCCTCGGACGCATGGACGAAGCCCTTCCGGCCTACGATGCGGCTGCCGCGGCGTCCCCCCTGCCGGCCACCCACAGCAACGCCGTCTTCGCCGCCCAGTATGTTGCGGGCTTAACCCCGGCCGACCTCACCGCCCGCGCCGCGGCCTGGGCCCGCCGCCACGCCGCGGCCTGGGCCTCCCGCCCCCGGCCGCCCCGCACCACCCGGGCGCCCGGTGGACGCCTGCGTATCGGTTACGTCTCGGCCGATTTCCGCCAACACGCGGTGGCTTTCTTTTTGGAACCGGTGCTGGCCGCCCACGACCCCGCCGCCGTCGAAACGTTTTGCTACGTCTGCAACCGCGAGGCCGATGCGGTCACCGCCCGCCTGCGCGCTGCCGCCCATCACTGGCGCGACCTCACCCGCCTCGACGACGAAGCCGCCGCCAACTGCATCCGCGCCGACCACATCGACGTGTTGGTCGACCTGGCCGGCCACTCCGCCGACCACCGCCTGGGCGTGTTTGCCCGCCGCCCGGCCCCCTGCCAAATCACCTGGCTGGGTTACCCCGCGACCAGCGGGCTGCCCGCCATCGACTTTCGCGTCACCGACTCCGCCTGCCTGCCGCCCGAGGTCGACGAACGCCTGCACGGCAGCGAACGCCTGCTGCGCCTGCCGGAGGTGTTTTGCTGTTACCGTCCGCCGGCGGACGCCCCTCCGGTCGGCCCCCTGCCTTGCACGACCCGGGCGCCGTTCACCTTCATCAGCTGCAACGCGCTCGCCAAACTCAGCCCGGCCACGATTGATCTCTGGTCGGCGGTGCTGCGGGCGGTGCCCGATTCGCGCCTCCACCTGCACGCGCCAGGCGGCTCCGACCCCGGGGCGCAAAGCGGTTTTGCCGCCAAGTTCGCCGCCCACGGCATCGCCCCTGGCCGGGTGGTCCTTACAGGCGAAGCGCTGGGGATGCGGGCGCATTTGGCGCGTTATCAGGCCGCCGATCTGGCCCTCGACTCGACCCCCTACGCCGGCACCACCACCACCTGCGAAGCCCTGCTGATGGGCGTTCCGGTGGTAACGCTGGCAGGCGACAGCCACGTGTCGCGTGTCGGCGTGAGCCTGCTGCGTGCGGTGGGTTTGACCGAGTGCGTAGGACCAACCCCTGCGGAGTTCATACGCGTGGCGGTAGGTTTGGCCGAGGACCGCACCGCTCTCGCCAGCCTGCGGGCGGGACTACGCGAACGCCTGCTGTCCGGACCGCTGGGGCAAACCACCGTCTTCACCCGCCACTGGGAAAACGCCCTGCGCACCGCCCTCGACGAGGTGGCACCGGTCGGCGTTTGAGCCCACCTGCGGCCTGCAGCGCGTTCCCGGAGGCGCGGTCCGGAACGTAGACCTGGCGCTCTGGAGTTTGGCCCGCGACGAGCCGAACCGCTGTAAGGCAAAACCGGGGTATCGTTCTCAGGGATAAAAGTGCGCCTTACGTGGCCAACGACAGCCCCAAGAAGCTGCGGTTGCGCCACCCCAAGTCTTGATCTCGCGGCTGCTTACGCGGGGTGGATTTGACCGAGGGGCAGCGGGCCGGGCTGCGGGTGGTCCTCGGGGGCACGCTGCCGCTGTGATTCCCTTAGATGGGCAGCCTGCCGGAGCGCTTGGGCCCGGTGCCCGTTTCGCGCGGGCGCAACATCCCGTTTCTGCATCGGCCCAGGGCTCACTTCGGCCGAAACGACTCGCGCACCCGCATCGTCAAAGGCTTGGCCAGCCCAGTGATGCTTTGTGGTGGGGGCCTGCGCCTGATCGCCTCGTTTTCTCCTTACGCCTCGGCTCTGGCGGCCATCCAATCGCTCCGCTCAAAGCCCTCCCGCGGTCTCGCCCCGGCCTCACACGCTCCCCGCTAAAGCAAAAGACCCTAGGCTTACGGGTGGCGACCCTTGGATTTTGGCTCGACATTACAATCCAGTTTGTTCCTTTTTTATACTTTACGTCCAGCGGTTCGCACCACCTTACCTTTTACTATTACATGTCCAAACGCACGATCCCATCTCGCCGATTCTTAAAGCCGTCGTTTAACTCTCTTATTGAAAAGAAGCGCGATGGACAGGAGTTCACCCAGGAGGAGATTCGTTATATCATCGATTCCACGCTGGACGAGGACATCCCTAAACATCAGCTGGCCGCTTTGTTGGTGACGATTTTCTTCCAGCAGATGTCCGCCCAAGAAACGGCGATCCTGACCGAGGAGCTGATGCTCTCCGGCGAGGTCATTGACCTCTCGCACATCGCCAAGCCGAAGATCGACAAGTATTCGACCGGCGGTGTCGGCGACAAAACCTCACTCGTGCTGGTGCCCCTGGCGATGGCCAGCGGGGTCGTGGTGCCGATGATGAGCGGGGTGGAGCATGATTACATCATCAGCCCGCTGCAGAAGCTCAGCGCGATCCCGGGTTTTAAGAGCCACCTTTCGATCGAGGCCTTTGGCTCGCAGTTGGCCAAGATTGGCGGCGCCATCGTTGAGCAGGATCCGAAGCTGGCCCCGGCCGACGCCAAGTTCTACGAGCTGCGCAAGGAAACCGGGACCATCCCCAGCTTGCCGCTTATCACCGGCTCAGTGCTTTCGCGTAAACTCGCCGAAGGTTCCGAGGGACTCGTGATCGACGTGAAATGGGGTAACGGTTCCTTCATCAAGGACCTCGAGCAGGCCAAGCAGCTGGCCCGCTCCATGACCCGGGTCGGTCGCACGCTTAAGCGCCGCTGCGTCGCGCTGGTCACCGACATGAACCAGCCGCTCGGTGACAGCGTGGGCACGGCCCTCGAAGTCAAAGAAGCCATTCAATTGCTCAAGGGCGAAGGTCCGGAGGATATGAAGGAGTTGGTGCTCAAACTGGGCATGGAGATCGTGCGCCTTGCCGGTGTGGCCGGTTCGACGCTCTCGGCTAAGCAGACCGTTCTTCGCCACCTCAGCGATGGCTCGGCCCTGGAAAAGTTCAAGGAGCTGGTCAAAGCCCAGGGCGGTGACACCGCATACATCGACCACCCCGAGAAATTCGCGGCGGCCAAACACATCCGCAAGCTGCCCGCGCCCAAGCGCGGTTATGTTCACACCATCAATGCGGCCATGATCGCCCGCGGGGTTCACCTGCTTGGCGCGGGTGTGGAAAAGCCCGGCGATAAGGTTGATTTTGCGGTGGGTGTTTCCGAGATCAAGAAGGTCGGCACCCAGGTGAAGCAGGGCGAGCCGCTCATGATGATCCATTATAACGACGAGTCGAAGCTCGAGACCGCGCTCAACTACTTCA
>JBILBW010000091.1:0-11122 GCA_044353465.1 Rariglobus sp. | reverse complement strand
GCAGACCGCGAGGTGATGAGCACGATATCCGCTTCGGTTTTCCGGAGCAGTGCGCGGGATACCCCCGAAACGCTCCCGTCGTGCCCCAAAATCACCGCGCAATCGCCCAAGTCGGCCTGTTGAAAGGGGTGCAGGGCGGTCAAAAAGAGCCCCTTATCCTTGTCAATGCAGACACAGGACAAGGCTCCCTTCACCGTGGCTTGGCCATTCGACTGGGACAACATAAGGATAATACCGGTGGACTCCGCAATGGGCGCCCCGTCCCCTGCCGAGGGATTCCGTCCCGGCTGAAGCAACGCAGCGAGGCGCGCCTTGGCCAAACGCACCTCTTCAACAATGTCGGAATCCTCCTTGGCCATGATTTGCTCAACCGGCGGAAGGCGCTTGATGAAAGCCAGAAGCTCCTCGGAAAAAACCGGAGCCTTCGCCGAGTCAACGGACTCCAGAATGCCAAGATCCATGAGAGTTGGCTCGGCGCCCCGTGAGAGATCCGCAGTCAAGAGGCAGAGCGCCCCGACCCAAAAGCTGTGAATTAAGGTTCGCATAATCAAGGAGTGGGAGCCGCAGACCTTTCAAGGTCTGAAATCGCTTTGATCCAAGCCGGGTTTTTTTGGGCCCAGCTGTCGGCCTGCGAAGGCTGAATATAGCGAGCGTTGCCATAAAGCGTTGCCAATGTTATAACGCGGTTTTTCGCATCAGTGATATTTGTAGCAATGTCGAGCGCTCCAAGCGTATCGGTCTTGATCATTTCGTTGGCCACGGCCGAGGTCAGATCGTCGCGCAGCGGGCCGGCGGGAGATTTCCGTAGCCAGTCCAGACAGCGGTAACTATCCGAGCGAAAATACTCCTGCACCACCTCTTTGGCGGCAATCGAGCTATACATCGGATCGCTAATCTTGGTGACGACCTCATTGAAGGCGGCCTCCGGATTTTCGCGCGCAAGATGTATAGCCATTTCGGAATACATACGATCGCGCGTCGCCCCACTAAATGAGTTTACACTCATTAGCGCCCTGGCCTGATCAAGATCCGCCGTAGCAATGTCGTTAATGCACTCCGTGGAAAGGGTCTCTCTCAATTCTCCGGGCAGGTCCCGCCGGGAAAGAAATGCCACCGCTTCTTGCGGAGATAGCCGTGCGACAGCGCTGACCGCTCGGGAAAGCATCTGTCCGTCGTCAATTCCTTGCTTGTAGGCATCGATGCCTTTCTGAAGCACGGTGTTGTCACCAGTTGCTACAGTCTCCTCAACGAGCCCCATCATGAATCGCTGCCGGCCCTCGTCTCCGGGTATCTTCACTCCATATTCAAGCGCAGCATACCACCCCTTCTCGCTCATGAACTTTCCGGCTGTATAAAAATGCTCCTCATCCACCCGCTCCCCTACTAATACCGGATTGAGCAGCATGTCCGGCTTGAGCGTGACCGCCTTGGAGAGATAGGAGTTGAGAAGGGCTCGCCGCAGGGGACCATCGCCGATGCTGATGAGCTGCGATAGGATCTGATCATTTTTGGATGCGTCAGGCGACCAGAGCAGCTCACCTGCGGATTGGGCGGCAAGCAGACGGGTCTGAGGCGATTCAAAGGCATTCACGAATTCAAGCAGCGCCTTTTGGTCACGGCTTTTTCCGGCCGACTGAACCAGCTGGGAGACAAAGGACGGATCCCTGAGCTTCATCGGCGCGTGCTGTTGGGCCATCTGAAGGGCCTCGACATAGCTTTTCTCGACCAGTCTCGTGGCCAGCATGCCGTAAAGCATCGTCCGGATTCGATTGTTGCCGTAGGACTCGATCAACTGGACGGCCGCATCCCGGCCCTGCAAATCATACATCATCTCAAACATGCCCGGCGCCGCAGGACCGAACTCGGCCAAGACCGGAGACTTACGGATTTCGTCAATCGCCTTGAGCCCAAAGGCCCTTACTAGGGCGGCCGCATACACCATGACGGCCTCCCGCTTAAACGAGGCTGCATCGGGGTTAACCATCTTGGATTTTGCCAAAAGCGCCTTGAATTCCTCGAAGGAACGTGGACCGCCCGTCTCGGAAAGAATGAATGATTTGTAGGCTTCGGCGGGCAGAAATTCTTCCGCCTTCGGGCCACCGATTATTCCATAGGCGGGGGCCTTAGCGGGGGCCGCATCCAGTTTTGAGGCGGGCTGGCCGGATGCCGCCGTGTTGGGGGAAGCGACCGAGCGCTTCCAAACGCCCATGATACTCAGTCCGGACACCAAGCCGCACAGGAAAAGACTAGCTCCAATTAGAAAAGATTTTTTCATTGCTAAAAAAGTGAGCCGCCCCGGGAAAACTCCCCGAGGCGGCTGGGTTACCATCTACTTTACAACGCAATCACAGGAGGAGGTCTAAACCTTGATTGTTATGGTCGTATGTTTTTGTAGGAATTCCGTCGTTACTTTTACTGCCTTGCCAGATTAGGTATCCGTTCTGGAAGACCACAGGGCCCCATCTCAACTCAGCCCGAGCGACCAACTTCCCATCAGCAGTTCCGTTGGCAATTTGTGCATTGTGCCGCATAACATTGCTCCATTTGTCATTGTACCAGTCGTATTCCCTGACCTTGTATCCAATTCCCAGGCCTGCGGTCCCCTGGAATACGATCTGCGCCCTCGCGCCGGCCACCAACTTATGGCTCTCCGGATTCCACATGTCGTCGTCTCTAGATGTGTGCTCGGTTTTGCCAATCCACACAGAACCCTGGGCTTCCACATAAACCGAGAACGTTCCATTAATCGCCAAAAAGTCCGCGTCGCTTTTTGTGTTAGAGGAAATCATCGTCACACCGCAGCTGGGCCATACCCCAACGGGTATTGTAGCCTCAGCTCCAAGACCCCAGTATCCAGCCCACCCGAGGTTCCAGTCATGACCCCAGGATAAAGTTAATGAAGGGGTCACACGAACACCAAGGGAAGCAGCTGAATTCACGTCCCGAGTGTATGCCATGTGATTGGAACCGCTACTTGCCGAGTACCATTCTTGGTTGTAAGCGAAGCGCCCCGCCACGTCCGCTGCTACCTTCGCCTTGATGGAGAATCCATACCAGGTGGGTGTGTAGAGCCCGTCCCCGAAATCCAGCTTGTAGTTAAAGCCTGTGTTTATCCACTTGTTGGATCCCCAGTGCCCAAAACCTGTCGCAACGCGACCATCGCCTGTGTAGTCGTCCTGGTTCGCTGTCCACGTCAGAGCTTCGGAACGTTCCACCCCCAGGAGGCCTGCTGATGCTTTTTCCCCGATTGCCGAAGGGACTTTTTCCGCGGGAGCAACCTGCGAAAGAAGCGAGTTAAAAATCGGCATTGCCTGGCGAGCCCGGAGGCGGACGCCGTATTTTTCCTTACTGCCATCCCTTCCAAAACCGAAGACCGACTTGGAGGTGGAGCGGGCCGCGCGCGAGGCCCAGACCTTGGGTTTACCGTATTGGGTTTCGAGGGAGGCGAGCATGTTGTCCCGCTCCACCGGGTCCATGATCGCCAGATCGAGTGTACTCAAAACAAGATTGGCCGTTCTTTCGCCCCTCTGTTCGGTAAACGCAATGGCGTTGGATCCGTTGTTTTGTTCGACTGTCGCATGGGCTGCGCCTGTGCAGCACAAGAGAACTGCAATCGCGGCTGTAATTACGCGACGATGATTATGCGTGTTTTTTTTCATTGGGTTTTGTTACGAGAGCCCGGTAATTCGATTGGCTATAGAGTCAGTTGCTGTTTGGTTGTGATCGAAAGCAGAGGATCCGTATTAAAATATAGCTAGGTTACGAATTAATGACTTTCATGTTTTATTTTGGTTACAATTTGGTAACAAGGAATTGGCGCCGAGGGGGGGCGGATCGTTTCACGGATACATTGAAAATGATAAAGTAAAAAAGTGGAACTTGCCGCTTGCCCCCCCCCCCCATGCCCCATGCCCTACGTAGCGATAAACCCTCCGGCGTAAAGCCGCAGTGGCTGAGGCTGGAACTCGAGGTGCTTAGGCCCAATCGACCCGGCAGCCAACGGGTTGTTGACCCGTTACAGGGATGCACGATGGCCAAGTTTACACTTAGTCCCCATCTGGTTATATATACCTAAACGGTTTCGCCCCATTGGGACCGCTCCGGAGAACAGGACCGCTTCATCAATCGGCCCGCCCATAGATAAACCCGCCCGCCTATTCTTAAATTTCCTTTGGTGGGGCACCGCAGGCAGGCCAGTAATGGGCGTCAAACCTAAGGGTTCTGATCGGCCATACTCTATGCCAGCGCCTCTGACTGGGTGAGGACCATCGCCTCAGATTGGGGAGCGGGTAAAGCTGCGTACCTCTGCTCACCGGGTTTCGGGTTATACACTAAACTTTGGACGAAGTTACCCTAATCCGAACGTTTTGTTTAACGTACGTTCTTTAACCCTGCTTGTGATCCCGTTTTTCTCCCTTTTCGGCCGTTCTATTGGCCTCGGGTAAAACTCCGCGTTCCCCGAGCTCACGCCCAGGGAAGCGGCCAACGGGGGGACGTTTTTAGGTCGCCTTCGTCGAGTCGGCGGCGGGACGGCTGAGTTCGTGGGCAAGCTCGGAGACGTCCTTGTGGTGGGCGGCGCTTTCCGCTTTGGCCGGCAGGCCGGTGTTGGCGGCGTTGACCGTGGCCACCGCGATCGCGGCTGCGGCGGGCAGAACGTGGCGCAGGGTTGAGGCGTGCTCCGGGCGGGCCAGCGTGCTGGCCTGGGCGGCCGCCACCGAGGCGGCGTGCTCGGCGCGCATGCCCTCGTCGAGAATCGACTGCGGCACGGGCTTGAGGCCCCAAATCAGGCCGGTCCAGGAGAGGACCTTCAGGCCGTAGTAGGTCGGATCGATTTCCCACCAGTAGAACCCATTGCGGGTGCAGCTCTGGAAGCGGTGGTGGTTGTTGTGCCAGCCTTCGCCCAAGCAGATAATGGCCAGAATGAAGCTGTTACGGGAGTCGTCGGTGGTCTTGAAGCGGCGTTTGCCCCATAGGTGGGTGAACGAGTTGATGCAGGCGGTGCCGTGAAACAGGGCGGTGGTGCTCACGAAAAAGCCCCAGACGAGCATCTGCCAGCCGTTGGTGCCGAGTCCGGGCGCGAAGCGCTCAAGCAGGGCGCCGACCCCGTACATCGACAGGGCGTAGAGGATGGGCACGAGCAGGTCGAACCGGTTCAGCCAGACCAACTCCGGGAACTTGGCCAGATCCTTGATTTTGGAGTAGTCGGTCGGGAAGTTGCGCCGCGAGGTGATCCAGCCGATGTGCGACCAGAGAAAACCGTGGACGTGCGGGGAGTGGGCGTCCTCCGGATCGTCGGAATGCTGGTGGTGGTGGCGGTGGTGATAGGCCCACCAGAGCGAGCCGCGCTGCACCGTGGTGCCGGCCCAGACGGCGAGAAAGAACTGGCCAAAGCGGCTCGTGCTGTAGGTCTTGTGGGAGAAATAGCGGTGGTGGATGCCGGTGACCGCGAACATCCGCACGACATACAGGAAGACCGCGGCCCAGGCGGCGAAAGCGCTCACCCCAACCCAGAGCACGCCGAAGCAGCCCACGTGGAGGACAACGAAGGGCATGACGCGCACCCAATCGACCCGATCGGGTTCGTTGCGCATTTTATCAGCCCCGCCGGGGCAGTAGTCGGAATCGATCCACTGGGTCACGGCGGTGGCCACGCGGCGGAAAAACGAGGGAGGTGTGGAAACGGATTCAGGCACAGGCAAAGGAAGTTAAGGTGCAACTAAGGGGTGCTGGCCCCATGGTGCAAGTCGGGTTTGAAGAAACCCGGTTACAATTGCCCGGTGGATTTCCGTGGCGGGCCCGTTTGCGGGGAGGGCTTGCGTGGGAAGGGACGGGTCGGTCCAGTGGCGCCCACATGAGTCAACTGCCCGAGATCTATCCGGTTAAGCGGCGCGAGATTGTCGGCTGGTGCTGCTTCGATTTCGCTAACTCCGCGTTCACCACCCTGATCATCACGGTGGTTTACGCGGTTTATTTTCAAAAGGTGGTCGCCGCCAACGACCCCCGCGCCGCCGGCTGGTGGGGCACGGCCCTGGCGCTTTCTCAGGGCGTGGTCATCGTGCTGGCGCCGCTGGTGGGGGCCCTTGCCGACGTCACCGCCCGCAAAAAGGCCTTCCTCATGGGCACGGCGGGGGTTTGCGCGCTGGCCACTGCGGCGCTCTACTGGGTGGGGCCGGGCGAGGTGGTGCTGGCCCTGGTGCTGGTGGGGGTGGCCAACCTCGCGTTTTCCCTGAGCGAAAACCTCTGCGCCGCCTTCCTGCCCGAGATCAGCACCCCGGATAACGTCGGGCGCATTTCCGGCTACGGCTGGAGTTTTGGCTATCTGGGCGGGCTGCTCAGTCTGGTGCTGGCGCTGCTGATCATCCGCAGCGGCGAGGGGCGGGTGCCGTGGACCTTTGTGATGACGGGGGCGTTTTTCTTTGTGGCCAGCCTGCCGACCCTCCTGCTGTTGCGCGAGCGGGCCCGGCCGCGGGTGCTGGTGGCGGGGGAAAACGCCTTCACCCTCGGCTGGCGGCAGCTTGTCCAGATCAAGCGCGAGTTGCCCCAGCACCGCACCCTGGCGGTGTTTTTTGTCGCCCTCACCGTGTTTTTGTCGGGCCTGCTGGCGGTGGTGGCCTTCGCCGCGCTTTACGCGACCCAGGTCATCGGCATGAGCGAATCGGAGGTCATCGGGCTGTTCGTGGTCTTGCAACTGGCGGGGGTGGCGGGGGCATTCGGCTTTGGGTTTTTGCAGGACCGCATCGGGGCCAAGCTGCCGCTGGTGCTCGCCTTGTTGCTCTGGATCGGGGTGTGCGTGGGCGCGGCGTGCAGCCACAGCACCGGGGAGTTTTATGTGATCAGTGCCCTGGCGGGGGTGGGCATGGGCGCCTTGCAATCGTCGGCCCGGGCGGTGGTGGCCACGTTGACCCCGGCGGGGCGCAGCGGGGAATTTTTTGGCTACTGGGGGTTTTTTGGTAAGCTGGCCGGGGTGATCGGTCCGCTGGTGTTTGGCTGGCTGGTGACCTGGGCCGGGTACCGCACGGCGATTGGGGTTAACGCCGGGTTTTTTGCGGTGGGGCTGATCATTCTGCTGCCGCTCACCCTCGGCGGTTGGCGCCGGAAGGCGGAGGGTGGATGACGGGGCGGAGGTGCCCCAACTTAACCCCAAGTCCAAACTGCATTCACCCGAGGGCCCTTCGTTTGTCGCGCAAAGGGCGCCAAGCCGAAAGACGTGACCCAAAAGGCGGCGGCGAAAGCGTCCGTCGCGGGACAACCGGGTTGTAGCCGACGCAATTGATGGTGCCGCGCTCCGGTGGGGAGGCGGCCGATTCGCCCGCGGTCACCGGCCGCTTTGCCGGCGCAGGTTGTCGCAGACGATGGCCGCGGCGACCCCGGCGTTGAGCGACTCGGCTTCGCCATAACGCGGGATGGTCACGAAGCGCCCCACGCAGGCGCGTACCTCGGGCGAGATACCGCGGCCTTCGCTGCCAATCACCACCACCGCGTCGGGCAGCGCCGGCAAGCCATGCACGTCGTCCCCGCCCAGGTCGCAGCCGAGCACCGGGGCGCCGGCCGAGGCCAGCACGGCCGGCAGGTCGACGATAAAAGTTTTGACCCGGGCGAACGAACCCATGCTGGCGTTGATCACTTTCTGGGAAAACAGGTCAGCGCAGTCCGCCGAAAGCACCACCCGGTCGAAGGCAAACCAATCGGCCACCCGAATGAGCGTGCCGACGTTGCCCGGATCCTGGATTCCGTCCAAGGCGAGGGTCAGGCCGCGGGCCAAGCCGGTGGCGGGCAGGGGGGCGCGCTCGATCCGCCCGACCGCGAAGACCGCCGAGGGGGTGGGGAAATGGCTGATGCGGGCCATTTCGTCGGGCGTGACCGGGGTGGTAACCACCGGGGGGCAGGGGGCGCGGGGCGGGCCGGGCCACGCGGGGGTGGCGTAGAGTTCGCTAAAGCGGACCCCGGCGGCCAGCAGTTCGGCCACGACCTTGGGGTTTTCGACCACGTAGAGGCCCTCGGCTTCGCGGGCCTTTTTGTCGCGCAACGCGCGCAACCGGGAGAACTGGGCCTTGGTCAACATGGCCGGCCAGCCAAGCCCGTGCGCCGGCAAAGGCAAAGCAAACGCACGCGCCGCACGCCGCCAATCTTGCAAGTGAATGGGCCGCAGGGCGCCTCCGGGCGCATCCCGGGTTTTCGACAACGCAGGTTTCCGGGGCGGGGTGTGTTGGATAGTGAACCGGAGACGCGGAAGATTTGCGCTAAGTCGCCCAGGGAAAAATGCAGGCCGCAGCGGACAAGCCTAGATCGGTTTGCGACCGTGATCCGCCTGGGCGAGTTCGCGTCAGAAAATGCCGATGCAGACCCCTTGTCCAAAAACGGGGATGCGCCCGCCTGCACCCCGGTGTCGCGTTTTGGTTTTGCCCCGGATGCGCCGGACTGCGATTCACGAATCTGATTGCGGTGGATTCCCGCCGCCGCCCCTTTCCCATGAACGTCCAAACTATCCTCCGCACCATCGGGTTTTTGATTATCCTGTTTCTGGTGGTTTTCGTGAGCATCGAAAACACCCACTCGATCGATTTCCACTTCTCGTT
Organism: Rariglobus sp.; assembly: GCA_044353465.1. Classification (GTDB taxonomy): domain Bacteria; phylum Verrucomicrobiota; class Verrucomicrobiia; order Opitutales; family Opitutaceae; genus Rariglobus. Next base: position 2,546 of record JBILBW010000091.1, on the reverse strand, counting down.
GGCCTTCCCCAAGCCGGTGCGCTCCTCGGCCGCCATTATCTATTTTGCGATGTTCGCGGTCGGGGTGATCGGCGGCACCTTGCTCAACGGCGGCTCCGCCAAATCCAGCGCCCGCGGCGGCGAGGGCAGCGGCAAGAAGCGCTAAAAGAGCCGCGCCCCAGTGGTCGAGGGCGGGTTGTTGCTGGTGGTTGCCGTGGGGCGCTGCTTCCGCCCGCCCGCTCCCGCAAGCCGGCTCCTAGGCTTGGCCGCGGGCTGCGCGCAGGGCGGCGACCAGTTCGGCGGTGCCGGCGGCCATGCTGATGCGGGGCGCATAACCGAGGTCGCGCCGGGCGGCGGCGATCGAAAACCAGTGGTCTTTGGCCAGTTCGGCGGCGATGAAACGGGTCATCGGCGGCTCGCCCCGGAGCGGCAGCACCCGCCAGGCGGCCTCGCAGAGCGCCCCGACCGCCGTGGCGGTTTGCAGGGAAACGCAGCGGGTGACCGGCGGCTCACCAAGCGCACCGAGCAGGGCATTGATCCAGTCCCACAGCACGACCGGCTCGTCGTTGGTGATAAAATACGCCTGCCCGCCCGCGGTGGACTCCCTCGTTGTCGGATTCCCTGCGATGTCCGCCCCGATCCGAGTGTCACCTAATAGGTGACACTGCGCCAGGGCGGTTTCGGCGGCGAGGTGGGCGTCAACGGCGTTTTCGACGTGGACCATGTCCATGCGGTTTTGGCCGTTGCCGACGATGCGCAGGCGGCCGGCGCGGGCGCGGGCGAGGATGCGCGGTACCAGGTGCGGGTCGCCCAAGCCCCAGATCAGATGAGGGCGCAGCGCCACCGTGCGCAGCCCCGGGGAATGCGCTCCCAGCACCTCGCGCTCGGCGATGGCCTTGGTTAATGGATACGGGCTGGGGCAGGCGGTGGTGAGCGGAAGCGACTCGTCGGCGCCGGCGAGGTTTTGGCCGTTAAACACCACGCTGGGCGTGCTGGTGTGGACGAGGCGGGCGACCCCGTGGGCGCGGCAGCCGGCGAGCAGCGCGCGGGTGCCCAGCACGTTGGCACGAAAAAAATCGTCGTAGCGTCCCCACACCCCGACTTTGGCGGCGACGTGGAAAACCGTGCCGATGCCCGCGCAGGCGGCGCTGACCCCGGCGCTGTCGTCGAGGCTGGCGCGAATAAAGCGCACCCCGCGTTGTTCCAGCTCTGGGGCGGGGGTGCGTCCCAGCACGGCGACTTCGCGGCCGTGGGCAAGCAGGCGCTCGACCAGCCGGCGGCCGAGGAAACCCGTGCCGCCGGTGACCAGTACCGGCCCCGCAGGGGGGCGGAAAGTGTCACCTATTAGGTGACACTGGGTTGGGGGCGCGCCCGGGGGGCGGGCGGCGGAAGGGGGGGCGGGGTTGCCGGGTGCCGGGGTCATCGCTTGGGGTTGGATTCGTAGCCTTTGGCGGTTAACGCCCAACGGGCCACGGCCAAGCGGTGGATCTTGGCGTTGTGGCGCACATCGACCGGAAATTTTTTGAGGAAATAAAACAGTTTAATCCCCTCGGTTTGCGGGGAGTTTTGGGCCAGCAAACGCAGCTCGCGGGCAAAGGGGCGGCACTCAGCACTGGTCTCCGCCAGGCCCCAGTCGGTGGGCTCGATCACCACGGCCGGACGCTGGCGCCCGCGTTCGCCCAGACCGATCAGGGCGCAGCGGCGTACGAGGGGGTGGGCGTTGAACAGGGGCTCGATTTGCTCGGTGTAGAGCGGGCCATCGATCGTCTCCACTTGCTCGGCCTTGCGACCGCAAAACCAGAGGCGGCCTTCGCCATCCAGGTAGCCGAGGTCGCCGAGCCGGTGCCAAATGACGACGCAGGAGGCGGCTTCCGCCGCCTCCTGCGTCGTCATCATTTGAGATTTGAGATCTGAAATCTGAAAGGGAACCGCTCCCGCAGCGTCGACTTGCGCATTTGAAATTTGAGCGGGCGTAGTCGCTGGGATTTCAGATTTGTGCTTTGAAATTTCCGGGGACTCGGCGGCTGAGATCTCAGATTTCAGATTTGAGATTTGAATTTGCCCGGAGGGCGCAGCCTGGATCTTCGCGGCGGCAGTGGCTGCGGGCAGGCCGTCGTAGGTTTGGGTGACGGTCGGGCCGCTCACGATGATCTCGCCGATCTGGCCGGCGGCGAGTTCGCGGCAGTGGTCCAGGCTGGCTAGCGGAGCGTCGGTGGGGGCAATGATTTTAACCCGGTTGGCCGAAAGGGGGTGGCCGACGCAGGTACCGGCGCCTCGGGCGGTGGCCGCCGCCGTGCCGGCGCGCACTTCGGCTGCGCTGATGGAGCTGACCGGTAACGCCTCGGTGGCGCCGTACGGGCTGTGGAGCATGCCGTGGGGCAGCACCGACGTCATCACCTCCCAGAGGTCGGGCGGCACCGGGGCGCCCGCGCAGAGTACACGTTTGACGGTGGGTAACGTGATCTGATGGGCGTGACAGTGGAGCGCGATTTTCCGCCAGAGGGTCGGCGAGCCGAACGAGCTGGTCACCCCCTCCTGGCGGATGGCCTGAATGATTTTTTTCGGGT
>JBILBW010000205.1:0-3528 GCA_044353465.1 Rariglobus sp. | reverse complement strand
CTTCCGCAGCGAAGTTTTTTAAAAAGCCACCTCCGCTGCCGGATCCTTCTTGGGGTGACGGGGCTTGGGAGCGAGTTTACGCCAACCAGCCTTGGCCAACATGCGATAGATGCTGGAGAGGGCGACCTTGTGCCTGACCAGCTGTTCGTAATCCCGCTTGAAGGCATGGGCCACGACGATGCCGCCCTGGGCCGCGGCCGGAGCGTGTCGATCAAGCAGGGTCTTGGTCTGGTCAGCGGTTAACACCGTGCGCCGGCGTCCACCTCGACCGGACCGACCGATCACGCAGGCCTCGCCCTCGCGTAAAAACCGGGAATGAAGCACACGCAACGAGTGCACGCTCAAACCGGTCAACTCGGCAATCTGGGTTGGGGGTAACGCGTTTGAAGCTCGCATCAAAACGGCTTGGATGCGCCGTAGCTATGCAATGTCCTTGGCTCGGCGAAGCAAGACCCTCATCCGCCCGGCGGTAACCGCCGGAAAATCTTTAGCTGGGCGCTTAGCCTTCTAGGGCTTCCCCAGACGGCAATATTATTATATTTTTGAAAGCGAAATTGCATCAGTCAGACGGAGTGCGTGGACCCGCTTAGGGAAATCGGAGAATCCCTCAACGAAATGGAGAACGTTCTCCAATGCAGAAGGGAGGGTGGAATCCAGCGCGCGATTTGGTTAACCATTTCGAAATAGCCGACGACTACTCTTAATACCCAATATGAAAGCCGTCCAAGGTTTGCTAGACTGCAATCAGCAACTGGCCGCGCCCAGTTCGACAACCGCGGAAGGTTGCCAGCGTGCCGGGGTCAGCGCAGTGAGGTCGTCTCGATAGGGAAAATCCCCACTATTTAGAAATCGATGAATATCCGCGGACATCCGCGGGTAACCTGGAGCGGTCGGTGTCGTTCCTGTAATCCTAGCGCCGAGCTGAAGCGTAGCTTCTAGCCGTGCACCGGCTTCAACGTTAACCGCGTCAGCATCCAAGAACGGAGATGTCCAGTGGGCTGGGTTTAAGGGAATATGCTTCTCGATAAACGCCCTCGAGTTCACTTAACTCCGCCGCCTCGATATGTCGAATTCCACGGACCAACTGACTCCCGCCCGAAAGGCGCTCAGGATTAATCTCGATGAACCCAAGTATGGCACCTTTGCCGAGATCGGCGCAGGTCAGGAAGTGGCGCGCGTATTTTTCCAAGCAGGCGGGGCTGCCGGCACCATAGCAAAGTCGATGTCGGCCTACGACATGACATTTAGCGACATGATTTACGGCAAGGCGCCCCGATACGTCTCCAATGAGCGCCTCGAGCTGATGCTCAACCACGAGTACAATCTGCTGATTGAACGCCTTGGCGGTAAGCGCGGCGACACCACCACTTTTTTTGTTTTCGCCGACACGGTCGCCGCCCGCAACTTCAAGGGGAACAATGATTGTCATGGCTGGCTGGGGCTGCGCTTCCAGGCCGAACCTAACGGCCCGCCCAGTGACATCATGATCCACGTGCGCATGTGGGATAAAGATAACCTGCTCCAGCAACAGGCCTTGGGAATCGTCGGCACGAACCTGATTTATGGTGCGTTTTACCTCCGAGACCAGCCGGAGGCGCTCATTAAATCGCTGCTCGATTCCGTAGGGCCCGATCGCATCGAGGTGGACATGCTGCGCATGACCGGGCCTGCGTTTGAAGGCATTGATAACCGGCTCATGGCGCTGCATCTGGTCCGCCACAAACTCACCAACGCGGTGATGTTCGGCAGCGGCGGACAGGTGCTGCAACCGTCTGAGTTTCTTTATAAAAAAGCGGTGCTGGTCGAGCGAGGCAGCTTTCGCCCGGTCACCCTGGTTAACGCCGATATGCTCACCTGTGCGTGTGCCCAATTCATGCAGGAACCCAAAGTCCACGAACCAGATGTCGTGGTGCTTATGGAAATCACCATGAATAATCTCCTAGCCTCGGGGGGATTGGATGCGAACGACTTTCTTTCGCGCGTCGATCTTCTCGGGGCTATTGGCTTCAACGTCCTCATCTCAGACTATTCGGAATACTATCGGCTCATCGCGTACTTCAGGCGTTATACCCAGGCCATGATCGGGGTCGCCATGGGGGTCAGCTCGTTGCAGGCGATTTTTAACGAGAAATATTACGAGCAACTCCCGGGCGGTATCTTGGAGAGTTTTGGCCGCCTATTTAAAAACGGGGTGAAGCTCTACATCTATCCGATGAAGCCCCACGCTTATGAATACTTTAGCGCCACTGACGTCCCTGGAGGGCAGCTGCCCGCAAAGCTCAGTCTCGGCAACGGGTTGATCACCGCGGAAAACATCCAGGTTAAGCCTCACTTGCGTCACCTCTACGCACACCTACTTGAGAATCAATATATTACGTCGATTAAGGACTTTTCTCCTGAGATCATGGGCATTTATTCCCACGACGTCCTCTATCGGATCGGGCACGGCGATGCCAGCTGGGTGGCCATGGTGCCGCCACCGGTGGCGGCGGCGATCAAAGCTCGGCGGCTTTTTGGTTACACACCGGCGCCGTTAAGCTGAGTGTGGGTTATGGGAGTAAACGAGAGCTCCACCGATTCAAATTGCTGCCCTTTCAATATCATCAGGGGATGCCCCAGACGTCGTTAAAAGAACCGGATGAATGGTGGTAAAAAGTGAGTAGTTTCTTGGCTTGGTGGATTGAACACGGCCTAAATTGCTCAGGTAGGTGTGCAGGGGCGAAGCCCCTTCAACTCCGGCACTGATCGAATTCAGGAGGAGGACGTAGACAAACTTGGGGGGATCGGTGTGTCCTCTGAAGCGATGGAATCCGGTCTCAATGTGCAGCAGGGCGGTGGCGTTCCAGCGCGAGATTTGGTCGGTCTCGGCTCGCCAGCGGGTGACGTTGGCGGTCTTTCCCCGGTAGTTGCGCATGGGGTTTTCGATGGCGTGGGTGGACAGCAAGCTGAGTTGAAGCGTGGCCGGTACATTGAGTAGGTGCAGGGTGATGAGTCAGCCTTTAATAATTCATAAACTACTGACTAATATTTACTTAATTTTTAAGCGAAATCCTGTTTCTTGGTTAAATTTAACCCCACCAACAAAAACCGGGAAAATCGATGAAGCAAAAAAGCCACCGAGCACCCAGCGCAGCGGGAACTGTGCCGAATCGAGTTGGAGGGTTTAGTGGATGCGGACCAAGCGCTGGTGAAGCTGGGGCGGCAGATGAACTGGGCCTCGTTTGACGAACAATTGGGGCAGACGTACGACCCGAGCAACGGGGCGCCCGGGGTGAGCACGCGGCTGAGGGTGGCGCTGTACTATTTTGAAGTACCGTATGATCTGAGTGACGATGTCGTGCTGTCCCAATGGGTGGAGAACCCCTAGTGGCAGCATTTTAGCGGACGGCAGTTTTTTGAGTACGAGCTGCCGATCCATCCCTCGAGCATGTCACGGTGGCGCAAGCGGCTCGGGGAAGCCGGGGCGGAGGCGATGCTCAAGGCAACGATCGACACGGGCCTAAAGATGAAGGTGATCACGCCCGCGCA
>JBILBW010000204.1:0-3532 GCA_044353465.1 Rariglobus sp. | reverse complement strand
TGCCTTGTGATCAGGGGTTTTTGACTCACCCTCAAGGTGCGCTTTTTCCGGCGGTAAAAACGGCGGCATATGACCGCCAAACAATCACCTGCGTGATTTTTGGCTAGTTCCTACTGCCGGATTTAGGGTAATGCGTCTTTTTCAGGACCGACTAATTAAACTGAAAGCCCAGCGTGGCCAATTCGCTCATCAAGAACGGGGCGCTGGCCAGGACCTCTTGAAGTTTCTCCAAGGCTTCGGCACGTGAAGACAACTCACAGCGCGCCAGCGCATCTTCAGCGTCATGGAGGTTGATTTCCCAGTGGCCGGCGTGCCCGCCCGCGGTCAGTTCTTGCACTGCTCCGTAGAGGTAGTTCCCCGCCAGGCCGGGGTGGGGGCCGCAGCCCGGGATTAAAATCAAGCTGTGGATCGGATCACGCACCCCTTCGACGCCCACTTTGGCTCGGTGATGCAAGCGCCGGGCCACCACCAGTGAGCGGGCCGCTTCGGCCTTTGCTTGCAGAGGCGCCGGCACCGAAGCCACGTAGCGATTAAAAATACTCGCGTCCGTCTCCAACTCGGCGGCGTCGAGTTTTCCGGCCAAAAAGGCCTCGAGGCTATGGGCGTAAAACACGGGTGCTGCGGTCAGCGAGCGCACCGTGACATGGCCGCCTTTATGATCGGCAGAAGCATAAACTTGGTGCGAAGCCCGCAGCCGATTGAGGGCATCCTGGTAGGCCGGGGTATGGGGTAATGCGCCGACCGGGCTCAGCTCGATCTTATCAAGTACCGTCTGATCAAACTGGGCATGAGGATCTTGAGACATGCCTTAAAGAATAAGCCGGTTTCCGGGCAACACGAGGTCGATCCTTGAAAAACCCGGAAAATGTTACCCGGCTGATGAGGACCATCACCCGCCATCATCCTTACCGGTCGCCGCCAAACCCGCCCGAGCTCTCAGCGCCACGTGGTGATCGTATCGATAAGCGCCTGCATACACTCGATTTTGGCCTGCGGGGTGATGCCATGGCCGAGGTTGAAAACATGCCCGGCCGTGCCGCGCATCGATTCCAGCAGCCGGGCCGCTTCGCGCGCGACGATTTCGGGGGTGGTTTGCATGAGCACCGGGTCTAGGTTGCCCTGCACCGCGACGTTTGCCGGCAAGGTGCGGCGGACAATCGACAGGTCGTTGGTCCAGTCGACGCTGATCGCCCGCACTCCAGTGAAGGCCTGATCGATGAGGTGGGGCGCCGTGCCCTTGGCGTATAAAATCACCGGGAAATCGGCGGGCAAGGCGGCGACGATGCGGCGAATCCACTTCAGTGAAGCGGCCTCGTAGTCGGGGCCGGCGATCAGGCCGCCCCAGGAATCGAAAACTTGAATCGCGTCCGCGCCCGCGGCGATCTGCATACGAAAATAGGCGATCAGCGATTCGGTGAGTTTCTCCAGCAGGGCGTCAAAAGTCCCGCGGTCGGTGTAGAACAGCAGTTTGATGCGCTCGAAATCGTCCGAGCTGCCGCCTTCCACCATGTAAGTGGCCAAGGTCCACGGCGAGCCGCCGAAACCGAGCAGCATCTTGGTGTCGCCCAGGCTTTTTTTGAGCAGCGCGAGGGTGTCGGCAACGTAGGCCAGTTTGTCGGGTACGGCGGCGACCGGCGCCAGCGCCTCAATGTCGGCGCGCGTGGAGATGCGCCGCGCCATCTCGATGCCGCCGCCATCGCGGAAGGCGTAGGGTTGGCCCAGCGCCTCTGGAATCACGAGGATGTCGGAAAAAAGGATGGCGGCATCGAGCCCCGGGAAACGCCGCAGCGGTTGCAGGGTGACCTCGGCGGCCAGCGCGGGCGTTTGCACCATGTGAACAAAGGAGGACTGGGCCTTGAGTGCGCGATATTCCGGCAGGTAACGGCCCGCCTGGCGCATGACCCACAACGGCGGTCGATCAAGCGGCTGGCAGGCGAGGGCGGAGAGAAAGCGTTGGCGGGAAGTCATTGGATCGAAGTAGCGAGTAGTGAGTAGCGAGCATCATGCATGGGTCCAGTCGCGGGGGCGTAGGAAATCGGTGTGGAGGCGGGACTCGGCACTGCCGGGCGCGGGGACGTGGTTGTATTTAAAGGTAACCAGTGGGGGCAGGCTCATGAGAATTGATTCGGTGCGACCGCCGCTTTGCAGACCGAAGTGGGTGCCGCGGTCCCAGACCAGATTGAACTCCACGTAGCGCCCGCGCCGGTAGAGTTGCCAGTCGCGCTCGCGTTCGCCGAAAGGGACGGCTTTGCGTTTTTGCACGAGGGGAACGTAGGCAGGCAGGTAGGCGTCGCCGACTGCGCGCAAGGCGGCGAAACTTTGGTCGAACCCGGGTGCGTTGTAGTCGTCGAAAAACAGCCCGCCAATTCCGCGCGGTTCGCCCCGGTGTTTGAGGAAAAAATAATCGTCGCACCCTTTTTTCCACTGCGGGTACAGCTCGGTGCCGAACGGGGAAACGGCCTCGCGGGCCACGCGGTGCCAGTGGCGGCAATCCTCCTCGAAGCCGTAATAGGGCGTGAGGTCGAAGCCGCCGCCAAACCACCAGACTGGATTGACCCCTTCTGGATCAGCGATGAAGAAGCGCACGTTGGCGTGGCTGGTCGGCACGTAGGGATTGCGCGGATGGATGACCAGCGAGACGCCCAGTGCCTGCCAGGGTTTACCGACCAACTCCGGACGGTGCGCGGTGGCCGAGGGCGGTAATTGGGTTCCATGGACGTGGGAAAAGCCTACGCCGGCTTTTTCGAAAACGGTGCCCTCGGCAAGGACGCGGGAGCGCCCGCCGCCGCCTTCGGCGCGCGTCCAATGATCCTCGGCGAAGCGGGTGCCGTCCTCTTCGGCCTCGAGCGTGCGGCAGACGCGATCCTGTAAATCGAGGAGGTAGGCTTTGACGGCGGAGAGATCGGGAGCGGCGCACATGGTGGAAAACCAACAAGCAGAAAGAGAACACCACAGAGAACGAGAACGAAATCGGTGGGCGGATTACACGTAACGCAGGCGTCCTGCCTGCATCGGGTAACCTTAAGGGGCCGCCCGAGCTTGATCTCCCTTCCATTTGGAAACGCCTCGGCCACTGCCACCGCCCCGAGCAGACTGGAAATCTACGCTACTTTGCCGAGCCGACTTGCTGGGCTGGGGCCGTTTTCCACTCGGACACCGCTACGGCTATGATTAGCAGGGCGAGGCTGATGAGCAGGCGGGGAATACTCGCCGGTTGCTCGCCGAAAAAGATCAGTGAACAGGCAACGCCGAGCGGCACCTTGGCGTTGTTAAACACCGCCAAGGTGCCCGTGTTCACCTGGGTCGCCCCGTAATTCCAAAGGAAAAAGCCCACGCCCGAGGCCAGCGTCCCCAGGTACGCGAGCACGCCCCACTGGCTCGCCGTCGGCTGGAACGCGCTCCAGTCGGTCACCAGGCTAGCGGTTAGCGCGGTGGCCAGCAGGGCTCCGGCGCAGGGCCAGAAAAAAATCGAGGCTTCACTCAACCCCGACGGCAGGGTGGGGCGGATGCGCTTGTAGGCGATTTGCCCGGC
>JBILBW010000203.1:0-3567 GCA_044353465.1 Rariglobus sp. | reverse complement strand
GAAAGGAGCAGGTGTGGTCTTTGTTTGGTGAGCGGTAGGCTTTTACTATCCCCCCCCCCCTTTGGGATGGCTTGGCTTTTGGATTTCAAAAAAATAAGGCAGGCCCTTTTTGGAATTTTTCGGGCGGTTGGGCGTCGAAGGTTGGCCATTGAAAAGGACGACAGGCGCAGGTCGGGCCGCCGATGGGGGCGGCGATGCGCCGGGCCCAGCAGGTCGGGCAGAGTCCGGCCGGGGCTGGGGCGGGTGATACTGGCGCGAGTTGTTCGAGGTGCTCGGCAAGGTCTTTGGTGCCGTCGGCAAACTTGAATCCCTCCACGCTGGCAGCTCCGGCACGATAGAGTTGATCCGCCCAACGGGCAGCGGCTACGCCCCCGGCTCCGTCGGCGTGAACAGCGATGACGACGCGCTTGTCGGCGAAGTGTGGTAGGTCGTCAGCCTGCAGGGCGTTACCGGCTCCGGTGATACAGACGAAGGCGAGTTGTTCGAGGTCGAGACCGGCGAGGCGTGCGACGATGGGGGCGGCGCAAAGGTCGGGTGTTCCCTCCACCAGCCAAACCGTGGGGCGGTCCCCGATGACGGAAGCGCCGATGCAGCGGCCTGCGGTGGTGCCGGGTAATGATTTGGCCTTGGCTCCCTTGATTCCAGTCCACACCCCACGATCAAACTTGCGGGCTTGGGCATTGGCGCGGCTGGGGTCGGTGGCGACCCATGCGGCGTGATTGGTCCCGGCGTCGTAAATCTCACCTACCAGCAACAGGCCGCGTTCGACCAGTACGTCGAGACCGTCCACCGTGTGCCAACCTCTGCCCGTTGCGATTTGGCGCAGCTCCTCAGCCGAGGGGGCGCGAAGTGTAGGCAGCGGGCGGGCAGGCTTGCAGGCGGGCGCGGGGCGGGGGGCTCGCTTGGGGCCAATTGGTCCCATTGTGCCAGCCTCGCGGGTGCCGACTAGAGCGTGAATCCGCTTGCGGTGATCGACTCCGGCCGGACCAGCAAAAGCGATGCAGCCAAACCGGCCGTCGGCGTTCACGAATAAATGTTCGCCGGTTTTGTCTTCCCCGTTCTCAAAACAGGCCGGACAGCGTGAAATTGTGCCTCCTTTTCGCCCTTTTGCGTTTTCCAGCTTTGAAACGTCGATCATGTCTTAAAGTTCTTTATTTAAGTTTCTTGCGTTATTATTTGAGCCGGTCGGGTGAAGGGTGTGAAGGGTTCCCACAAAGTTCCTCTACGCGTGTATATATGGAAACTTATGGGGAACCCTTCACACCCTTCACCTTTCGACCGATTTTAAGCCGGATTTATTAGCCGGATTCCCTGCCAAACCATGCCGTTTTTAGTGGTCCGCTTCACCAGTCCACGGTCGGCTAGAAAAAGGGAAAAACGCGGAAGGCTCAGGGCCGATGCGCCGTTTTCCTCGCACCATGTTTCATAGTGTCCGCGAAGCTCTTTGTTGGGCGTGGTGCCGTTGCGGTCCATGGCCGCGATGTCCATAAGCTCGGCAAACCACGATCCGGTTGTGTCCTGCTCGGTACGGTAAGCCGAGGTTGCCGCCTCCACCTGCTCAGGGATGCCGAGACCGGCGCGGCCTCCTCCTCGGGTTTGCCAGTCGAGACAGCCACGCAGCGCCCATGCCAGCAGGGCGGACCGGGCGGCGGGGTCATTGACCAGAGTGTCCTTCAATTTTGGATCTGGTTTTCCACGTAGAGCGGCAAACGGGATTTTTGCCAGACGACGCCACAAGCCCGAATCGTCGGCGTCGGCGCGGGGGTCGAAGTTGGTAACGAGCCAAAGTTTCCAAGTGGTCGCAAATTCGATGGGCTCAGAGAACAGGGCGCGGGCGGTGATCGTTTCCCCGCCTGCCAACAGCTTCACGATTCCAGCGTCTAAGCGGGCCGATTGGTCGCCTTCCGATGCGTAGGCCAGCCGAGAACCGCGCAGGCGCACGAGGTCAGGTGAAGCAGCTCCGGCGCTCCGGCCGCCATGTCGAGCCGATGCGCAGATTGAGGAGAATTCCATTTTGCAGGCGTAGTCCCCGAGCATCGCGGCGGCTGATTCTAAAAGCGTGGTCTTGCCGTTTCCGCCGGGGCCTTGAACAAGAAACACCGTTTCAACGGTGGCGTTGCCGGTGAGAGCGCAGCCGAGGCAGCGGGACAGAAAACCGGCCATGTCGGCAACTTCGACGCAGAGGTCGGACAGATACCGTTCGAGAACCTGATGCGCGGCGTCGGGGCGATAATCCACCGGGGCCAGCTTGGTGTTCTTGTCGGCTCGGTCGTGCGGGCGAAGTTTCCCGGTGCGCAAATCGAGCGTCCCATTTTTCACGTTCAACAACCATTGATCGGCGTCGAGTTCAGCCACGCCGACACGCAAGCGCGGATCAGATTTGGCCAGCTCTGCGGCGGCTTTGATGTGTGATGAACCCTCTAGGCCGAGGGCCTGCTTCACGCGGTGCTCGCGTCCGTCCCCTGTTGATTTGGTGGCCTGCTCAGTCCAGCGGCGGGCGCAGGTCTTGGAAAGTTCGACGGCGCGCAGGTCGGCACCATCGCGGGCCCAGCGCTTGCCGTCCCATGCCAGCCAGCCGAGACCTGGACAATAGCGCAGCTCGTTCCCCACCTGCTCAGCGAATCGAAGCGAGGCGTCTAGGTCGGTGGCTAGGTCGTTGGATTCGATGTCTGGGGCCGGTGCCGGTCTGGGAAAAACAAAGGTTTCGGGAATGGCGTTCACTTTGCACGGGGCCCTTTTTCCGCGATGGTATTGATGGCTTCGCGAACACGTTTGATTTCGGCTAGCTTTAAGACGCGGGCGACGGGGTCTAAATCGTCGTTTTTAAACTGATGGCAAAGATCGTCGAAGCGCTCGCGGAGCGTTTCGGCCGGTCCTTCCTGTGTCTCTGTTTCTGCGGGTTTCATAGTGACTCGGTCTTTGAGATTTTTGGTTTCTCCGCGTTGTAGCGGATGCGCTCAGCGGTGAGCAGTAAGCGGAGGAGCGCTATCGCACGGAGGCGCATTACCTCTGCGTCGGATGGATCGGAGGCGACGGCGTGCAGGTGCACGGTGTGAAGCATTTTGTCCCTTATGCTCGCGGAGGTTGCGGCACGAGTTACGGCGCGACGGTGGGCTTCGTCTCTAAGCTGGATCATGCGCGTACCTCCAAGCCTTCAGACGTGCGGAGCGGAGCGGCAACGGCGTCAACGCGGCCGGAGATGAGGGCCAAGACGGAGTTGAGCGAATAGCGAACGACGCGCTCGTTTATGCGGATCGCACGAATTTGACCACGGGCGGCGAGGGCTCGGGCGGTGTGTGAGGTTTTGCAGGCAGACCCGGTCAGGTCGTTGACCTCGCGAAACGTGATGGCTTTATCGGTGGACTCATTTTGCCGTGAGTCGGCGGCCTTATGTAGATTTGGCACGCCTAACTAACAAAAGCAGAGTCTACGGAAAAGAAACCCGCCAAAGTGTAGGAATAGTGTCAGCGATCACTTAAAACCGGCCACGACTGGTCACTTCAAAACCGGCCACTTTTGAGGGGTTAAACCTCCGGCGGACTTGTTCGCTGTGAGGTAATGAACCGC
>JBILBW010000090.1:0-11348 GCA_044353465.1 Rariglobus sp. | reverse complement strand
GTTGGTTCTGAAGCATTCGAACTCCCTTCCGTCTGGGTTACTTACTCCTTCCGCGTATTGATATTAACGATTTTCCTGCTGCTGCGGATCGAACTCGGTGCTCTCTGTGTCGGCGTTGTTCCTTCGGCCGCCCACAGGGGCACCCGCCTCAGTCACCCCCGTTGGGGCCAATCCTGCTGGATAGGCCATCTTCGCGCTGCCGCGCTGCGTCCGGCAAGGCTCTGTGACACCCATCCGTTTCATCGTTCGTTGTTTGGCTTTTCACCCACTGAAATCGTCGAAGAACCAGAACCTAAAACCTTAAGTGAATAATTTCAGAGGCTTATGATTTATTAAGGGCCGACTAATTTGACGCTTCTATCCCTGCAGGTTCATGAGAGGCTCTAGAGGGATGCTCGATACCTTGAATCGGCTGTGACTGTGGGGCGAGATCCTCGACATGGCCTATAGCGCGAAACGAGCGCGTGGATGATCACCCGGCACTGGATGATCACCCGGCACTGGGTGATCATGGGCGCACTGGAGAACAAGACGCTGGAACGTTGTGGGTTTACCCTGCCTTGGGAAACGGCGAATAAATAGGTCGCCCTCCGACTCAACCTCTGGATGCGGAAAACCGCTCGCCCGCTGGTGTGGACGGCTAACAGTCCGCAATCCCCGTTAGCCCACTCGATCGTCCCCGGTACTCCTCGGGCTACCCGCCACCGGCTGGCTTGGGAGGCAGTTGGTGCCCGCGCTGTACCCGCTGGCTTTTGCCTTGGTTCATTTGGTCTAAAACCGCGGCGAGTTTGCGGCGTTTTTCATCGGTCTCGGCAAACAGATCTAGCTGCCGCCCGCCCGCCTCCACCCCCGATAGCCGCACACTCACCAGCCGCAGCGGCCGCAACTGGGTCCACGCTTGTTTTAACAGCACGCCCAGCAACGGATAAAACGGCTGCTCCAAATCACTCGCCTCGGCCAGGCTGCGGCCAGCGGTTTCTTGGGTGAAATCACCGTAGCGCACCCTGACCGTCAGGGTTCGCACCCGTTTACCGTCCGCTCGGATGCTCGGTAGGAGAGCGTCAATCATTCCTTTTGCGGTTCGTTCCACCGCGGCCAGGTCAGCTACGTCCTTGGCAAACGTTTCCTGCTGCGAATAGCTTTTCGCTTCCCCGTGCTCGGTCTCCACCGGGCGTACATCGACGCCGCGCGCCAGGGTGAGAAACTCCCGCCAATCGCGGCCGAGGAGCGCCTCCAACTCGCGCTCGCTGCGGGTAAATAGGTCGCTGATTTTGCGTACACCGCGCTCTTGGAGGGCCGCCTCGGTCTTGGCGCCGACACCCGGCAGTTTGCCCACCTCAAGCGGCGCGAGAAAAACGGCCTCGGCGCCGGGGTGAACCACCACAAAGCCGCGTGGTTTGCGGAGTTTGGAAGCGATTTGTGAAACCAGTTTATTGGTGGCGATGCCCAGCGAGACGGGGATTTGCAACTCATCCCAGATGCGCCGCTGCAGCCCGCGTACTGCTTGCTCGACCGCCTCAGCCGAGCGCAAACCGCACGGTCCCAAATCAAGGTACCCCTCATCGATGGAGTTGCGTTCCACGTAGGGCGTGAGTGTCTCGCACAGGTCGAACATTTTGCTCGAAACCAAGCCGTAATCGCCCTGATGCGGCAGCAGGATCAGGTCAGGACAAACCTGCAAAGCCCGAGCGGTCGGCATGGGGGTGTAAACGCCACTGGCGCGCGCTTCGTAGCTGGCCGAGGCGATGATCCCACGATCGCGTCCGCCGACCGCGACTTTTTTGCCCCGATACTCCGGCTGCACCGCCAGCTCGACCGACACGAAAAATGCGTCGGCATCGAGGTGTACGATTGTGGACAACGCAGTGGTCATCGGCGGGGCGAAGGACTTGCAGGTGGTCGAGGGAAGTAGCGCAGACTTTCAATCTGTCCCGATTCGAAAGGCCGGCAGGAAGTCTGCGCGACGTTGGACTGCTCACGGCGAGGAGGTAGATAGTTTGCCATTAGGCACTCCCTAAATCGCCCAAGACATTGGCTCGGAGAGATCGACGTTTTACTAAAACTTATGAAGCAGGGTTGTCCGTCCTTGGCCTAGGTTTATCAAGAGCCTGCTGCTAGGAATGGAGTTATCAGGCCGGTTGATTAGCCGAGTAGCTCCTCGGCGTGGGCTAGAGCACTTTTGGCGGTACGATCACCGAGCATGCGCGCCAGCTCGCTGACGCGGGCTTTGCGGTTGGCCTGGATCGGCGAAATGGTCACCACCGCGCGGTCCTGCGACTGATCTTTTTCCACCACCAAATGGCTGTCGCCCTGAGCGGCCACCTGCGGCAGGTGGGTAATGCAGAGAACCTGGTGGCCCTTGGAAATACCGGCCATCTTCTCGCCGACGACGCGGCCGATCTCGCCGCCGACGTTGGCGTCCACCTCGTCGAAGACGAGGACGGGCACGTTGTCGAGGTCAGCTAGCACGGTTTTGAGCGCCAGCATCACGCGGGCGAGTTCGCCGCTGGAAGCGACCCGGTTGAGCGGCAGAACAGGCTCCCCAACGTTGGGGGAAAACAGGAACTCGACTCCGCAATCGCCCGTTGGACTGAGCTGTTCAAGCGGCACGATGCGGATCTGGAAATCAGCTTTTTTAAAGCCTAGTTGGGCGATGCTGGCGGCTGCGATTTTGGCCAGTTCCCGGGATGATTTTTCGCGCAGGGCGCGTAGAACGGTCGCGTCTTTGCGCGCGGCTAATTCGGCATCGGCGATCTTTTTGTCGAGGCGCACAAGGGTGCCCTCGAGGTCGCCCTGGATTTCCAGGCGGCGGCGCATCTCGTCTCGGGCAGTAATCACGGCGCGGAGGTCGCCGCCATGTTTCCGCTTCACCTCGAGCCACGTGTTCATGTTGGCTTGCAGTTGCTCGGCCTGCTCGGGATCGAAGTGGAACTGGCCAACCAAAGACTCAAATTCCGCGCCTAGGTCGGCGAGCTCGATGCTTGCCGCCGAGAGCCGATCGGCGAAAACCTTGCTGGCTGGATCGAGGTTTTCTAGTTGGCGCGCCTCGCGCAGCAGACCGGCGACCCGCCCGGTGGCGCCGTCTTCGCCGGTCAACCCGTTGGCCAGCGTCGAGGCCAGGCCGGTTAACTCTTGGGCTTTGCTCATGCGCTGGAAATCGCGTTCGAGCGCCTCGATGGACTCGTCGGTTAGATCGAGTGCGTCCAGGCGGGCCAGTTGGCCTTCGAGGAACTTGATTTGGTCAGGGGAAAGTTTGGTTTCGCGTGCAATGCGTTCGCGCTCAGCGTGCAGGTCGCGCCAAAGGAGGTATTTGATTTTATAGGCCGTGAGAACTTCGCCGGCACGCCCGTAGAGGTCGAGCAGGTCGAGCTGACAGCTTTCCTTCAGGAGCCGGCGCGGCTCGCTCGGGCCGTGAAAGTCGATCCACGCCTCGCCCAGGCGCTGGAGCGCGGCCAGGGTAGCCAGGCCGCCGTTGACGGTGAGCTTGGCAGCCTTTTCCCGAGGCAGGCTGCGCTTCAGGATGAGCACGCCGTCTTCGCAGGGCGGCAAGTCGAGCTCGGTTAGGAGCGCGTTAATGGTATCGGGGTGTTCAAAAAACAATGACGCCTCGACTTCGCACGCGGGAGCGCCCTGGCGAATGAGGGTTTTGTCGGCGCGTTCGCCGGCCAGCAGGGCCAGGGCGCCGAGCAAGATGCTCTTGCCGGCACCGGTTTCACCGGTGACGACCGTAAAGCCGGCCTCGAAATCGAGGGCAACTTCTTCGAGCAGGGCGAGGTTCTTGATGCGAAGCGATTGAAGCATGTCAGGAAGAAAGCAGTGAGGCGGTTCAACTGATCCGGGGCAAGTCGCTTTGCGCACCGTTTGGGCGGGTAAACGGATTGGGCAAAAATCATGAATGATTTTCCTTGCACAAGGCCGGTAACATCATCCTTTATTCACCCCCTATCTTTAGCGGACCCTTAGCTCAGTTGGTTAGAGCATTTCCTTGACATGGAAGAGGTCACTGGTTCGAGTCCAGTAGGGTCCACCATTTAATTAATTAGCTGATTTAGAGAGGTTTAGGTTTAGAGTTTGAGATTCAAGCACGTTACCTTTTAATATGGTGCTTAGACACTTTCTAGGGGTAGCGGGGACGTTGAGAAGACATGCCGTCAAGTAGAGCATGGAAATGAGGTTATGGACTGAACGGAAGCCACGTGCCTTACGTTTCAC
The DNA here is from genome assembly GCA_044353465.1 of Rariglobus sp. Classification (GTDB taxonomy): domain Bacteria; phylum Verrucomicrobiota; class Verrucomicrobiia; order Opitutales; family Opitutaceae; genus Rariglobus. The sequence goes on along the minus strand of JBILBW010000090.1, from coordinate 7,136 downwards.
CGCCGAGAACACGCTATTGTGGCCTTCCATGAAGGCGTTAGTGGTACGATAAGTCCAGTGGGCGAGTATACCAGGTCAGTGGCTCTCTATCATCGCCGCTGTTTTAATAAAAGATGAGAACAGGGCCAGTAGATGTTTGACTGCGACCCAACGAACCCAACGGCACCAAGCGCGTAGGTGGCTATTGGGTGCCCCGAGCGCCTCAACCAGCTTTTCTCTCGTAGACTTGTCCTTGCCGGGTGTGGCGAAGAGCACTCGCTTGCCGATTAGATCATAAAACACGCTCACGTAGCGATGTCCCTTGCCCGCACTGAGCTCATCGCACCCCACACAGGTCACCTCACTCCAATCGACCTTGGGCCACGCCCCCGCGACAGGGGCATGCAGCATTCACCACAAGCGCTTGTCGGTCTCTCCCACGTGACGGGCCACTGCGGCCACCGGCATCTGCCGCAACAGCAACAACGCCATCGCCTCAAACGCCTTGGTCAAATGCTTGGCCAGTCCCTCCCCCACGGCGGGTTCACGCGGTACACGCTCCCGTCTCCTGCTCGCTGCCCACGCGGCAAGCGGCAGTGAATCTCTCAGCGATGCTCGCATCCATTGAGATGCTTCCACACCCTCTCTTCTAAGTGACCATAACAACACATCGCTTGCTTTGCGCTGGCACTCTCCTCGGCCCATCGCGCCGGAATTTCCTCCACCCCCCAGCCGCACTATCCCTCCCGCAGCCTGCGTTCCCTCATCCTCCTACGTCTCATACTCGCAGCGCACACCACTCGCCACTGCTTCCCCAGTTCCAGTAATTCGTGCAAGAGTCGTTCGGTTGTCATTTTGGCTGTGATCTATCGGACCCCATTAAATTTACCCACTGAAAGTGTTGACGAACCAAATATCACCCTTGCGGGACCTTCTCTAAAACTAGGATTCGCCGCGCGTTACTTGCCCAATGACATGGGACTTGCCGCCCCCTGTTGCGCTTGGTTTGGTCTCCTCTTTTACATCCCATGTGCCAAACGTCCTCTAGCGTCTTTCCCCGTCCCCACTCCTCTGTCGTCGTTGATGGCAACGACCGCGCCCCGGCCCGCTCCATGTTGCGCGCAGTCGGCTTTACCGACGAGGACTTTCAAAAACCCCAGATCGCCGTCGTCTCCAACGCCAGCGACATGACCCCTTGTAATGTTCACCTCGGCGACCTCAGCGACCACGCCCGCAAGGGCGTGGCCGACGCCGGTGGCAAACCCGTGTACTTCAATACCATCACTGTAACGGATGGCATCAGCATGGGCACGCTCGGCATGCGCTACAGTCTCGTTTCCCGCGACGTGATCGCCGACTCCATCGAGACCACCGTGGCCGCTGAGGGCTTCGATGGCATCATAGCCATCGGCGGCTGCGATAAAAACATGCCCGGTGCGATGATCGCCATTGCCCGCCTCAACCGCCCGGCCGTCTTTATCTATGGCGGCACCATTCTTCCCGGCTTCCTCACCCACGACACCGAGAAAAAGAAGCCCCTCGATATCGTTTCTGTCTTCGAAGCAGTCGGTAAACACGCCAAAGGCGAACTCGACGACGCCGGCCTAAAGGAAGTCGAAAAGTGCGCCATACCCGGCCCCGGCTCCTGCGGTGGCATGTACACAGCCAATACTATGGCCAGCGCCATCGAGGTCCTCGGCCTCAGCTTGCCCAACAGCTCCGCCCAGCTCGCCATCGGGAAGGAGAAGCGCGACGACTGCGAACGTGCTGGTGCCGCCGTTATGGCGATGCTAAAAAAAGGCATCAAGCCCCGCGACATTCTCACCCGGCAAGCTTTTGAAAACTGCATCACCGTATGCACAGCACTCGGCGGTTCCACCAATCTGGTGCTTCACCTACTCGCCATCGCGCACTCAGCCGAAGTCCCGCTTTCCCTAGAAGACTTCAAAACCATCGGCGCTCGGGTCCCCCTGCTTGCCGACGTCAAACCCTTCGGCAAATACGGCATGTCCCATCTCATCCGCATCGGCGGCATCCGCCCGCTCATGAAAATGCTTCTGGACCGCGGTATGCTGCATGGCGACTGCCTCACCGTCTCCGGCGAGACTCTGGCTGAGTCGCTCAAGGACGTTCAGCCCTATCCGTCTTACCCCGACCAGCAGGACATCATCCGTCCCTTCGACCAGCCGATCAAAACCGAGACCCATCTGCGCGTGCTCCACGGCAACCTGGCCCCCGGCGGCGCTGTTGGGAAAATCACCGGCAAGGAAGGCCTCTATTTTAAGGGCACTGCGAAGGTCTACGAGGGCGAAGAAGACGCGCTCAAGGGCATCCTGCGCGGCGACGTGGTCAAGGGCGACGTGGTGGTCATCCGCAACGAAGGTCCGGTGGGCGGCCCCGGCATGCGCGAAATGCTTTCCCCCACCAGCGCGGTGGCCGGGCGCGGTCTGATTAAGGACGTGGCCCTGATCACTGACGGGCGCTTCTCCGGTGGTAGCCACGGTTTCGACGTGGGCCACATCACCCCCGAGGCGGCCAAGGGCGGGCCGATCGCCATCGTGTGCACCGGCGATCTGATTGAAATCGATGCGGTTAAAAACACCATCAGCCTGCTGGTGTCCGATGCCGAGATCGCGGCCCGCCTGGCGGCTTACAAGCCGCTGCCGCCCCGTGAAACCCGTGGCGTGTTGGCAAAATACGCCAAGTTGGTCAGCACCGCCTCCGAGGGCGCGGTGACCGACAAATACTTGTAACAAGTTTAGGAGACTGCTTGCAGGCGAACCGCGGTTTACTGCGGTTTTGATTCATCGCCTGCAAGCAGGCTCCTAGCTTTTTAAAAAACACCCAGGCAACTGACGCCGTGGGGTTGGAACGCGGCAATAAAAGCCCGCCTAGCGGGAGCTGAGTCCTTGCCTCGCTTGTTGGTCCTGCGTCAATCATCGCTCTTCCTTCGATGCCAGCTCCCGCCGACACCCTGCTCAAACGTCTCACTTGGGACGATCTCGACCTCGTAACCCTGCGTACGCTCATCGAGCTGGCCCGCGATGAAGACCTCGCCGGCCTCGGCCTTCGCGTAAAACCGTCGGTCACCGGCGACCGCTCTACCGCCGCCCTCGCCACGACTCCCCGGCAAGGATCGGCCGACCTTATTGCCCGCCAGCCGCTGGTGGCCTGCGGCCTGCCGCTGATCCCGCTCATTCTTTCCGCCTACGGGGCCAATGCTTCGGTGCAAGTGTGCGCGCGCGACGGTCGCACTCTCGCCAAGGGCGAGGTCCTTGCCACCCTCTCCGGCGAACCGCGCACCCTGCTCGCCGCCGAACGCGTAATCCTGAATTTTCTCCAGCGCTTGTCCGGGGTCGCCACCCAGACCCACACTTACGTCGCGACGCTGGGCGAGGGCCGTACCCGCCTGCTTGATACCCGTAAAACCACGCCCGGCTACCGCATGTTGGAAAAATATGCCGTGGCTTGCGGCGGGGGCTGGAACCACCGCCTCGGCCTGTTCGACCGCGTCATGCTTAAGGACAACCACCTCGCCTTGCTCGGATCAACCGAGGGTCTCGCCGCCGCCGTCGCCCGGGCCAAAAAGGCCGCGCCCGATCTGGCCGTCGAGGTCGAGGTCGACAAACTTGCGCAAATTCCCTCGGTGCTCGCCGCCGGCGCCGACGTGATCCTGTTGGACAACTTTACTCCGGCGAAAATCAAAAAGGCGGTCGCCCTGATCGCCGGACGAGCCTTCACCGAGGCGAGCGGCGGTATCACGTTAAAAACCCTGCCGCGCTTCGCTGGCCTTGGGCTGGACTTCGTGTCCACCGGCGCGCTCGTCCACCAAAGTGTGTGGGTGGATATTGGGCTGGATTGGCGAGTATGAACAAGCGCCCGTTTTCCACCCCGCCGGAAACGGTTATCCTTGCCGAGTTAAGTGCCGCCGAGCCCGACTTCGTCTCGGGCAGCGCCCTGGCTCGGAAGCTCGGCATCAGCCGGGTGGCGGTCTGGCAGTACATGGAAAAGCTGCGGGAGCAGGGTTTCACTTTTGAGGCGGTGCGCGCCCGCGGCTACCGGCTGCTTCAGCGTCCCGTGGGACTAAGTGAGACGCTCATCCAGTCCTACCGCCGGGATCGCACTGCAGCTTTTCCGCTGCAACTGATGACCGAGGTGGACAGCACCAACGACGAGGCGGCCCGCCAACTCGCCGCCGGCCAGGAGGCGCCCTTTGCCATCATCGCACAGCGCCAAACCAAGGGCCGTGGGCGTTTTGGCCGCCCCTGGCACAGCGAGTCCAGCGGCAACCTTTACGCGAGTTTCGCCTTTCGCCCGCGCCTGGAGCCGGCGCGCATGCAGATGTTTACCCTCTGGATGGGGGCGAGTATCTGCGACCTGATCGCCAGTTTTTGCCGCACCACGCCCGGCCTTAAATGGCCCAACGACCTGCTTTTCGACGGACGCAAGGCAGGCGGCATGTTGACCGAAGCGCGCATGGACGCCGACCAGATCCGTGATCTGGTGTTCGGACTGGGGTTAAACGTGAACCTGCCGCCCGGTGGTTGGCCGGCGGAGTTGGCCGAGCGGGCCGTTTCGCTAGAAGAGCACACCCGCCAGCCGATTGATTTAAATAAATTTACCGCCGCCCTGATAGGGCGCGTGCGTCAGTCCTACGACCGGTTCGTGGACGGCAGTTACAAGGCGACGTTTGCGGACCTTTGGAACTGCTACGACGTGCTACGCAACCGGCCGGTGGCGGTGTTAACGCACACCCAGCGTGTGGCCGGAATTGCTCTGGGCATTGATGACGAAGGCTCGTTTTTGGTGCGGACGGCGGAGGGACGTACCGAGCGTTTCCGCGCCGGTGAGGTCACCCTAGAAAAACCCCTGCGCTAAAGGTTGGACGGGGAAGTCACGGCACGAACGGGTGCCGAAACGGGTGAGGAGTCGCGAGGATGTGCCGGTGGTACCTGCTTCGAGTGTAAAACAAGTTTGGTTTTCGTCGGGTTATTGGTTTTCTCGGCTACCCATGAAAGTCCCGTTCCTCGACCTTTCGCTTCAGCATCAGGCTCTTCGCGAGCAGGCGCTGGCCGCACTCGCGGCCACCTATGACGCCACCCGCTTCTGCCTCGGCAAGGACGTGGAGGGTTTCGAGACAAACTTTTCGCAAACCCTCGGTTACCCGCGCACGCTCGCGCTAAACAGCGGCACCTCGCCGCTCCATCTCGCTGCGGTCATCGCCGGTTGGGGCCCCGGCGACGAGGTCATCGTGCCGGCCTTCACCTTCATCTCCTCGGCTTGGGGTGTTAGCTATGTCGGCGCCACGCCCAAGTTCGTCGATATCGACCCTCGCACGTTCAACCTCGATCCGGCCGCCGTCGAGGCCGCCATCACCCCGAAGACCAAGGGAATCGTGATCGTGCATTTGTTTGGTCAGCCCGCGCCGATGGCCGAGCTGCTCGCCATCGCCAAAAAGCACAATTTGTTCGTGGTTGAGGACTGCGCTCAGGCCGTCGAGGCCCGCTATCAGGGCACCCCGGTCGGCCTGCTGGGTGACATCGGCACCTTTAGTTTTTATCCGACCAAAAACCTGGGCGGCTGCGGCGAAGGTGGCGCGTTGGTTTCCAAAAACGACGCTCACTTTGAGCGTGCCAAGCTGCTGCGCGTCCACGGCATGGGCCGGCGTTATTACCACGACCAGATCGGTTTTAACTTCCGCATGGACGGGTTCCAGGGGGCGCTGCTCAACGTCAAGCTGCCGCACCTCGCCGCCTGGACTGCCCGCCGGCAGGCGGTCGCAGCGCGTTACCTCGCCGGCATCAAGTTGGCCGAGGTGATCCTGCCGACGACGGTTGCCTACGGGGCCAGCGTCTACCACCAATTCACGATCCGCCACCCGCGCCGAGACGCGCTGCGCGAGCACCTCAGCAAGCACGACATCGGCACCGATTTGATCTACCCCGTGCCCCTTCACCAGCAGGCCTGTTACGCCTCCCTCGGTTACCAGCCCGGATCGATTCTGGTGGCTGAAAAAGCCGCAGCCACCTGCGTCAGCCTGCCGATCTTCCCTGAGTTGACCGACGCCCAGGTCGATCACGTGATCACTACGATCAACGCGTTTTAAGTGCCCACTGACGCAAGCGGCTGGGCTGGTTTTATGAATGTCTGTTAGGCCCATTAGTAGTTAAACCACCCCGTCTCATGATTAACGGCATTCAACTCAAAATCTGCGGCCTCACCAACGTGGCCGACGCCACGGCGGCGGCACGAAGTGGCGCGGACTTTTTGGGGTTTATCCTTTACCCGAAATCGCCCCGCTACCTACCCCTGGCCGCCTATTTGGCGCTGGCCGCTGCACTGCCTAAGGGGCCGCGCCGCGTCGCCGTCATGGTGGCGCCCACGGCGGCGGATCTCGCCGAGGCCCTGGCCGCCGGGTTCGACTTTTTTCAAATCCACTTCCCGCTGACTACACCCTTGGTAACCGTCGCCGGTTGGTCAGCGCAGGTGGACGTGGCTCGCCTCTGGCTGGCGCCGAAACTTCCCCCGGATCTCGACGTCCCTGCGGAAATCTTGTCCCTAGCCGGCACTTTTTTAATGGATACCTTTCACGCCGCTGGATTTGGCGGATCGGGCCAAACCGGCGATTGGGCTAAATTTTCCCGGCACCGCTTAGCCCATCCTGGGCATACCTGGATTCTCGCCGGTGGACTGAACACGGACAACCTATCCGATGCGGTGAAACGCAGTGGCTCTGTTTTTGTGGATTTAAATAGCGGCGTTGAAACCGCTCCGGGGATAAAAGATCACGCCAAATTGCAGCTTTTAGCTGAGTTTAACTGTCAGCGGTAGGCCCGTAATAATAACAACGATAGCTGTTAGAGACTCGATTTAGCGCATGTTTCCAGCCTGCTTTTCTTCCCGCTAGGAAAGGACGGCACGATTCAGCTGGCGCCTAAAAGCGTGGAACGCCTTAAGGCCAAAGTCAGGGAACTGAAGGAAGCACGTCAAAGCCCCACGAGAGATGAGCTGCTCGACCAGTGGCTGCGATACATTAACAAATCGTGGGGTTACTTCCTTCTGTCAGCGATCACTTAAAACCGGCCACGACTGGTCACTTCAAAACCGGCCACTTTTGAGGGGTTAAACCTCCGGCGGACTTGTTCGCTGTGAGGTAA
>JBILBW010000089.1:0-11349 GCA_044353465.1 Rariglobus sp. | reverse complement strand
GGAATAATATAATTTTTTGATTGGGGGTCCCAATCAATCGCACAAAGTAAATTTCAAAGAGCTCTTCTCGTTAAAGAAGATTTATCCCTCTACTCGTTTTCGATCTTTATACCTCTGTTTGTCTTCTTCAGTTACCTGCCTCCAACTTAATCAGTATTGAGCAAAAAACCTTCAAGGAACTTCCCCTCAACTCGCTTCGCTTGCTGCGTTGCTTGCCGACGGGAGGACAGAAAATGCAAATCATGCGCCCGCCTTCAAGCACTTTCTTTTACTTTCTTTAGATAATGACTTATTTACCTAACTAACAACACGTTAAAATTATAAACTCTGGCTAAAACTTCGTTTTTCTCGTGGTGCGAGCTTAAAAAAGCAGCACCCCAAATACCACGACCGACTCGATTAGGACTCTTTTTTTGCCAAGGGCGCAGGGGTAATATAGCCCCTGCGAGCCGTGCCACCACCGAGGTGATAGCTCCCTTCGATTGGCCCGACGTAATGGGATTGCCACCCTTGATTTTCCTCCCCGCGACTGGGGTAGACCTTTCACCGCTCCCATAGAGGCCTAAACGCTGGCCAACACCCTAACAACGGCCCCGCTCTTCGTGACCGGCAAAGACCAGGTCCCTTGGTTAAGCCTCACTCCAGCCGGCGGCATACTTGCAACCTTTGCGTCTAAAACCGTTACGTTTTCAATTAACCCAGCCGCACTGGGGAGCGGCAGCCAAAACGGGACGGGCCTGTTCACCAAAACCACCCGGTTCTCCACCTACTCTCGCCTGATAAACTTCATTGACGGGACGGGGGTGAATTATTTCAGCGAACTCGTTTCCTCGGCAAATGACACCGACAATCAAAGCAGGGGGTTCACCCCGATTGGTTCGTCCAACTTCTACGACGTGCCGAAGACGGCGTAGAAGCCCCCATTTTTCACCAAACCTACCGGTGGTGCGCTGCTGGAGCTAAGCGATGACAGTTCTGTGCAGGTGCCCCCGCCAGGCGGTGCGACAGTGAAACTCTACGGCACGATTTACCCAACGTTTTACGACAGCAACAACGACTACGTGACCTTCGGTTCCATCGATTCCTTTCTAATTCATCGCTGGCGAACCACTCCGAGCGCTCGCCGTAGGCGCCAACACCATCGGGGTGTTCGTCACCTGCGTGCTTCTTAAGCACGGTGCCCCTCGGTGCTCGCGGTGCCGGAGGGGTTGGGTGGACAATCCCCGGCATGGCTGGACCCCAAGTTGGTCGTTTCTGCCCCGATCACATTCGCTGGATGAAGAACAGGTCCGGTGGACTCAGGCTGGCTGGGATTGCGCACACTTGACACCCAGGCGCAGGCGCAGTTACCACCTAACTTTTCTACAACTCAAATCCGCCCACCCCGTCATGCCCTCAGCCAACGACATCCGCAAAGGCCAAGTCATCAAGTTCAACGGTGAACCCCATCTCGTCATGGAAACCATGCACCGTACGCCGGGCAACCTGCGCGCCTTCGTGCAGGTAAAAATGCGCAACCTGCGCTACGGTAAGGCGCTCGACCAGCGCTTCGCCTCCACCGACACGATCGAGGTGCTGCCGACCGAAAAGAAGACCCTCGAGTTCAGCTACGCTGACCGCGGTACCTATGCCTTCATGGACCCGGAGTCCTTCGAGACGATCGAACTGCCCGAAACCCTGATCGGCGACTCCAAGAACTACCTCACTGCAAACGGCAAGGTTGACGTGCTGTTCGTCGATGAAAAGCCCCTCACCATCGAACTGCCCTCCTCGGTCAACCTCAAGGTCACCGAGAGCTCGGATGGCATCAAGGGCGACACCGCCTCCAACGTGCAAAAGCCCGCCACCCTAGAAACCGGCTTGGTGGTCAACGTGCCGCTCTTCATCAAGGAAGGCGAAATCATCCGCATCAGCACCGCGGACGGCACCTACATGGGCCGGGCTTAAACCCGCGTCTGCTCGGATCCACCCGCGACTCGCCGTCGCGGGTTTTTTTATGCTGGGCCAGCCCCGGCCTTAACCAGCGCTTTGAGGAATCGACCCGGCGCTCGTCGCGCCGTGCGGTTGCGCCGGTGGCCACGGACGCCAACCCAGCTCCGGGCTAAGGGATTGACGGCCCGCAATCGCCGGTTCTCCTCCAGCTCCCTTTCCCTCCAACAAAACGTGAGCCCCGCCCCCACCCTCCTTTGGTTTCGTCAGGACCTGCGCTTGCAGGACAACCCGGCTTTGTCCGCCGCGCTCGCCCGAGGCGGCCCGGTTATTCCGGTTTACATTTTCGATGAGGCCGGCGAAGGCGAGTGGCCCGCCGGGGGCGCCTCGCGCTGGTGGTTGCACCACTCGTTGGCCGCCCTCGACTCCGGCCTGCGCGCCCGCGGCTCCCAGTTGGTGCTGGCCCGCGGTGAAAGTGGCGCGGTCTTGGCGGCTCTGCGCGCGGCCACCGGCGCCAACGCGGTTTACTGGAATCGGCGATACGAACCAGCCGTGATCGCACGCGATGCTAGCATCAAGGCCGACCTGCTCGCGCGTGGGGTCGAAGCCAAAAGCTTTAACGCCAGCCTTCTCTTCGAGCCGCACACCATCGCCAACAAACAAGGGAAACCCTTTCAGGTTTTCACCCCGTTTTGGCGCCACTGCCTTACCCTGCCCCAGACTCCCGCAACCCCGCTCCCCGTTGGCCCCTTTCCCGGCCCAGCCGCGGACGCCTGGCCGGCCTCGCTGGCCCTGGCTGAACTTGGCCTGCTGCCGACGATTCCGTGGGACTCGGGCTTTCCCGCCGTCTGGACCCCCGGAGAGGCCGGCGGCCACGAGCAACTCCGTGCCTTCGTCGCCGGCGCCATGGCCCACTACGACGACCACCGCAACCTGCCGGCGCGCGCCGGCACCTCGCGGCTTTCCCCGCACTTGCATTGGGGCGAAATCGGTCCGCGCCAGATCTGGGCGGCAGTCCAAGCGCTGTCCGCAGACAGCGGAGTGTTCCCCCCCAGCCGCGGCGCCCAGGTTTTTCTCAGCGAAGTGGGCTGGCGCGAATTCGGTTACCACCTGCTTTTTCACTTCCCCCGCACACCCGACCAGCCGCTGCGCGAGGAGTTTAACCGCTTCCCCTGGGCCGCCGATCCCGACGGGGCGAAATTACGCGCCTGGCAGCGCGGCCAGACCGGTTACCCCATCGTCGACGCCGGCATGCGCGAACTCTGGCACACCGGCTGGATGCACAACCGCGTGCGCATGATCGTGGCCTCGTTCCTGGTCAAACACCTCCGCCTGCCCTGGCAACACGGGGCGCGCTGGTTCTGGGACACCCTCGTCGATGCCGACCTGGCCAGCAACACCCTCGGCTGGCAGTGGAGCGCGGGCTGCGGGGCCGACGCAGCCCCCTACTTCCGGATTTTCGCACCCGTAACCCAGGGCGAGCGTTTCGACGAGGACGGCGCCTACGTGCGGCGCTGGGTGCCCGAACTGGCGCGCTTACCCAACGCCTATTTGCACGCGCCCTGGACGGCCCCCGCTGCGGTTCGGACCCTGGCCCGGGTTGAGGGCAACTACCCCGGGCCGATGGTCGATCACGCCACCGCGCGCGCGGAGGCCCTGGCGGCTTTCAAAAACCTGCGCGGCGCAAACCCCGAGGAGCTCTGACGCCGTAGGGGCATCGCCCCGGGCGCATCGGCGGTTCAGGAGGCCCCACGGGGGGACGCCGATAAATCGCCCCGCTCGGGCAAGCCCAGCTCCCCGTGTTCACCCCCGGGGCCGCGGCCGGTGGCAGCCGCGCACGGGTGCTGCCCAAGGTGCGCCCTTTGAGCGCGGACCAAAGGTGCGCCTGCCGCCGCAGGCTATTGCCGCGCGAAAAACGGATTATGCAGTTTCTCCAGCGCCAAGGTGGTGAGCGGGCCATGACCCGGCGCGATCACCGTGTTGCGCGGCAAGGTGAAGATTTTCTCGTTATCATTACGCAGCTGCTCGGCGTAATGCTCGGCGCTGCCGCCCATCGAGGAGGCAAACAGCGCGTCGCCCACGATAGCCACCGGCCAGCTCAAACCGGTCACAAAAAACGTTGTCAGCCCGGGCGAGTGTCCGGGGGTCAAGATCGTCTTGATGGCCAGCTCGTCGCCGACATGGAAATGGGCGTTTTCCTTAAACGTTTTGGCGCCGGGGTGATCCACCGGCTCCAGCTCGCTCGACCACACCTCCGCCCGCGGGCAGGCCGCCGCCAACTCCGGCAAGGCGGCAATGTGGTCGGCGTGGGTGTGGGTGATAAAAATATGCCGCACATCTAGGTGCTCCGCCTTGATCGTATCGATGAGCGCCTCGGCATTGGTGCCGGTGTCAAACACCGCAGCGAAACGCGAGCGCGCGTCCCAGATCAGGTAGTTGTTCACCGTCTGTTCGCCTTGCGGGGTGTTGAAGAGCGTCAGGCCTCGGGAAAAAATCGGTGCGGTCGGGTAAAACCGCTTGTGGGCGAGCGCCTCGAGGGCGTTGGTGCCCAGCTTCAAATGGCGGGCGATGCGGCGGATGACCGCGTCGAGGAGGTGGCCGGACTTCACCGCGCGCAAATCCGCCAGGCTGATTTCGGCGCGGGCAGCGAGCTGTTCATCGGTGATCCGCAACCCGGTCTGGGCTTTGGCAATGACGTCAGTAAAATTGTCTTCGAGGGGGAGGCGGGCCATGGGGGACCAATAACGAAGCGTCTCTTCCCGCGCGCAAGCCGGAAGCCAAAGCAGTTTCAGGCGCACCGGCTGAACCCGCCGCCCTGAACCGGGGTTGGGTGGGCTGCGGCGACACAAAGCCGGGGAAAAATTCATCCCGGCCGCCGCGCTCCCCGGCCGCCACCCGCTCGAAGCGCCCTCCATCTGCATTCCCATTAGGGGTTAACACCCTGGCCTCCCCGGCGCCGGCCCGACCGTTAAATGTTGTCGACGCAAGCGCGCCTTTACCCGACTATAGAAAAGCTTTCCCCCCGCATGAGGCTACCCCAACTCCTTTTATTTTTAAGCGTCATCCTATCCCTGGCGGTGCGCGCCGAAGAGCCGGTCGCACTGCTCAAACCCGGAGAAGCCCTGACTTACAACGTCGGCTGGGGGCCGGTGGGCCATGCCGGCGAAATCAAAATCGTCGCCCAGTCCGAGGTGGTCAATGGCCAGCCCCAACTGCTGGTCAGTACCAAAACCCGCACCCGGGGCTTTATCCGCAAGCTGCTGCGCTTTGACGGCACGGCCCAGACCCGCTTCGATGCCCGCAGCGGCCGCCTGCTGAGCGCCGCCGCCACCACCACCTCGAAAAAGAAAAACACCCAGGCTTCGATGACCCTCGATTACGCCAAGCGCGAAATTGGCTACGTCGACCACCTCGAACCCCAGCGCTCCTCCACCCTTCCGCTACCCAGCGGCGAGCCCATGGACATGATCACCGCCCTGATCCAAAGCCGCTCCTGGGACTTGGAACTGGGCCAGTCCCACGACGCGCTGGTGATGTTTGATAATCAATTTTACCAGCTGACCATCACCGCCGAGCGCGAGGAAACCATTACCACCGAAGACGGACCGCGGCGCGCCCTCTTGCTCATTCCCCGCATGGTGGGCACGCCCAAAGGCATGTTCCGCAAAGGCGGGGAAGTGCGCGTTTGGGTCTCGACCGATCACAACCGCCTGCCGCTGCGCTTTGAGGTCCGGCTCAAAGTCGGCACCGCCTACGCCACCCTGAGCGACTATCAATCACCGGCGGTCTTACTGACCCGCCGGTAATTGATCGAGGTCATCGAGGCAGGAGCCGGTTGGAAGTCGAAAGCGGCTGCTCGGCCGCGTAAACCATCGCCTGCAAACCGGCGACAGCCTCGATCGTGACGACGAACGAGCCGCACCCGGCCAGTCCGCCGGATGCGAGCCACCCGCCCCGAGCCGCGCGTTTTTTGACTTTCGCACCGCCCCCAACCCTGCAACCTGCCGCTGTGCCGTCCGCCTTTCTCCCTCCCGATTTCAACCCCCGGCGCCCCGTCGCGCTCATCGCCGGCCAGGGCCTTTACCCTGTATTGATCGCCCAGGCGATTCGCCGCGCCGGTATCCCGCTCCGCCTGATCGCCATGGAGGAGGAAACCCGCGCCGACCTAATCGACTCCGTCCCCGCCGCCGAACGCCGCCTGATCAAGGTCGGCCAGCTCGGCAAAATGCTCTCCAGCCTTAAGGACTTCGACGCCGGTTACGCTCTCATGGCCGGGCAAGTCTCCCCGCGCCGGCTGTTCAAAGGCCTTCACCCCGACCTCAAGGCCGCCCGCATCCTTTTTTCCCTCAAGCGTCGCAACGCCGAAACCATCTTCGGCGCCATCGCCGCCGAAATCGAAAAACTCGGCGTCCACCTGCTCGACGCCCGCAGCTTTATCGACGAACACCTCGCCACCCCCGGCTGCATGACCGGGCGCAGTTTCCCCATCGAGGCCGACTACCTCGCCCACGGCGTGCAAATCGCCAGGGAATCCGCCCGCCTCGACATCGGCCAAGGCTGCGTGGTGCGCAAGGGCACCGTCCTCGCCGTCGAGGCCTTTGAGGGCACCGACGCCATGCTGCGCCGCGCCGGCGAATTCAAAACCGACGAGGCCCTTTTTGTGAAAACCGTCAAAGCCCGCCAGGATTACCGCTTTGACGTGCCCTGCTTCGGCCTGAAAACCCTCGAAACCATGCGCGAAGCCCACCTCAACGCCGCCGCCTTGGCCGCCCATCAGGTCATCCTCATTGATAAGCCCGCCGTGCTCGCCCAGGCCAAGTCTTGGGGCATCCACCTGCTCGGTTTCGAGTAATCCCACTCCTGCACTTGCAGCCCGCTCCCACCCCCACCACGTTTTCCCCATGAAACACGATGTCGTCCCCGTGATTGTTAAAGGTGTCATGCCCACCTCCAACGGCTGCGCGGTGTTTTTGGGGGATGACGCCAAGACCTTCGTGATCTACGTCGACCACTCGGTGGGCAACGCCATCCAGATGACCCTCGACGGCATCAAGAAAGAGCGCCCCCTCACCCACGACCTCATCGGCCACATCCTCACCGGCCTGGGCGCCTCCATCGACCACGTGGTCATCAACGACGTCAAAGAAGGCACCTTTTTTGCCCGCATCCTCATCCGCATGGAAAACGAGTTGGGCAAAAAAATCGTCGAGCTCGACGCCCGCCCCAGCGACTCGACGGTGCTCGCGCTCCAGCACCGCCGCCCGCTCCTCGTCGCCAAAAAGGTCTACGACGCGGTGGAAGACATGACCGAGATCCTTGAACGGGTCCTGCGCCAGCAAAACGAAGAGCCCCCCGCGCCCGAGGACGAGGACGAAGATGACAAGTAAGCCCGGCGTCGCCGCCCCCCTAGGAACGGGCACAACCCCCGGGGTTGCCTCCTCCGCCCTGCCCCTGCCCGCCTCGATCCTGCCCGGCAGCCCGCTCACCGCCCTCGCGCCGATGCAGGACGTCACCGATCTGGCCTTCATGAGCGTGATCGCCCACTACGGCGCGCCCGACTACTTCTTCACCGAGTTTTTCCGCGTCCACGCCCAGTCACGGCTCGAAAAACACATCCTGCGCGCGATCGACGAAAACACCACCGGCCGGCCCGTGTTCGCCCAGTTGATCGGCGAGGACCTCCACCACCTCGCCCGTTCTGCAACCGAACTGCTCGCCCACCCCGTCGCCGGCGTCGACCTCAACATGGGCTGCCCCGCCCCCAAAGTTTACAAGAAAAACGTAGGCGGCGGCCTCCTGCGCGACCCCGCCAAGATCGACGACATCCTCGGCGTCCTCCGCCAGGCCATCCCCGGGCGCTTCACCGTCAAAATGCGCATCGGTTTTGACGACACCACCCACTTCGAGCGCATCCTCGACCTGATCAACAAACACGACGTCGACCTGCTCAGCTTGCACGGCCGCACGGTCAAAGAAATGTATCGCAGCGAGGTGCACTACGACTTCATCGCCCGGGCCACCGAGCGGGTAAAATGCCCCGTGCTTGCCAACGGCAACATCACCTCCGCCGCCACCGCCGGGCGCGTCCTCGGACAAACCCGCGCCGCCGGGGTGATGATTGGCCGCCACGCCATCCGCAACCCGTGGATTTTCCGCCAGTGCCGCCAAGCCTTCACCCACCAGCCGGTGACGCCGATTACCCTGGCCGACGTGCGCGAGTACGTGGAACGCCTCTACCGCGCCACCCAAGTCGAGGGCCTGGACGAACGCATCCACGTCAACAAGATGAAGAAGTACCTCAACTTCGTCGGCCAGGGGGTGGACGGCACCGGGGCGTTTTTGCACGACATGCGGAGGACGGAATCGGAGGCGCAGTTGTTTACGGTCTGCGACCAGCATTTACTGACCGAGCCGGTCAAGGTCTTTGCCGACGAACCCTATCCCGGGGTAATTGCCCGCCCCAACTGTGAAACCCCATCCGGCGATGCCGACGGCTGTTCGTTGGAAACGGTGACAGGATAAAAAAAGCGGAGCCCCTATTGATGAGCTCCTCTTTATAGCCGTCCCCGAGCGTCGTTGTATAATTACAGCCCGTTAGCGTTAAGCTCGATCCGGCGAGTAAAGACTTTAGAGTTTTTAAGGGCTATGTCCCACCAGGTAGTTCCTGCAGGTGCAACATAACCACTCGGTGGATTCTCAAACAATTCGATTTGATTCACGCCTTCGTCAGTCAAGACACGTACCATAATTTCAACAACATGAGGTATTGAGTTTCTATAATAATCCGATGCGGACGGAGTAACACTCTTAGCATAGTGGGAAAGCTGCACTCCCGACGTTTGCGTCGTGAAGGAGCCTGCAAGGGGCGATACAGGTTTACCCGTAGTTGGATTGGGGCTTGCTGCTGCTGTTGCTGGAAAAATCAATCGAGGGGTAACTAAACTGGTCGTCGGATCGGTTTCGCGCATGTAAAGCTTGATGCCTAAATCAATCACATTATTAGCAACAATAAGTGAACGATCACGACTACTTACTTCGGGGTTACGAATAATACCAGCTCCAACCAAATCAGATGTTTCCGTCGTACTGGTATAATTTGAATTTAAAATATCATACCCCGCCGTAAACGTATTTTCGGAGCTCACCTCAGAACGGAAAAGCTGATATCGGTATTCAGCGCCGCCAGTGGTGACATAGACGACAGGTAATCGTACGATCTGATATGCCACCGCACGAGGGGCCGATATATGCGTATTAGTCCCGGCGGCCGTGTTAGTGTCTGTAACTGAAGTAAAAAAACGCAACCAAGTCCCCGCCTGACCAAAACGACAATCTTCTAAATTAGAAGACATGTAAAAAGACCCCGAGGTGTCTGTAGCCGAAGAGGCGGTGCCTGATGGCTTTCGCGGACTCCAAACGGCCCCAACTACTCCCGAATCACCACCGCCGGTCTGGTCCTGCTGAATGGTTGCGGCTAGCCAAACATTCCCATCCTGCTTCATCACCAAGCCCTGCAAATCGCGGCTAAGCATATCCAACACTAGGCGGGCTTGGTTGCCGGACGTAAGCGAACCCGAGGACTTGTTCCAACCGCCCATAACGTTGATCGTGATGGTCAACATCAAGCTGACGAGCAAGGCGGTCACGCCAATCGCGACCATCAGCTCGATCAGGGTAAAACCAGCCCGCCCGCTGAGTTTAGAATGGTTGGAACACATATAATTAACGGGTCACGGCTGCAGGAATGATCAAGGTGCTTTTTTGGCTGTCATCAGTGACTTTATTTCCGTTAGGTAAATAGGCCGGCCAACGGAGACTAATGGTAAAAGCAAAATAACCTGCTTCGTCGTCATATAATTTACCAGAAACCGGATTGGGTCCCGCCTGGGAAAGAGCAGTATTTCGAGCCAACGAAAACTCGAAAAAAGCATCTGCAAGATTGGTTACAACCGGACTACGAGCACCCAAAGTTGTAATTGTATCAACTTTATCCCCTCCCCGGCTTGCATAAAAAATGTAGGTGTTATTATCTGCTGCCGAAATAAGGTTACTAAAACCTGCGGTCGTACTGGCCGTTTCTTTTAAAGACTGCTGAATCGCCGCCACCGCCCGCGTGGAGTTGTCGGAATCGGCCACGGCGGCCACGTTTTTGGTGGTCGGGGCAAAAAGCCCAATGATACCGACAATCGCCACCGCGAAAATACCCACCGAAACCACCACCTCAACCAGAGAAAAACCCGAACGATGTTTAGTGTATTTCATATAAAATTAGTTATTCAAAGTTGTTGTATCATTAATCAAAGTGGCAACCCCGTAGGAACTTACCACAAAGCCACGGATCGCACTGTCATTTTCCAGCGTCCAGGTTTTATCACCCGTCTGATTACCGGCCGCTACAAGCATTCGCCCACCCGTTACTTTGACTCCAGCAGTCCCCGAAACACTACCTGTGTCAGAGACACTACCTAGAGCGGTCAGGTGCATGGACTGAAGATACTTACCATCCAATAAGCCAATAGTTGTACCCATAATTGTATTCGAACCCACGAAACGCGATAAACGCTTTGCATCTGAACTTTTTAAAGTCACCCCGGCCAAATTGGCATTCGGGGGAGGCACCACGTAAATCCCCTCTGGCAGCACGACCTCACCGCCCACTTCAGTCCATGAATTTGTCGTGGTTTGAACCACGACTTTCACCGAACGTAAAAAATTCGGCAGGTCCGGATCTGCCTGTACCAAAATCATCGCATTGACCTGATTAAGGGCGGACTGGGCGCGGGCCGAGGACAATAGGCTGACCAGAATGCTTTGGGCGGAGCGCAAAGCCGAGCCGGGGTTTTTGTTTTTCATGGCCACCCCGAGCCCACCCGCCAACAGGCCGATTAGGCCGATGACCACCAACAACTCAATCAGGGTAAAAGCCGCAGATCGGCGGCGCAGTGGGTTAGGCGTGTTCATGTTTAAATAAAAAGCCGCCGGGCCTACCAACTGGTAACGATGTCTTTCGCACTGGTCCCCTTGCCCGCCGAATAAAAGATCACGCCGGCACGAACACCAGCTGCCGTGTCATCTGGCGCAAACCCCACAGAGGCATCAACTCCAGTGACCCTGACAGCTGTTGTCAAAGAATCCGAGGCATTGATAATTCCGTCGCCATCGGTATCGGTATAGACAGCAAAATCGATATTACCAAAAGCATCTTTCAAGTTTCCGGTGGTGGTATCGCCACTGGCAGTCGAGGTTAAATCCGATTGCGCAGCAGAATAAAAAGAAAGCTTACGCTTATTTCCTTTCAGATTCAAATCATTGCTGGCAAGCGCTGCCCCAGAGGCATCTTTTGCGGTTAGTGCGCCTAGAAAGCTGGCCGTTACCACCTTGTTATCTGTGCCGATCAACGGGTAGTAACCATAATCGCTC
>JBILBW010000202.1:0-3601 GCA_044353465.1 Rariglobus sp. | reverse complement strand
AGCACCGAGCCACCGAACTCGGCGGCCCCTTCCGCGACGGGCTGTTTCTGGCCCTCGATAAAGCTGCGTGCGGCGACCAAGTCGGTGGATTTACCCAGGAGCATGAGTTTGTCGCCCGGGTAGACGCGCAGGTCGGGGCCGGTGCGGGTGATCACATAGCCGTTGCGCTCCAGTTCGATCACCGAGCAGCCGAAGCGGGTCGGGATTGCGAGGTGGGCCAGATCGCTGCCGGCATAGGCGGCGTCATCGGGCACGATACAATCGTCGAGGTGGAGGTTCCATGATTCCAGACCTTGGTCGAGGGCAACGCGGGCGGTGGAGCGAGCCTTGAGCGGGGCCACGGGCTCGGCGTTAAAGACGTCATGGACGGAGGATTGCCACGTGCTGTGCCAGTAAATCAGGCGGCTGGAACTAACCGCGACCACAACGATGGCGGTCAGGGCGACCAGGGCCCAACCCCAGCCGGGCAAAACCGCGAACGGGAGGATAGCGTAGAGCCAGTAACCCAGCATGACCGCAGCAAGGGTGCGCAGGCTACTTTCGAGCACGGAGGCGGGCAGGCGAGTGCCCCCGGCCAGACCTTCGGCGAGGATCATGACCACTGCGGAGATGTTACGCCAAAGCGCCACCAGCATGATCAGCAGCAGCAGCCCGACTACGCTCCAGAAGCCTGAGGTCATCACGGCGTCTTTGACCCGGCCCGCATCAACGGTGGATTTGAGGGCGTCGAGCAGCGGCCCCGAGAAAATGAGCAGGCCGGTGGCGATGAGGATTTCCCCGCCGATCTGCAGCAGGCGACCGCGCACCAGACGCCACGCCAACGGGGCGTTTTTCCGGTCTTGCAACTGCTGGAGCCAGCCTTGGTAGGCCTCCAGAGTGCGGGTCAGCCAGCGGGGTTCGAGGCGCTGCGACAGGGTGATTAAGGTGTCGGCGTGGCGGTTGATCAGCGGGGTGGCCAAAACCGTAAGGATCGAGGTGCCCACGGCGATCGGGTAGTAAGTTCGGGGCAGTACACCCCCGGCCACGCCGAGCTGGGCGATGATAAAGGAAAATTCACCAATTGGAGTGAGCAGCAGGCTGGCGCGGCGGGCTTCTCCTGGAGCCGTGCCGGTCAGCACCATGGCCACGCCGGTGCAGACCGGGCGGGCGATCATCACCAAAAGGAACAGGCCAAGAATCCACGGCCATGCCTGGGCCAGCAGGGGCAGTTCGATCATCATCCCGATGGACACAAAGAAGACGCTGCTGAACAGGTCCCGCAGGCCGGCGAAGGCTTTTTCCACCGCGGCTTTTTGCGGCATCTCAGCGACGATGGCGCCAAGCAGAAATGCGCCCAGCGCCAGAGAATAACCGGCCTTGGCGGCCAAAAGGGAAAGCAGGAAAAGGACGCCCGCCACGATGATGGTCTGCAACTCGGGATCGGCTCTGGCCTCCAGCCGGCGCAGCAGTCGCGGAATAAAAAAAAGCCCGATGCCGACGAGCATGACCACGAAGGCGCTCAGGGAGGCGAGGAGGATGCCGAGGTGGGGATCGTTGCCGGTGGCTCCGGCCTGCACTTGGCTGGCGAGCAGGGTGAGCATGACGATTGCGACCACGTCTTCCATCACCGAGATGCCGAGGGCGCGTTGGGCGGAGCCCTCGTGGGTGAGTTTGAGCTCGGTTACGGTTTTAGCGATCACCGCGGAGCTGGAAACCATCACCATGCTGGCGACAAACAGGCTGTGCAGCGGCGACCAACCGGCCAGCGCACCGATTAACTGCGTGAGGTGGAGCATTCCGAATGCACCCAATGCGGTGGCAGCCAAGGTGGGTAGGCCGAGCCGGGCGAGTTTGGTCAGGCTCAGGCCCAGCCCGATCGAAAACATCAGGAACACCAGTCCGACTTGGGAGAGCGTTTGGATGCGCTCGACATCGGTCACCAGGGAAAACAGCGGAATGTGGGGACCGATCAGCAGGCCGGCGGCAAGGAACCCGACGATCACGGACAACCCGAGGCGTTTGCAAAGGGCACCGGCCAGCCCGGCGGCGAGGAGCACGAGGGCGAGGTCTTGGATAAAAAGGGTGCCGTCCATGATTAAAGATAGAAAGGCCAGGGCGCCCCGCGGAAGCGAGCGTTTGCGGCGGGGCCGGCGTGAATGGTGGGCCGCCCTTGGTTATCCCGTGCAGTCGTTGTCGGCGTGCGGATTCGAGGCATAAAAAAGCCCGCGGCCGTTGCGGGCGTCGGGCTTTGTCGGCCACTGGGTGCAGGGCTGAGCTGCGGCAGCGCGGGAATCAACCGCGCTTTTGGGCGATGAGCTGCTCGAGCTTGACGATATCGACCGAGAACTGGCGGATGCCTTCAGCGGTCTTTTCGGTGGCGAGGGCGTCGTCGTTCATCGCAAAACGGAAGGCGGCTTCGGTGAACGAGACCTGCTTGAGGTTGGCGCTGGCCGCCGCAGCCGGGTCGAGCTTGCGCACCAGCGGTTCGTTGGACGCCTTCAGCTCGGCCAGCAGCGTTGGGGCGATGGTCAGCAGGTCGCAACCGGCCAGCTCGATGATTTCGCCAGTGTTTCGAAAGGATGCACCCATGACCTCGGTCTTATAGCCAAACTTTTTGTAATACGTGTAAATTTGCGTGACCGAGATCACGCCGGGGTCGGCCGCGCCGACGAAGATGGCGGTGGGGTTCTTGGCCTTATGCCAGTCGAGGATGCGTCCGACAAAAGGTGAGATCAGGGTGATCTTCGCCTCAGCGCAGGCCACGGCCTGGGCGAACGAAAACAACAGCGTGAGATTGCAGTGGATGCCTTCTTTTTCCAATAACTCGGCGGCCTTAATGCCCTCCCACGTGGAGGCGATTTTGATCAACACGCGGTCGCGGCCGATACCGGCTTTTTCGTAGAGGCCCATGATCTCGCGCGCCTTGGCCACGGTGGCGGCGGTGTCGAAGGAGAGGCGAGCATCGACCTCGGAGGACACGCGGCCGGGAACGATCTTAAGGATCTCCAGACCGAACACGACCAGCAGCCGGTCGATGACTTCAGGGAGGGACGCGGTTGCACCGGCGTCCTTGATCGCCTGGTCCATCAGGGAGGCGTAGGCAGGCATGGCGGCGGCCTTTAGGATGAGCGAGGGGTTTGTCGTGGCGTCACGGGGAGCGAACTCCTTCATGGAGGCGAAGTCGCCAGTATCAGCGACGACAACGGTGAACTGTTTCAGCTGGTCGAGTTGAGTGTGCATGTTTTCGGGAGAAAAGGGGATCGCTACGAAAACGCTTCGCGCGGATTTTGTCACGACTTGGCCTCAGGGCGATGATGCAAATCGTTTCTCATCCAGGTGAGCGCGCCTTCCACGTCAGTGAACGCACCGTCGAGCTGGGCCTCAAAAGCGGCGTGTAAGATGGCCGAGAACTGCGGGCCGGGGGTGTACCCGAGGTGAATCAGGTGCCGCCCAAGCAGGATGGGGCGGGGCGGGTTTTGGCGGAGGTTGAGCTCGTGGGCGCGATGCCGGAGGGTGGCGATCAGCGGGAGGTTTTCGGCGCCGGTGAGGGGCGGGCGGCCAAGCGAGTCGGCGCTCATGACCGCGCACAGGTCGTCGATGGTGGCGGGGTAAAGTTTGCGGG